>CADCCB010000031.1 GCA_902799905.1 uncultured Prevotellaceae bacterium
ATTCGTGTTCAAACAAAACCAAATTTGAGTTCTTAAAACGGATTAATTTTAACGAACACGAATTACACTAATTTCACGAATAATTCAAGGAAAGAAAAATTCGTACGATTACGTGCGATTCGTGTTCAAACAAAACCAAATTTGAGTTCTTAAAAATCTCTTGGGGCACATTAAACTCAACGAGAGGACTGACAGACGAATCTGCTGTCGGCCCTCTTATTTTTTAGATGATTTCCTTCTTGATGTCCCTTAACTTTCCCCTCGCTTTAATCGCGCCATTCGTCACAAATTCGTGCAAAATATCCCAAATGCTTGGCTGTCTCGACAATTATGCGTACTTTTGTGGTCGAAAACCAATAAAACAATGAAACAGGAAATCGATCCCAAGAACACCAATAGAGCCATTGCCTTCGAACTGTGGACGAAGTCACCCATGCCGATGGTGACGCTCACCAAGACGTTCGACGTGACGCGGCTGCGTAAGGTGAGCCGACGACGCGGCATGAAGTTCAACATGCTGCTGTGCTGGTGCATCGGCCAGGCTGCTTCAAAGATTGAGGAGTTCTATTTGTTGCCACAGGACGGGAAACTGTACCGATACGACCGCATGGCCATCAACGTGATAGCGGATAACGTCAAGGGCGGACTCAGTTTCTGCGACGTGGCCGTCACCGACGATCTGGAGGCGTTTAATGCCAACTACCTGCATCTGACAGAGACCATCAGCCAGACTTGTCAGGACATACTGGACGATGAAGCCATCATCGTGGGCACGTCAGCAGTCACGGGCACGGAACTCGACAGTATCGTCAACCAATACAACGGCATCTTCAACAACCCTTTCCTGGTCTGGGGCCGCTACCGCAAGGGCTGGCTGAAGACAACGCTCCCCATCTCCTTCCAGTTCCACCATGCCCAGATGGACGGTAAGCACGCCGCCCGGTTCTTAGAAGAATTGCAACGGACAATCAATACGATATAAGAAAAATATGAATAAAGTACGAATAACAGCCATTCGGCAGACGGTTTATGGCGACCTGATGGCGAAATACGAGAATCCGATTGAGCATACCTGTGATGTCAGGGAGGGGCAGCAATGGATTTCCGTTGACGGTCAGTGCCCTGAGGGCCTGTGTCCGTCGGCATGGGAATCGATGAGGCCATTTGTGGAATCATTGGCTCGTGGCGAGGGTAATTTCTACGACGGATGGATGAAGGACCCCATGAGTGCGATGATCAGTTGCAACGACGGCTTCCGCCCGTTCAGTTTCTATATAGAAGTGACAAACGAGTAAGAACAGCGTGTGCTTTCCGCAACTTTTCGTACTATTGCAACGTCAAATTATTACAAGGTTGTGTAGTTATTTGTACATTTGTAGCGTCTAAGAGATAACTTTATTGTTAATATAGGTATGAAAACAACATTCAGAATCGTCAGCCTCTCATTGATGCTGATTTGCGGAGGGACAGCCTTCGCACAGGACAAGGGTTACGACAAGGCCAACATGAACCTTGACGTGAAACCAGGTGACAACTTCGTGGAATATGCCTGCGGCAACTGGCTCAAGACGCATCCGCTGCGCGACGACCAGATGACCAACGGTGCCTTCATGGACCTCTATGAGCAGAACCAGAAACAGATTCAGGAGATGATCCTGGAGTTCTCGACCAAACCACAGGAGAAGGGCTCGCTGGGCTATAAGATCGGGACACTCTACAACCAGATGATGGACACCCTGACGCGCAACGAGCAGGGGCTGGCACCCATCATGCCCTACATCGAGCGCATTCGCGCCATCAAGGACCGTAAGGAATATCAGCGCGTGACAGCCGAGATTGACCGTCGCGGCGAGGCCACGATGATGTTTGCCTGGGGAGCCGGTGCCGACCTCCGCGATGCCGACAACAACATCGTCAGCATATCGCAGTCGGGACTCGGACTGGGCAACCGCGACTACTACTTCAACGAAGACCCGCAGACACAGGCCGTGCGCGAGGCCTACAAAGCCTACGGCAAACGCCTGTTCATGGCTCTTGGCTACGACGAGGCAACAGCCAAGGAGCGCGTGGAGAAGGTGTACGCCATCGAGAAACGCATTGCCGAGGCCAGTTACGACAAGGTAAAGTTGCGCGACATCGATGCCAACTACCACAAGATGACCTACGACGAACTGGTGCGCGACTTCCCCGGCATCGACTGGCCCACCGTGTTCTGGGTGACGGGATTCCCCGCCTTCAAGCAACTCGTGGTGGAACAGCCCGAACCGCTTCATGAGGTGGAGAAGATACTGGCCGACACCCCACTCGACGACCTGAAGGCCTACGCCGAGGTACGCATCATCTCTGGTGCCGCCTCTTGCCTGACGCAGGACCTGCGCCGCTCCTACTTCACCTTCGTACAGTCGCTGACAGGTCAGCCAGAGGATGATCCCGTGTGGAAGCAGGCCACCTCTCTGGTCAACGGTGTGCTGGGCAATGCCATCGGTAAGATGTACTGCGAAAAGTATTTCCCTGAGAGCAGCAAGCAGCGCGTGCTCACGATGGTACGCAATCTGCAGACGGCCCTCGGTCAGCGCATCGACGCCCTCGACTGGATGAGCGATGCCACGAAGGGTGAAGCCAAGACGAAACTGGCCGACTTCCATATCAAGATAGGCTATCCCGACAAGTGGAAAGACTACAGCCAGATGCAGATTGACGACCAACTCTCGCTCTACGAGAACCTGGCCAACGTGAGTGAATGGAACTGGATTGACGCCTTGAACCGCAAGGTGAACAAGCCCGTAGATAAGGAGGAGTGGCACATGAATCCACAGACCATCAACGCCTACTATAACCCCACCACCAACGAGATATGCTTCCCCGCCGGTATCCTCCAGCCCCCGTTCTTCGATGTAGAGGCTGACGATGCGCAGAACTACGGAGCCATCGGTGGTGTGATAGGTCACGAGATGAGTCACGGCTTCGACGATCAGGGCTGTCAGTTCGACGTCACAGGCAACCAGCGCAACTGGTGGACGGCTGCCGACAAGGCCGCCTTCGACAAGCGAGCCGAACGTCTGGCCGACTACTTCTCTACTATCGAAGTCATCAATGGCAAGAAGGTGAATGGCAAGTTGACCCTCGGCGAGAACATCGGCGACAACGGCGGTCTGCACATTGCCCTGCAGGCTCTCCACAATACCGGCAACAACCGCGTGATCGACGGGTTCACAGCCGACCAGCGCTTCTTCCTCGGCTGGGCTCGTGTGTGGGCCAGCAATAACCGCGAGCAGTATATGGACATGCTGCTGAATCAGGACGTCCACTCTCCCAATGCAGTTCGCGTAAACGGTGCCCTACCCCAGATTGACGAATGGTACGATGCCTTCGGTATCAAGAAAGGCAAACTGTTCATTCCCAAGAAGAACCGCATCAAGATCTGGTAATGACATGAGGGAACGGATGCCTAAGGCTGTCTGGGGACGGCCTTAGGTGTCCAGTTCTTGAAGAAGCGCAACACCTTCTTTTGGTCGTAGCCCTGGCCCTCCTCCAGGAAACTGGAGTCTTGAATGTGAAGGACGTCGCCTTCTTCATTGAGCACGACAAACACTGGGTAGCCGAAACGACCGCAATCGTTCAGACGCTTCATCAAGGCAGCAGCCTGTGCTGCCTTTTTTTCGTCTTTAGACTTCCGAGGGTTATAGTTCACGTGGATATACTCAAAGTTCTCGCTGATGACCTTGCTGATGGCCGTGTCGTTCGTGATGAAGTCAGCAAAGCGCAGGCACCAGGGACACCAATTGCCCCCCACCTGACAGATGACATACTTACCGTCAGCCTTTGCCTTGACCAGAGCCTTGTCTATCTGCTCAAGGGGATTGATGTCTTCGTCATACACCTTTTTCAGCCCAGTCTCTGATGGCTTGCCACTATCAGCCTTCTGGGCAGTTGCCGACACGAAATCCTTTGGAAGTGCCTGGCGGTTGAGGAACAGGTAGGTGGTATTCAGCGCCATGTAGTCACGCGACATATACCAGATGCCCTCATATTGTCCGCTCTTGCCCCATGAGTTTTTCACCATGTAGTAAGGCTTGCCCTGTTCGTCGAGGGCCTTGCCGTAGATCAGCATCACGTGGTCGTAGGTGAAACGCCAGTCGTCCCACTGCTCCTGACGCAGTGCTTGTGTGGGTGTCACACCATCGGGCAGCATGGCCAGTCCGGTGCGGGTGAAGTCCCCTGTCACGTCACCGCCCCAGGCCACCGTATAGCCAGCATCCAAGGCCTTGTCGAGCGCGTCCATCAACTGCTCGATAGGGATGTTGTAACTGGGTTTCAGCCGCCATTTGTAAGGTGATTCAATAACAAACCATTCGTTGAACGGATGATGAGTATAACTTGTGAGACTCAGATAGTCATCAAAGTTAAGCGCAAGACTCTCTGCAAACGATTTTGGTGTATATGTCTTTCCCTCATACACGAACGATTCGGGACAGCGGCCTACATATTTCTCTATGACCGCCTGGACGCTGTCTTGCCAATGGGGCATAGGCTCTTTGGCATTCTTCCTGACGATGCCACTCACCGTCCGCTCCAGTTCCGGGAAGAACACTTTGAAGTTGGCCAGCGAGTCGCCCGTCAGCGAGCCTGGTGCCGGCATAGCATCCTCAGGGCAGATGCCGTACTGACGGATCACCTCCAGCACATCGTCGCACGAGCCGCCCTCCGATATCTGGCTGTAGCCATGCATGCGCACATAGTGGGTGGCACAGTCCATATAGTCCTTGTTCACCACGAACATCTCACACAGGTCGTAGGTTTTACCCGTCTTCCGCAGTATCTCACTCTCGAAATAGCCCAGCGTGGCGTAGTCCCAGCACGTGCCACTGCGATACTGGTTCTTCACACTCGTTATTGGCAACTCCTTCACCGTCGTGAACGCCTTCTTCACCTCCGAGGCTTTCGCACTACGCTGCAGATGCTCCTGTGCCTTTGCCGTCGTTGCTCCCACGAGAAGCAGCATGAGCAATACGGCGGTCATGTGATGCCCTTCCACGACATTCACAAACTCGAAAAACTTTTCCTTTCTATTCATTGCGTTATCTATTAATTCCGTTTTCTGTTGTAATTCGCAGCCACAGCATACCGCTACTTGCTCTTCAGGGTCAGGCTGGCTTTAGGCAGAGAACTCTTGATGCTCACGTTGACGGAGCCTTTCTTTTGCGTGCTACGGACGACGAGGAGGGCGCGGCCCTTCCACGTCTTTACACGAGGAGAGGTATAAGGCTCCGTATCCTTTAGGTCGGCAGAGGCGAAGGCCTGCAGCGAACCTGCTCCCTTTACAGTAGCCTCGCAGTCGATGGTAGCATTAGGACAGACGTATCCGTTCTTGTCGACAACTTCAACAGTGACGTAGGTGAGCGACTGACCGTCGGCTGCCATCACGGTGCGGTCAGGAGTGAGGCGCAGACGAGCAGGCTCGCCAGCGGTACAGAGAAGCCTACCTTGTGCGCTGGCCTCGGCCCGCAATATTCCAGGTTCGTAGTTCACGGTAAAGATGGCCTTATATTCGGTGTCGCGGTTTACCTGCTTCGTACCAATGAGTTTGTCGTTCAGATAGAGTTTCACCTCTGGTGCTTTAGTATAGACCTCCACTTCGATGGGCTTTCCCTCCCATCCTGGCCAGTTCCACGACTCCCATGTGGGCCATACACTCCACATCGTGGTCTTGATGTCGCCGTAGTAGCCATTGGGTTCTTTTACGGCGAGGTAAAGTACAGAAGGGAATTCTCCATCGTATGCTTCTTTCCAAAGCATCTCACGATAATGACTTATTGGTTTTCTCCAGCCTGTTATGTCCACATCGCCACAAGGAGCACCGTGCCATTCGGGCTGTCCACCCTCAATCCACGACTCGCCCTCGCGCTCACCTTTATAGTAGTTACGTCCTATGCCACTCTCGCCCAGATAGTCGAGACCCGTCCACACGATGTCGCCCACGACGTAGGGGAAGTCATTCACCACAGCCCAGTTGCGGAAGGCATCACGCGGATAACTCTCCGTCTGCCAGATAACGCGCTTGGGGTCGCGCTGATGGTCAGAGGCGTGCTTGAAGATCATGTAGTTATAGCCCACCACATCGAGCACCTCGGCATGTGGATCGTAGATTTCCCAGTCACGGTCCCAGGCACAGAGAGCCTCGGTGACGGGGCGTGTCGTATCATATTCGTGAATGGCCTTCTTCATCTGTCGTGCGGTATAGACCACGCGGATGTCCTTGCGCTCGATGACTTCGTTGCCGATGCTCCACGAGATGATGCTCGGGTGGTTGCGGTCGCGCAGCACCATCGCGTGGATGTCCTCGCGATAGCAGGAGTCGATGACCGTAGAGTAGTCGTAAGGATTCTTCTGTGTGCGCCAGCCGTCGAAAGCCTCATCGATGACGAGCATACCTATCGAGTCGCAGGCATCAAGGAAGGCGCGCGTCGTAGGATTATGACTGGTGCGGATGAGGTTGAAGCCCGCCTCCTTCATCTGGCGCACCTTGCGGATTTCGGCATCATCGAAGGCCATAGCGCCAAGCACACCATCATCGTGGTGAACGCAGGCACCGTTGATGAGCACCTTCTTGCCATTCAGCATAAAGCCATTCTCGGCATCAAACGAGAATGAGCGGATGCCGAATTTGACAGACTCACCCCCAGCCCCTCTCTGGGCAGAGAGGGGAGTGGATAGACTTACTTCAGTTGTATAAAGATATGGCGACTCGGGCGACCAGAGTTGGGGATTGTTGATGGTGTAAGTGAAGGTGACAGCCTTGCTCTCGCCAGCCATTAACGACACTTTTTGCTGCTGACCCTCTACCTCAACAATGCCTTGCTGGTCATTGTTGCCCTCGTTCTGCACCGTTACCTCAACCTTGACTGTTGCTTTGTTAGCACTCACATCCGGCGTAGTGACGAATACGCCATTCTCGGCAATATGCAGCGCGGGCATCGTCTCTAACCACACGTGGCGATAGATGCCTGAACCAGAGTACCAGCGACAGTTAGGCTGCTCGCTATTGTCCACCTTAACGACGACCTCGTTCTCGCGTTTGTCTTTATAAAGAAACTTCGTCACATCAACGGTAAATGGCGTGTAGCCATAGTGATGCTGTCCTGCCTTCTGCCCATTCACAAAGACCTCAGCCTTCTGATACACACCCTCGAAGTGGAGTTTCACCAGAGAATGGTCAATGGTCAATGGTAAATGGTCAATGGCAAACGTCTTCCGATATTCGCCCTTACCTGCCTCGAACCATCCACCGCCAGTTCCCGTAGCACCTTTGCCCGAATTGGGACCTTCGTAGATGTCCCAGTCGTGAGGCAAATCAACTAATTTACTATTTGACGATTTACCATTTACAATTTTTGTAAACTGCCAGCCGAAGTCAAACAACTGTCTTTGTGTCTGTGCCTTCACTGCCTCAATGGCTGTCGTCAGACACCCTACCAGCATTAAGGATAAAATGAGTTTTTGTTTCATAATCGTTATAGTCTTACAATTTGTGAATCTGTTCAGGGGGACAAAGGTAATAAATAATCTTTGATTATCCGAATAATTGCAAATAAATTTGCTCGCACTAGGCTTTTAGGATGACTCTGCCGAATCACGTCAAGAATCAACTTTTGTTAATAATTGGGTACAAAGGGAGCAAATATACTTCTTTTTTTCGTATCTTTGCAAACACATTAATATGTTTTGTGAAATGAACATCGAAGAAGTACGGGAATATACATTAGATCTATGATAACTAAAGAGATACGCGAACAAATTATTGCCTTGGTACATCAAGAGGTGGTGCCTGCTATCGGTTGTACCGAGCCGATGGCGGTGGCACTATGTACGGCAAAAGCTAAAGAGCAGTTAGGCTGTAGGCCGGAAAAGATTGTGGCCCTGCTGAGTGCCAATATCTTAAAGAACGCCATGGGTGTTGGTATTCCAGGCACAGGCATGATAGGACTTCCCATCGCCATTGCCCTGGGAGCGCTCATCGGCAAGAGTGAATACCAGTTGGAGGTGCTGAAGGATCTTACTCCCGAGGCACTCGAAGAGGGCAGACAATATATCTCGGAGAACAGAATTGATATCCAGTTAAAGGAGGGCGAGTGTGACAAACTGTACATTGAGGTTATTGCATCGGCAGGTGACCGCGAGGAAAGGGCTATCATCGCTGGCAGTCATACCCATTTTGTTGCTGGCGATGCCAGTTACTCTCGTACGACGGCGAGCGATGGAGATGACGAGATTGCACTCAACATGCGACTTGTGTACGACTTTGCCACTACTGCCCCTTTGGACGAGATACGCTTTATTGAGGAGGCGCGAACCTACAACATGAATGCAGCCCGCGAGGCGCTGAAGGGCAACCACGGTCATAACCTCGGCAAGACCATCGATCGTCCATTGGCCAAGGGCATCTTCGGCAATAGCATTTATTCTCACATTATCTCGCGAACGGCTTCGGCTTGCGATGCCCGTATGGGTGGAGCCATGATTCCCGTGATGTCGAACTCCGGCTCAGGCAATCAAGGCATTTGTGCCACGAACCCCGTATGCGTGTATGCCAAAGAAAACGAGAATACGGAGGAAGAACTGCTGCGTGGCCTGATGCTGAGTCACCTGACGGCCATCTATATCAAGCAGAGTCTTGGAAAGTTGTCGGCACTCTGTGGTTGCGTGGTGGCATCGATAGGTTCCAGTTGTGGCATTACCTACCTGATGGGAGGTGACTACGAGCGCATCTGCTATGCTGTTAAGAATATGATTGCCAACCTGACAGGTATGATATGCGACGGTGCCAAGCCCTCGTGTTCGCTGAAGATCACAAGTGGCGTTAGCACTGCCTTGCTATCTGCGCTGCTGGCTATGGAGGGTAAATGCGTGTCGCAGGATGAAGGCATTGTGGACGATGATGTTGACAAAAGCATCCACAATCTCACCAGCATTGGTGCCGAGGCCATGTGTAAGACTGATGACATGGTATTGAGCATCATGACATCGAAAAAGCATTGAATATATGCTGAATGTATAATATGTTTTGTGAGACAAGATGAAGGCATCTTAATCAAGGGCGGAAAGAAAATGGTGAATCGTTAAGTGTTCGTTGAAGGAATAGGGGCGTTCGTTGAAGTTATTTGGCGAAAGCCCCGATAATTCTTATCTTTGCGACATCAAAAACTACATAATGAATATGAAGAAAATCATTTTATTTTTGACAATGCTGGTAGGGACGCTGACGGCTCAAGCCGAAGATTATACTTACCTGACCTTTGAGACGACGGACGGAGCAAAGGCTTCAATTTCCGTTGCTTCGGACGTTACGCTGAGCATCAGCGGTACTACCCTGACGGTAGGAACGCAAGCGTTCACCCTTACGAACCTAAGCAAGATGTACTTCTCGGCAACTGATGAAACTGGGACTACAGGTATCAGCGAAGTCATGAAGGCTGATCTGAACGAGGCTACAGAAATCTACGACCTGCAAGGCAAAAAGGTGAGCAAGAACCAAATGCGCCGTGGCGTGTATGTGATTAAAACAAAGCAGGGAACCTTTAAACTGAACGTGAAATGAGACAGCTATTCAGAATACTTTTTTTGGCCATCATGTTCAATGGTCAATGGTCAATGGTCAATGATTTATCGGCACAGACACTGAGCATCACTACGGGCAGCGGAACGAAAACTTATAACGCAGCAGACCTCACATCGAGTTCACCCGCAACATTCAACAATGGCACGACGATGACCATCGGTTCAGACTCCTACACGTTAAGTGACATCACCAGTGCTGGAGCTGGAACGCTGGATGCCAACGAGGTTCACATTATTTATAATGGTTCGTCGGCAACGGTTATCGTGGCCGGCAACATCGCCAACTACGTCTCTGCCACCGTCAGCGGTGCTCATGTCACCATCACGCAGAGTAACACAGCGGCTGTCGACGATGACGAGATAACCTACGTGCTGAGCGGTACAACGACCAATGGTTCGCTAACGCTGGGAGGCTCCTACAAATGCACAGTATCGCTGAATGGCGTGACGCTGACCAACCCCAGTGGTGCTGCTATCAACATTACCAACTCGAAGCGCATACAACTGAGTGCCAAGAAGGGCACGGTAAGCACATTGACCGACGGCAGCGGTTCGCAGAAGGCCTGCATCTACTCAAAAGGTCAGTTACAGTTGCAGGGCAATGGTACACTGAACGTGGTGGGCAACTACAAGCACGGCATCAAGTCGGCCTCGTATATTTCCATCAAGAACCTGACGCTGAATATCACCTCGACCGTCAGCGACGGCATCAACTGCGAGGAGTATTTCCAGATGAAGAGCGGCGTGGTGACCATCAGTGGCGTGGGTGACGACGGCATACAGTGCGACCTGGGCGGTACGACATCGACGGGTGAGACCACCGACCACGAGGATGAGGACAGCGGCAACGTCTATCTGGAGGGCGGCACGCTGAATATCACCACGACGGCAGCAGCCTCAAAGGGAATCAAGGCGGATGGAGGAATAACCGTTAGTGACGGAACCTACACCATCACAACCAAGGGCAGTGCTGCGTGGGACAGCGATGACAGCGAGGTGAAAGCCTGTGCAGCGATGAGCGCCGACGGCAACATGACTATCAGTGGCGGCACACTGACGCTAAGCAGCACGGGGGCTGGCGGCAAGGCTATTAGCGTGGACGGTACGCTGACCATCAGCAACGGCGTTATCTCAGCCACCACAACCGGTCAGATAGCCTACTGCTCAAGCACCACTAACACCACCATCCGCACGACTACCAGTTCGAGCACCACCGAGCGTCTGGCTGACGCGCTGAAGACGTCGCCGAAGGCTATCAAGGCCGACGGAGCGATTATTATCAGTGGCGGTACGACCTATGCAAAGGCCAGTTACCACGAGGCTGTGGAGACCAAGAGCACGCTCGACGTGACGGGCGGTGTCATCTATGCCTATTCTGCTGACGACGCCATCAACTCTGCCAGCACGATGACACTCTCTGGCGGTTTTGTGGGGGGCTACTCAACCGGCAACGATGCCATCGACTCCAACGGTAACCTGTATATCAAGGGGGCTACGGTATTTGCCTATACCACTAAGAGCAGTCCAGAGGTAGCCATCGATGCCAACACCGAGGGCGGCTTTAAACTCTACGTACAGAGTGGAACGGTATATGCCTATCCGTCGCTCGAAAACGGATCGTCGCTGACGCAGTCGTGCTATAAGGCATCGCTCAGCACCAGCAACTGGTACTCGTTCACCCAGAGCGGAACGGCCTTTGCCTTCAAGGTTCCTTACTCTGGCACATGGATTGTATCAGGAGGCAGTTCGCTCTACAGCGTATCGAAGAGCAATGGCACCACCATCTTTGGCGGCTACGGAGCAACTGACGCTACGGTAAGCAGCGGCTCGTCGGTCAGCCTCTCGTCATACACTGGCGGTGGTGGCGGCCCTGGCGGTGGTGGTGGCCCTGGATGGCATTGATAACAACAAAAGTTAAATCCCAAGGCATTTTCAACATGCTTTGGGATTTTTTGTGTATCTTTGTCCACAGAAACGAACTACAGAATATGAAGAGACTGGTTATTTCCCTTATTACACTGGCAGTAGCATTGACCTCCCTTGCTGCTGACAGGCTATCGAGTCTACCCTGCCCTATCCTTGGTGGAGAGTTGAGCAATTCTGCCGCTACATCGGTGGCCGACATCGACGAGGTGATGCCACGGATGAAGGCATTAGGACTGAATACGGTGCTTGTACCAGCATACTGGGAACTGATGGAGCCGCGAGAGGGGCAGTTCGACTTCACGCTCATCGACCGCACCATCGACGTGGCACGACGGGAGCAGTTACATGTAATATTCCTCTGGTTTGGCGCGTGGAAGAACTCGATGTCGTGTTATGCGCCAGGGTGGTTCAAGCAGGATACGAAGCGGTTCCCACGGGCGATGACTGCCGAGGGGAAACAGATGGAGATAGCATCATGTTTCAGCGACAATGTACTGCAGGCCGACCTGAAAGCATTCTCGGCACTCATGCGACATATCCGTGAGAAAGACCCGCAGCACGAAGTAGTCGTCATGATGCAGATAGAGAATGAGATTGGTATGCTGGAGTCGGCACGCGACCATTCGCCGTTGGCAGAGAAGGCTTATAATAAAGAAAGGTGGGCGGAGCGTTACGGCACGGATGAGTATGCCGACGAGAAGTTTATGGCACTGAGTTATGCCCGCTATGTGGAGCATTTGGCTAAGGCAGCCCGTGAGATCCACGACATGCCGCTCTATGTGAATGCTGCCATGAACAGCCGTGGGCGCCGTCCTGGCGAATATCCGTCGGCAGGGCCGTTGGCACATCTCATTGACTTCTGGCACGAGGGAGCACCAAGCATCGACCTGCTTGCCCCTGACATCTACGACACAGGTTTCAAGTCGTGGTGCGCACAGTATGCGATGCCATTGCGACCACAAGATGGTGGGAAAGTGAAAAACCGTCTCTTTATCCCAGAGAGCCGCTGCTGCGAGAATAGCGGCGTCCGTGCCCTCTATGCCTTTGGCGAGCATCAGGCCTTAGGCTTCTCACCCTTCGCCATCGACCAGGCCAGCGAGAAAGAAACGGAATCCGTGACGAAAGCCTACGGGCTTATAAAACAGGTGGCGGCAGCAAATTCTTCACTCTTCACTCTTCATTCTTCACTTAAAACTTATGGTTTACTCTTCGATCAGGAAGACCATGAACGTATCATCAACGATGATAATGTAGTGATGACCTGCCACCATTACTTCACCCTACCCTGGGATCCACGTGCTACTGACGGAAGTATATGGCCTGAAGGCGGTGCCATGCTCATCCGTCTTGGCAAGTTCGACTACCTGTTGGCTGGTAGCGGTGTGGTCATCGACTTCAAGACTCCAACTGAGAAACAACAAGAGCAGCAAAAGACTTTGGGCGAAGACGGTTTCGCAGAAGCAGGTGCTAATAGCCAAGAGCTAACAGCCAAAAGCCAGAATTTCAATGGCACGCGTCTCGGTCTTCTTTCCGTCGATGAAGTCGCAATATCTGACGATGGCACCATGCAATACCTCCGTCGTCATAACGGCGATCAGACTCACCAAGGTCGCCACGCCCGCATCGGTGTCGATGAATGGAAAATATTACACATTAAACTTTACGAATATTAAAACTAAAACAATTATGAGCAAAATTCTGATTTTACAAGGCTCTCCAAGAGCCAATGGTAACACCGCTTGGATGGCGGAAGAGTACAAGGGAGGAGTCCGCGATGTTAATAACATCGTGGAGGGTACCAGGCTGCTGAGGCAGCAGGTCATGAGGTGACACTGGTGAATGTCGCCAGAAAGAAGATTGCAGGCTGTCTGGCTTACGAGCCTACTTCTGATTAACCTGCTTTTGCAGGTCGTCTTTATTCTATTACTGTCATTCTCATTTCAATATCATCTACGGGGCGGTCAGCGCGTCCTGTGGCTGTGCCTTGAATCATCTCAACCACATCAAGACCTTCCTCAACCTCGCCGAACACGGTGTATTGGCCGTCAAGATGGGGCGTGCCACCAACCGTTGAGTAAATCTTCAGTTGTTCGTCGGTCAAGCCAGCCTTCCCTACCCTGTTCTCTGCCTCTGCAACCAGTTTGTCTTGCAGTTCCTGAAGTCCCTCGCGATTTCTGTCACGCCGCATCTGCATAATCTCTGCACGATGCTCGGCAGCCAGCGCGTTGAAGGCATCCTGCACCTTCTGCATCCTCAGTTGCTTGGAGAACTGGCGAAGTTGGCCCTCGTTGTACACGTCTCCCCAGACGATGTAGAACTGCGAACCGCTGCTTCTGCGCTCAGGATTCACCTCGTCGCCCTGGCGTGCTGCTGCCAAGGCGCCACGTTTATGGAAGATACCGTCTTTGATCTCGGCTTCAAGCGTGTAGTCAGGGCCACCCACACCCAGCATCTTACCAGCAGGTGCACCCTTCGAATCAGGGTCACCGCCCTGGATCATAAAATTCTTAATCACCCGATGGAACAGCGTCCCATCATAATAACCCTCCTTCGCCAACTTCACGAAGTTGTCACGATGGATGGGAGTCTCGTCGTACAGGCGAACAATGATGTCGCCCAGCATGGTTTGAATCTTTACTTTTGTCATAACTATACTAAATTTTGGAGCAGCGAGGGCTCGCCTACCCGTAGCCTTTCTATTGTTATTATGAACTTGGGTAGAGTCATACTTTATTCACCAATAATTGTTACAACTAATTCCCTTGCACCACCATAATTCCTGTACTCACAGAAGTAGATGCCTTGCCACGTTCCGAGGTTCAGACGGCCATCGGTGATGGGAATGGTGATGCTGACACCACTCAGCGTCGATTTGGCATGGGCAGGCATATCGTCGGCACCTTCCAACGTATGCTCATACTCAGGGCGGTTCTCTGGAACCAAGCGGTTAAAGATGGTTTCCATATCGACGCGAACATCAGGGTCACAATTCTCATTGATGCTCAGTCCACAACTGGTGTGCTTCGTGAAGATGTTCACAATGCCCATCTTCGGCAACTTCGGCAACTGGCTCACAATCTCACTCGTCACCAAGTGGAAGCCGCGACGTTTCGGCTGCAGGGTTATTTCTATTTGTTGTACCATATCACTTTTTCCAAGCATTAACTACCTCACCAATATACATGGAGTGTATACCACTAGTAAAATTAATCGTTAATATAAGATTTCGTCGTCATATCATAATATAATGCCTCCAGTTCCTGAAGGGTCAGTTTCTCCACACTGTGTTCGATGATGCGTATCAGTTCATCGCGTCGATGTTCGTCTGTCTGATTGAATCTATTCATGTATGCCATAACTTTCTGAAATCAGTTGCCTTTCGCGTCAAGAATCAACTTTTGTTAATACTTGGGTACAAAGTTACGAATTTTTCTCTTTTTTTTCGTACCTTCGCAGCAGATTTAATATGTTTTGTGAAATATAACCAAACAAAAGCTATAAGATTATGAGAAGATTTGTTGTATGCCTCATGGCAATGATGGGTGTGCTGACCCTTTCGGCACAGTCAAGTGTGTATGATTTTACGGTAAAGGACGATGCTGGCAAGGATGTGTCGCTCGCCGAGTACAAGGGTAAGGTGCTGCTGATTGTGAATACCGCCACGCGATGCGGATTCACTCCACAGTACAAGGAACTGGAGGCACTATATGAGAAGTATTCGAAGGATGGCTTCGAGATTCTTGACTTCCCCTGCAACCAGTTCGGAGAGCAGGCTCCTGGTACCATTCAGGAGATTCACCAGTTCTGTACGGCCAACTTCAACATCAACTTTCCGCAGTTCGACAAGATTGAGGTGAACGGAGCCAATGAGCATCCGCTATACACCTTTTTGAAGGCACAGAAAGGATTCGGCGGCTTCGACACCAACGACCAACGAGGCAAGTTCATGGACGACATGCTCCGCAAGCGTGATGCTGACTACGATAAGAAGAGTGACATTAAATGGAACTTTACCAAATTCCTAGTTTCTCGCGACGGACGAGTACTGAAACGCTACGAGCCAACAGACAAGTTGAGCGACATCGAGGCTGACATGCAGATGGAGGTGAATCCCGTGCTGAGCAACATGATGGCACGTCGCTCCATCCGCAAATATCTCGACAAACCCGTGGAGCACGAGAAACTGGAGGTCATCGTGAAGTGCGGCATCAATGCACCGAGTGGCATGAACCGTCAGCCGTGGATTATCCGTGTGGTGGAAGACCAGAAACTGATTGCCGATGTGACGGAGGTATATAAGCAGGAGAACCCTGAGCAGGTAGCCCGCGACAAGGACTTCAAAAATATGTTCCGCAATGCGCCGAACCTTATCTGTGTCTGCACGCCTGCCAATGGCGGTGGTGAACTCGATGCAGGATTACTGGGCGAGAATATGATGCTGGCGGCACAGTCGATGGGGCTCGGCACCTGTTGTCTCGGTGGCCCTGTGCGCTTCCTGTTGGCTAACGAGAAGTGCAAGTTCTTCCTCGACCGCCTCGACATTCCCGCTAACTACAAACTGAACTACATCCTTGCCATCGGCTACCCCGACGAGCAGCCCGACGCCAAGCCCCGCGATGCCTCGAAGGTGAAGTACATCAAGTAAAGAATCAGAAAGAAAGCGTGCGAAGACCTGAAAGCCGCTTATCCTGATGTAAACTGGAAGGAAGGCAAACTCCAGAATCGAGCAACCAAGAAAGATTTGGAGTCACCTAAGATTAAGTCGGAGCAGAATCCGCTCGGCTTTACAACAACCAAGTGTAAGAATTTTCATAAAGTATCACTTTTTAATGTAACTATCATGTATTCAATGCAATAACATGAGTGATAGATGTTTATAATCTATCACTATTTAAGATTAAAATGCAAGATTTTCTGCAAAAGTCTTGCATTTTTCCTTAAATTTTGTATCTTTGCGTGCAAAAGCACGCGATACTGCTCACGCTCGGCTATTCAAACAAGTTTGATTGCTCTCGCTTACTATGTCGAAGTCGCAGCAGCCCATCCTGAAGTACCTCATCTCGAAGCATGATGTAAAATTCCGTCCGCCCTACGGCAAGACGATGGAGGAGCGCCAGCGCTTTGCCTCGTTCATCGCCACCACCAACAACCGTCGCCCTCTGGTCGATCCCACGGGCTCGCGCCGCTTCGTCTGCGTCTATGCCGAAGAGATAGACAACACGGGCCTCATCCCCTACGACCAACTCTACGCACAACTCTATGCCGAACTTGAGCAGGGCCGCCGCTACTGGTTCGAGGACGAGGAGAACGCACGCATCATGCAAGAGAACGAGCAGTTCCAGCAAGTCAGCAACTATGAGAAGATGATAGAACTCATTTATCTGCCACCTGAGGAGACACCCGCCAACACTAAACCCGTGCTTCTACAGGACATCATGAAACGACTTGAAGATGCCTTCCCCACCTTCATCGTCAAAAAGGGTACAGATATGGAGTTGGGACGAAGGCTTACCAAGATGGGCTATGATAGCAAACGGCAGAACAAGGGATCGGCCTTTAGGATGAAAGAGAAGCCTTCTTAGCCTACAAAACAACTTGTTTTGTACTGAAAGGAATGCTTTCTTACCATCGAAGAGACTATCTCCACGAGTACAAAACAAGTTGTTTTGTGGCGGTGTAGGTTGGTGTAACTTTTATAAAAAGGTACACCACACCTAATAAACTGATAATAAAGCAATTAAGAACAAAAGTGTAACTTTTTAACTAAACACAAGAAAAATAAAATGGCAGTACACATCAGACTTGTTAAGAACAACATTAAGAACAACAACTCGTATGGCAAGTATTTCGCCAAGGCCGTCAGTCAGGGTGAAGTGACGATGAAGGAACTGGCTGCAGAAGCAGCCCTGAACAGCGGCATCACGAGAGCCGACTTCATCAGAGGAGTTACTGAACTGGAGGACATGATGAAGCAGCGTCTGGCAGACGGTCAGACGGTGGTGATTGAAGGTATAGGGCGCTTCAGCCTGCGTGTAGAGAGCATCGGCGTCGATGATCCGAAACAGTTCAACATCAGCCGCCATATCACCCGCTTCATCTGTAAGTTCCTGCCAGCCAGTCACCGCATCAATACTGGCAAAGGCACCAAGAACGGTCATATCCTCTACGACTTCTGCGAGGGCGTCAAGGCCGTCTGGCAGAAAGGCTTCAAACCGTGAGATGATTTATCAATATAACTTAACTATCGCAAGCCCAGAGAGGTGACCCTCACCACTTAAATATTGAGCATGCGAAACTAGAATAACAAAACATGAAGACAGAGAAAGAAAAGATGTTGGCTGGCGAGGTGTATTCCGCCGTCGACCCACAACTGATTGAAGAACTGACGGAAGTGAAGGAGATCATCCATGACTATAATCTGCTGCGCCCGTCGGAAACAGAGAAGGCAAGGGAGATGCTGAAGGGGCTCCTGGGACACATTGCTGACAACGAGATACTGATCAACCAACCGTTCTATTGCGACTACGGCAAGCAGATCAGCGTGGGCAAACGGTTCTTTGCGAACTTCAACTTCACCGTTCTCGACGAGGCTCCTGTCACCATCGGCGACGACTGCTTCATCGGCCCCAACGTCAGCATCTACACGGCCTGCCACAGCACCGACCCTGTGGAGCGCAACAGCCGCAGGGAGTGGGCAAAGCCTGTCAGCATCGGCAACAACGTGTGGATTGGCGGCAGCGTCACTATCCTGCCTGGAGTGACCATCGGCGACAATGTGACCATCGGCGCAGGTAGCGTAGTGACAAGAAACATCCCCTCCAACTCCATCGCAGTAGGCAATCCCTGCAAAGTCATTAAAAGCCTGTAGGAGCGCCCCACCCGCGATTATTTCATTCCATTACGGCTGCTGAAATTGATGCGGACACCCTTGTCGTCGACCATCATGTCCATGCCACCGTTGTTGCCGTTGCAGGAGGTCGGCTTGCGTTCGCCGTCGAGTATCTCACGGCACATATCCTTGATGTCGATGACACGCTGGAGCGTCTCTAAGTTGTCACCGCTGTAATGACCAGGGAAGAGGAAGCGGATGTCGTTCTGCTTCATGAAGGCCGTAGGCTACATCTCGCCCAACACGGGCCACGAGTTCCTGACCTGGCGTCGCAGCCTGAAGGAGATGGCTCCCCTGTTGTTCAAATAATTGAAGACGGGCAAGGACAGGACGAAGAGAGGACAGGAAAAAACCTGTAAACTCCAAGTTCCTGCAAATTACTGAACAATACAGAGTGAGGGTGTGCCAATTTTGACACACCCTCACTCTCTAATAGAAGTTTAATCTTTCCCGTTGATTAATTATTTTCGTGATCGGACGATTAGTGCTCACGATCGTCTTCTTTGGGATCATCAAAGTCGAAGTTCCTGATTACCGACTCGTGCAGGGGGTTGGGACGCATCTTGTTGGCCTTGATCCAACGGCTCCAGCCAGTAGCCTTGTCCCAGGCGGTCTGTTCGTAGGTGGCGGCGAAAGTAGAGCCATAGGCCTTTGCCACATCCGTATCCATCGAGGAATCGATGTCAGGTGAATCTACAGGACCATTATAATAGATGCCACTACCATCGGGATTGGTCACCTTTATCCACTCCACCTTACTAAAGTCCTTGTTCCAACTGATGTAGTCATATTTGCCTTCCCATCCCATGAAGACGGACACTTCCACCTGTCTGTTAGCCTGTTTCAGATAGGTGCAACTCTCCTGGCAGAAGGCGGCCTTGTTGAAGGCAGTCACCAGGGCCTGACTCACGCTACCGAACTCCGTGGGCAGTAAGCGGTTCAAGTCGTTTGCATAGTCAATCAGGTCATAGTAGGGATTCTGAGGTGTAATCTTAAAGGCAGTTGAAGTTGCCTGGTCGATGGTTTCCTGAGTTTCGACAGAGCCATTGGTATAAGTATCGACGAGCACATCGGTAAAGTTCTTTGCAGCCTCACCGAAAGCCTCGATGTCGCTGGTGCGGATAGCCGCCATGTCGTGCAGACGCTCTGGATCGTTGTTGTCCCATTTCTGAACGGTGTACTTACAATGTGCAGCCAGCGCAGACTCGATATCCTGCTGTGCGAGAGCATTGACCAGCACGTCGTAGGAACCGCCGTCGCCAGGCGTGTTGAAGGTAGAGAGCATCAGATAGTCGGCAATGTCCTTCATGCCATACCAATACTCACACATATTCATCACGCAGGCATCGAAATAGACGGTCTTGAAGTGTGTGTTCGACTTGTTCACAGCCGATACGATGCCGTTGAGGGTGAAATGGGTCTCACCAAAGACCTTGTCGGCTTTGTCCATATAGACAATACCACGAGTACCTTCGACCTCATCATCGGGTGTATAGCCGCCGCCATGGTCGCTAATGACCAAGATGTAGTTCTTGGCAGGAGCAGCCTGCTTGGCCCAGTTGATGAAGTTTGTCAGAGAGTCAGGATGGGTGAAGTTGTCGCTACCCTCGTGGTGAACATTTACTTTTGAAGCCTGATCGTTAGAGAAACTCTGTTCATTAGGGTCAACAACAAAGCGAGCCGTACAATTGCTCCATGCATCCCAGAAATTCTTAAATTTTTCGTAGGAGGTAGGATCATTATCAGCCAGGCTGTTGGCATCTGAGAATTTGTAGCATACGGCTACGCGCACCTTACTCTTAGTAGCAGCATCGCCCTTGTAGAAGTCGTCGATGTTGTCGAGGATCTCAGGATCCAGGTCACCACCGCCATGGGCATAAAACATAATGGTGTACTCAGCAGGTTCACCATCGGTCTTGACATTTGTTCCTTCGTCATCCTTACTACAGGAGACCAGAGATGCCGACAGGCTGCAAGTCAGGACGGCGGTTAGGATCCATAAAAAAGTTTTTTTCATCTTGTTAATATCAATTGTGTTAGACAATTATTTACATTATTATGGCACTGAATGTTTCGGTCTGCAAAGCAAGACCGTGTGAGCCGCTTCGCAGGCTTCGCCTGCAAAGGTACGACAATTTTTAAGTTTATTGGAAGTTTATGCAGAAATCTTTTGAAAAAGGACGTAAAACCTTTACATATATCAAGTTACTCTTCCTCATCCTCTTCCATACGGCAGATGCGATGCGTCTCTTTACGGGCCTCGCGCCAACGGGGGAAATACTTGTCCATGAGGGCATGGAAACGGGCGCTGTGACTGGGTTCCAAGAGGTGGCATAGTTCATGCACCACGACGTGCTCGACGCACCACTCAGGCAACAGCAGAACGTAGGCCGAGATGCAGATGCTGCGGTCGCGCACATTGCACTGGCCCCAACGGGAGATCGTGGGTTTGTAATAGACGGCGCTTGGCTGCACGCCCATCAACTTCGCATGACGTTCCACCATCGGCTCCACCAGAGCCTTCAACCGCTTCAGCGCCTCGTCGGCTTGTGCACGAGTGGCCAGTGGCAGCCTATTGAAGAATGCCTCCCGTTTCCTCTGACTCTCAAGCGCCTTCTTCCTCGCCTGGTCAATCCACTCGCGATGCTCCTCAATGAACGCCACCACCCTATCGCGTGATAATCCGATAGGTGCCGACACATGCACATCGCCATTCTTCACAATGCGCATCGACAACCTGCTCGTCCGTCTATATGTTATTTTTATGGCCATCTCTTCCTATTATCGTCCACCCTACCCTTACGGATTCATACCATAACAAAAAAACCAAGTTGCTGAATAGCGACTTGGTAATTATCTTGTTGGGGTACCCGGACTCGAACCAGGAAAGGCAGGACCAGAATCTGCAGTGTTACCATTACACCATACCCCAATGCTCTTTGTGGGTGCATTTCTGAAATGCGGTGCAAAGGTACGACTTTTTCCCGAACTACCAAAACTTTTCCAAACTTTTTTATAAAAATTCTCAAAAAAAAGTCTTTTCTGTACCTGAATAGAATAAAAAGCACTATCTTTGCAGACTAAAATACACATCTAATAATTAATGGAACAAACAGAAGCACTACTCAAGAGCATCGTAAAGGGAATACAAGAGAAAAAAGGAAGTCAGATTGTCATTGCCGACCTCAGCGGCATAGACGGCACCATCTGCCGCAACTTCGTGATCTGCCAGGGCAACTCGCCCACGCAGGTGGAGGCCATAGCCGACTCGATTGGCGACGTGGTGAGGGAGGAGCAGCACGAGAAGCCGGCCCACGTGGTGGGACTGGAGAACGCCATGTGGGTGGCAATGGACTATACGGATGTGCTGGTGCATATCTTCCTGCCAGACGTGAGGGCTTACTACGACCTGGAGCACCTGTGGGAGGATGCGCCCTTGACACACATTGCGGAACTGGATTAAAAGAGTAAAAAATATAGGCTTAGAACAGAGAAAAATATGGATCACAATCAGAATAAAGAACCAAAGATGCCTCGGTTCAACATGAACTGGCTGTACATCATCGCCATTGGTGCACTGGCCTATTTCTATTTTACAGGAGGCTCGTTAGGATTGCAGGGCGCGGAGGCGTCGCCTACTGAAGCGTCGTACACGGAGTTCAAGAAATACATGTCGGAAGGCTATGTGTCGCGCATCATCGCCAACAAGACCAACAACACGCTGAAGATGTATATCAAGAAAGACAGCATCGCGTCTGTCTTCCCCGACAGGACTCCACAGACGGAAGCCACGCCCTTCCTGAACGTAGAGTTTGGTAACATAGACCGTCTGGAGCAGGTGGTGGACAGCGCCCGTGCCCATGGCAAGTTCCAGGGGTCGCTGACCTATGAGCGCGAGCAGAGCAGCGGCATACTGAGTTTCATCATCTCCAGCATACTGCCCATCCTGTTCTTCGTGGCCATCTGGATGTTCTTCATCCGCCGTATGGGCGGTGGCGGAGGCATGGGCAGCGGCATCTTCAACGTAGGAAAGTCGAAAGCCAAGATGTACGAAAAGGGCGGTGAACTGGGTATCACGTTCAAGGACGTGGCTGGTCAGGCTGGTGCCAAGCAGGAGATACAGGAGATTGTAGAGTTCCTGAAGAATCCGCAGAAATATACCGACCTGGGCGGAAAGATTCCCAAGGGAGCCCTGCTGGTAGGCCCTCCAGGAACGGGTAAGACCTTGCTGGCAAAGGCTGTGGCAGGCGAGGCCGGCGTACCCTTCTTCTCGATGTCGGGTTCAGACTTCGTGGAAATGTTCGTCGGTGTGGGCGCCAGTCGTGTGCGCGACTTGTTCCAGCAGGCCAAGGCCAAGAGCCCCTGCATCATCTTCATCGACGAGATCGACGCTGTGGGCCGTGCCCGCTCGAAGAACCCCGCCATGGGTGGCAACGACGAGCGCGAGAACACGCTGAACGCCCTGCTCACCGAGATGGACGGCTTCGGCACTAACAGCGGCGTGATCATCCTGGCTGCCACCAACCGTGTGGACATGCTGGACTCGGCCCTGCTGCGCGCAGGCCGTTTCGACCGTCAGATACATGTGGACCTGCCGGACCTCAACGAGCGCAAGGAGGTGTTCATGGTCCACCTGAAACCGCTGAAACTCGACGAGACGGTAGACGTGGACTTCCTGGCCCGTCAGACCCCAGGCTTCTCTGGTGCCGACATAGCCAACGTGTGCAACGAGGCCGCCCTGATAGCCGCCCGTCACGACAGTCCCACCGTAGGCAAGCAGGACTTCCTGGATGCCGTGGACCGCATCATTGGCGGTCTGGAGAAGAAGACGAAGGTGATGACAGCCGCCGAGAAGCGTTCTATCGCCATCCACGAGGCTGGCCACGCCACCATATCATGGTTCACCGAGTTTGCCAACCCGCTGGTGAAGGTGAGCATCGTGCCACGCGGTCAGGCCCTAGGTGCTGCCTGGTACCTGCCAGAGGAGCGTGTGCTGCAGACCAAGGAGGCCATGCTCGACGAGATGTGCTCGCTGCTGGGCGGTCGCGCGGCAGAAGAACTCTTTGTCGGTCAGATATCCACAGGCGCCATGAACGACCTGGAGCGTACCACGAAGCAGGCCTACGGTATGATAGCCTTCGCCGGCATGAGTGAGAAACTGCCCAACCTCTGCTACTACAACAACCAGGAGTACCAGTTCCAGCGTCCTTACTCCGAGACCACCGCCAAGGTCATCGACGACGAGGTGCTGAGGATGGTGAACGAGCAGTATGCCCGTGCCAAACAGATTCTTACCGAGCACGCAGAGGGGCACGCCCAACTGGCACAGTTGCTGGTGGAGCGTGAGGTCATCTTCGCCGAGGATGTGGAGAAGATCTTCGGCAAGCGTCCCTGGACCTCTCGTGCCGAGGAACTCCTGGAGGCCCAGATGCGTGAAGAAGCAGAGCGCATGGCGGAGGAGAGGGAGAAGGAACTTGCGGCGCAAGCGCCTCAAGATAAGGAGGAAGGTTAGTCTAACCTCCATCCACCATTCGCTCGACTCGGCCGCTTGGCTCGTCCAAGAACCATCCACCATCCACCTAAAATAAAATAACTATGAAGAATTTTATCATACGAACCATCACTGGCGTGTTCTTCGTTGCCGCCATTGTAGTGAGTTTCCTGAACCCCATGGCTATGGTGTTCCTGTTCGCACTCGTCACAGGCCTCACCATCTGGGAGTTCTGCGGCCTGGTCAACGAACGGCCGTATGTGCAGATCAACCAGTTCATTTCCACCGTGGCAGGCGTCTACCTGTTCCTGGCTATGGCTGGCCACTGTAGCGGGTGGGTAACATCCGACACCGTATTCATCCCTTACTTAATTACCATTATCTATCTACTCGTGGCAGAACTGTATCTGAAAGGCAAAGACCCCATCAACAACTGGGCCTATACCATGCTGTCACAACTCTACATCGCCCTACCCTTCTCGACCATCAACGTGCTGGCTTTCCCTCAGGCTGGTCACTACTCGTTTATACTGCCCCTGTCCGTATTTCTCTTTCTCTGGACTAACGACACGGGTGCCTATTGCGTAGGCTCGCTGCTGGGAAAACATAAGTTGTTCCCCAGGATATCGCCAGGCAAGAGTTGGGAGGGCAGCATCGGCGGCGGCCTGCTGGTGATAGGCGTGGCGGTGCTTATATGGTATCTGCTGAGCCAAACTCAGCAGCACACTCAGCAGCACAGTGACCTTGGCGTGCTGCAATGGGCAGGTCTGGGACTGACGGTGGTTATCTTCGGCACATGGGGCGATCTGGTGGAGAGCCTCTTCAAGCGTACACTCGGTATCAAGGACAGCGGCAACATCCTGCCAGGACATGGCGGCATGCTCGACCGCTTCGACTCAGCGCTGCTCGCCATCCCCGCTGCCGTCATCTACCTATTTACCGTCTCGTTGTTGTAATTAATTTCCAAATTATTTGCATAATTCAAAAAAAATGCGTTACTTTGCAGCGCTTTTACAAACATTAACTAAAAAAGAGCAAAGATTATGAAGAAGTTTTTGATGGCTATCGTAGCCGTGCTGTTTGCAGCACCTTCGTTCGCTCAATATAGCAGCGGCGGTTTTTCTTTGAGTGAGTCTTCTGTTTACTATGGTATGCGTCTTGGTCTGAACGTGTCAACTCTGACGGGCGACGATTATGGCAAAGTGATGGGTGGCAAGGCAGGTCTGAACCTGGCCGGTGTCATCGGTCTTCGCGTCAGCCAGTCCACCCCTATCTTCCTGGAGAGTGGCCTGTACTTCACCCAGCGTGGTGGCAGCAAGGACAAGAACACCTATGTTGACCTGAACTACCTCGAGATCCCCATCCTGATGAAGTATGGCGTGCAGGTGGCTGACGAGGTTGCCATTCTGCCCTTCATCGGTCCAACATTCTCTATCGGTATTGCTGGAAAGACAAAGTTTGGAGATGGTATGCCCAAAGACAGTTCCTACGACTACTTCAACCGTACTGACGTAGGTATCAAACTGGGTTGCGGTGCAGAGTACAACAAACTCTATCTGGAGACCGGCTACCAGTTCGGCATCACCAATATTGCCAAACTGGACGATGAATCAGCCCACAGCGGCGCATTCTTCATCAACCTCGGTATGAACTTCTAATCAAGTCAAAAGCATACTACGGAAAGAGGGTGTACACCGCGATGTACACCCTCTTTTCATATCCCCTACTCCATCGGGAAGAGGCCGTAGAGTTTGGCATCTATCATATCCGTCACCTGCTTGAAGTGCTCAGGATTATCGCCAAACTTACAATGGTCGCCATCGATGATGATGAGTTGACCCTTGTATTCCTCAATCCATGTCTCATAGCGTCGGCTCAGGCCCTCAAGATAGTCCAGGCGCATAGTCTGCTCGTACTCACGTCCACGCTTCTGAATCTGCGCTACCAGCGTGGGGATGCTGGAGCGGATGTAGATCATGAGGTCAGGCAACTTCACCAGCGACATCATCAGGTCGAAGAGATCCTTGTAGTTGTCGAAGTCGCGGTCACTCATCATGCCCTGTCCATGCAAGTTGGGGGCGAAGATACAGGCATCCTCGAAGATGGTACGGTCCTGGATAATGGTATCCTCCGACTGCGAGATCTCCACCACCTCCTTGAAGCGCTTGTTCAGGAAGTATACCTGAAGGTTGAACGACCATCTCTTCATATCAGCATAGAAGTCCTCCAGATAGGGATTGTTGTCAACGGGTTCGAACCGCGGCGTCCAACCATAACGGTGGGCGAGCATCTTTGTCAGGGTGGTCTTGCCACTTCCAATGTTTCCTGCTACTGCTATATGCATAATCTTTAATGTTATTTTATTCTGGGAAAAGTCCGAAGAGGGTTCTGTCGATGCGGTCAACGATCTGGGCAAAGTCCTTGGGATTGTTCTGGTAGTCGAGATTATCTTTCTCGATGACCATCACGCGCCCCTTATACATCTTATATATAAAGTCATCATAACGACGATTCAGGTTCTCCAGATACTCCAACTGCATGGTCTGCTCGTAGTCTCGTCCGCGCTTCTGGATGTTGCCCACCAGATGGGGCACCGATGCCTTCAGATAGATCATCAGGTCAGGCAGGCTCACCACAGACATCATCTGCTCGAACAATTCCATGTAGGTCTCATAGTCACGTTCCGAGAGATTGCCCATCGCCTTATTGTTCTGCATGAACACATAGACACCCTCGAAGATGGTGCGATCCTGTATGATGGTATGGTCAGACTGCGCTATCTTGAGCAGGTCGCGGAAACGCTCCTTCAGAAAGTACACCTCCAGATTGAAAGACCACCGGTGAATGTCACGGTAGTAATCTTCGAGATAGGGATTATGATCCACAGCCTCAAAGCGGGCCTCCCATCCATAGTGACGGGCCAGCATCCGTGTGAGTGTAGACTTCCCACTACCTATATTTCCTGCTATTGCGATGTGCATGTCTTTAGGTTTCTGACCACAAAATTACGAAATCCATTCCAAACGACCAAACTTTAAAGGAAAAATATGGTTATGTGGAGAAAAATGATTACCTTTGTAACCTAATTCTAAGACTATGGGTATAATAATAGGTATAGACGTGGGCATATCGACCACCAAGATCGTCGGGCTTCAAAGCGGACGTGTCGTGTCGCCCATCCGTATCACGGCTGCCGACCAGGTGACATCGCTCTATGGTGCATTCGGCAAGTATCTTCATGACAACAAAATCGAACTGAAGGATGTGGAGCAGGTCATGCTCACGGGTGTTGGTGCCGCCTATATTGACGGACCGGTGTATGGCATTCCTACACAGAAAGTCGACGAGTTTATAGCCGACGGCCTGGGAGCCCGTTTTGAAAGCGGACTGTCCAAGGCCATCGTCGTTTCAATGGGTACAGGCACCAGTTTCGTGCAATGTAATGATGATGACATCCAACACATCGGCGGCATCGGTATCGGCGGCGGCACACTACAGGGACTCAGCCGAGTGATGCTGAACACCCGCGACCCCAAGCAGATACAGGCGCTGGCCATGCAGGGTGACATCAGCCACATCAACCTGCTGATAGGCGACATATCCACCCACCCGTTGCCTGGCCTGCCTATGAATGCGACGGCCAGCCTGTTCTCCAAGGCTCAGTACGACGCGCCAAAAGAAGACATCGCACTGGGCATCATCGTCATGGTCCTGCAAACCATCGGCTCGGCTGCTATCCTATCGTCATTAAACTCCGGCATCAAAGATTTTGTCCTGATCGGCAACCTGACACTACTGCCTCAATGTAAGGATATCTATCCCATGCTGGAAAAACTATACAAGGTACACTTCCATATCCCCAAATACGCCGAGTTCTGTACGGCTATCGGAGCAGCATTGGCTTATAAAAGAATTGAAAATAAAGATTGACATGCGAATCATTACTATAGCACTTGGGCTGCTGATGGCGGCCAACATGGAGGCACACGGCTTCTACGCGATGCCTAACGACACCATCGAGACGGACACCATCTCCTCTGACACGGTTCAGACAGAGAAAAAAGGGAAAAAGTCTGCCGACAAGAAGAAAGAGAGTGAATACGAGAAGATCATCAAGAAGGGTGGCTTCACCCAGACTGGCCTCTTCACCGTTCGCCACGTAGAAGACAAATACTATTTTGAGGTTCCTGACTCCATGTTGGGCCGTATGCTACTCTGCGTGACCCGTTTCACTGCCGTGCCTCAGGACTTTGGCAAGTTTGCCGGCGAGGAGGTGACCAATCTGACCTTTTACTTCGAGAAACGCGACACGGCACAGTTGTTGATGCGACAGTATGTGCTCAGTCAGGTGGCCGACGATGGTGACAACATTGCACGCACGCTGGAAAAAGCCACTATCGACCCCATAGTCCTGGCTCTCAAGATAATCGGACGCAACAAGGAAGACGATGCACAGATGGTTGATGTCACCTCGCTCTTCAAAGGTGGCAGCAAGTTCAACAGCATCCCATCGAATCTGAGTTCAACAACCAAAATAGGCGGTCTGCAATCCGACCGTACCTACATCGACACCATGAAGGTATTCCCCACCAACATCGAGGTAGTGACGACACGCACCTATACGGCTTCGGCCGGCCGCTCCGAGGCATCAAAGGCTGGCAGCATGACCTTGGGCATGAACACCTCTATCGTATTGCTCCCCAAGGAGCCTATGCGCAAACGCCTGTGGGATGAGCGTGTTGGCTACTTCGTCAACCGCTTCACACGCTTCAGTGATGACCAGCACAAGACACAGCATGAATCATTCATCTCGCGCTACCGTCTAGTCCCCAAGAACAAGAAGAAGTATCTGCGTGGCGAACTGACCGAACCAGAGAAGCAGATTGTCTACTATATCGACCCTGCCACGCCGAAGAAGTGGATTCCCTACCTCATCCAGGGCATCAACGACTGGAACGTGGCTTTCGAGGCGGCAGGCTTCAAGAATGCCATCGTCGCCAAGGTGTTGCCTGAAGACGATCCTAACATCAGTCTCGAAGATGCCCGCTACTCTGCCTTGCGCTATCTGCCATCCGAGACGGAGAACGCCTACGGTCCCCGTATTGTCGACCCCCGTTCCGGTGAGATTATCGAGGCCCATATCTGCTGGTACCACAACGTGATGAACCTGCTCACCAAATGGTATATGGTGCAATGCGGACTCTCCGACAAGCGTGCCCAGACGATGAACTTCGACGAGAAACTGATGGGCGAACTCATCCGTTTTGTCTCTTCCCACGAGGTGGGCCACACCCTGGGCCTTCGCCACAACATGGGAGCCTCGTTTGCCACCCCCGTCGAGAAACTGCGCGACAAGGCATGGGTGGAACAGCACGGACATACCGCCAGCATCATGGACTACGCCCGTTTCAACTATGTGGCACAGCCCGAGGACAAAATCAGTCCCAAGGGTCTCTTCCCTCGCATCAACGACTACGACAAATGGGCCATCAAGTGGGGCTACCAGTGGCGCCCCGAGTTCAAGGATGAGTATGAGGAGAAAGAGAAACTGATGAAGGAAACCACCGACATGCTGCGTGGCAACCAGCGTCTGTGGTTTGGTGGTGAAGGACAAAACGAAGATCCTCGCGCACAGACCGAGGACCTGGGCGACAACAGCGTCAAGGCTTCCGAATATGGTATCATGAACCTGAAGCGCATCATGGACAAATTGCCACAATGGACCCGTCAGGAGAACGAGAAATACGACGATCTCCTGGAGATGTACAAAGCCGTGAACAGCCAGTACAACCGTTATCTGGGACATGTCGCCAAGAACATCGGTGGACGCTACATCAACAACATGCCAGGTCAGGAGCATTATACCAACGCTCCCGTGGAGCGCCAGCGTGAGGCTATCAGGTTCATCGGCAAGCAGGTGTTCGATGCTCCCGAATGGCTCTATCCTACCCACATCATGTCCAAGTCGGGTGCCATCGCCATCAACGAACAGCAGCAGTTGCAGGCCAATATGCTGACGCGCATGATGGCTCCTGCCGTACTTAGCAAGATATCGACCAGCAACTATCCTGTCGAGCAGTATCTGAACGATGTCTTTGCCGAGGTGTGGAAGCCTGCCGACGCAGGCAACACGCTGAAGGCAACGGCTCGCCGACAGTTGCACCGCTCCTATCTGCAACACATGAACAACCTGCTCAACCCCACGGAAACCGAACAGAAAATCAACTTTCATATCGAGGACTCCGATGTCACGCTCTACCTCCTCCAGAACCTACAACAGGTCGAGGAGTTCTGCCAACAGCAGGAAAAGAGCAGCAACAGCCTCAACGCCCTGCACTATCAGGACCTGTTACGCCAGATAAAACTGATTCTCGACCGTCGTACCACAGTAAAATAATATCATACAATGTTCAAACAGACTGTCCCCCTCGCCATCCTGGCCGGTCTCTGCATCTCCATCGGCTGTATTGTCAACCTGCGGGTCGGTGGCGTGGCTGGTGCCGTGCTCTTTGCCTTCGGACTGACCACCGTCGTCTATTACAAACTGAAACTCTACACAGGAACGGCCGGCTTCATCCGTGCTAAGGGCGACTGGTCGATGCTTGTCACCGTCCTGCTGGGCAACATTGTGGGCTGTCTACTCACCGCCCTTGTGGCGTGCTACGCCCAGCCCGATATTATTGAGCCTGCCTCGAAGATTCTGGAAGGCCGACTGGCAAAGGGTCCCCTGGCTTGCGGACTGCTGGCCGTTGGCTGCGGATTCATCATGACCACGGCAGTACAGTTTGCCCGCGAGGGCAAGATGCTGCCCCTCCTGCTTGGCGTGCCCGTCTTCATCCTCTGCGGCTTCACCCACTCCATTGCCGATGCATTCTACTTCCTGGCCTGCCCCACCGAACAGGTGCTCAGCACGTCAGTACTCATCGTTTACGTATCTGAAGTCCTTGGCAACTTCGTCGGCTGTAACCTCTACCGTTGGGTAGCCCCCAAACCTAAAGAATAGACATCCTTACTTCATCGTAATATGTTCAGAAAACACCAACTAATCAGAATCACGCTACTGGCCCTCCTCATGGTGTGCCCGCTGTGGGTCTTTGCACAAAAAGACGGCCACACGCTCAGCATCACCGTCACGGAGAAGGGTATCCGTGAGGCCATTATCATGGCCACTCTGCACCTACAGCCTTCAGGGGCCATGGCCGTGACCAATGCCGACGGACAGGCGAAAATCGAGAACGTGCCTACAGGTGAATACACGTTGCAAATCAGTTATGTAGGCTTCGAGCCTATCACCACCAAACTGAAGGTGACGAAAGACCTCCAGTTGACCTACCAGATGGTACCCACCTCGCTGGCACTCAAAGAGGTTCAGGTGGTGGCACGTCAGAAAGAGAGCGGAGCCTCCACATCCAGCGTGGTGAGCCATCAGGCTATCGACCACCTGCAGGCCACCTCTCTGGCCGACATCATGCAACTGATCCCAGGTCAGAAGATGGGCAACATCGACCTGACCCAGCAGTCTAACCTGCAGTTGCGCACACTGGTCAACAACAATACGTCGGCTTTTGGTGCCAGCATCGTCGTCGACGGCATGCCCATCTCCAACAACGGCTCCATGTCGAAGGGCCCGCTGACAGAGTTCACTGGCACCGACCTTCGCCAGATCTCTGCCGACGACATTGACAACGTAGAGATTGTCAGAGGCATACCCTCGGCAGAATACGGTGACCTGACCAGCGGTTTAGTGGTGGTCCACTCGAAGGTGGGCGTCACCCCCTATCAGGTGAAGGCAAAGATCACCCCCGCCCTGCAGAACTACAGCGTGGGCAAAGGCTTCAACCTTGGCTCGGCAGGCATCATCAACGTGAGTGCCGACTATGCCAAGGCCTGGGGAGACCCGCGTAAGAAGACAAGATCCTTCGACCGCTATACCGTCAACCTGGGCTATGGCAAGGACCTGAGCAGCAAGTGGCACACCGACACGAAACTGCGTTTTATGAGTGCCAAGGACTGGAGCGGCAACGACCCTGACGTCATCGACGACGGTACTTCGTGGAAGAACACCACGACCACTTTCAGTCTGACCCACAACGGTCGCATCCGCATGGATATGCCGCTGATGCGTTCCCTGAAATACACCCTCGGCGTGAGCATCAGCCAGACAGACTCGAGAACAACCTCCTACGTGGCTAATTCCTCCGGACTGCAGCCCATCCTCACCGCCATGGAAACGGGCTATTACAACGTGCCTTGGATGACGACCTCCTACCTGGCTACCGGCATCACAGAGAGCCGTCCTGGAAATGTCTTCTTCAAGATAGGCGACGATTTCTTCTGGCGCAAAGGCAAGACGGTGCAGAGTTTCAAACTGGGTGCCGACTACCACTACGACTGGAACAGCGGCAAGGGTTACTATAATGAAGACCCGCTCCTACCCTTCAAACCTAATGCCGACGGACGACCTCGTGCCTTCTCCGACATTCCTGGGCTACATCAGGTGGCTGCCTATGCCGAAGACCAGTTCACATGGGAGATGAACAAGACCAACCGCCTGCGTGTGGGCTTCGGATTGCGCTTCACCGCCTTGCAGCCCTTCAGCAACGTCTCCACCACGGCACTGTCGCCCCGTCTGAACGTGGCCTTCTCGCTGACCAAGTGGCTTGACATCCGTGGAGGCATCGGCATGAACTCGAAGACACCCGGACTCAACTACCTTTATCCTGAGAACAAATACACCGACCGTGTGGCTGCCAACTATATGCCACAGGACGGTTCAGCCCAGGTGCTCAACTATTACACCCATGTCTATCCGGTGGAATATTCTGCAAACCTGAAGAATGCCACCACCACGAAGGTAGAGGCAGGCATCGACGTAAAACTGCCAGGCAACCGTCGTCTCAGCGTCCTGGCCTACCAGGACAAGACTCCCAACGGCTTCTCGACGCTGACCGACTACTACTATTACACCTATAATTATTATACCCTCGATGCCACCCATCCTACCATGAACAACCCGGCCAATACCGAGACGCGTGGCGAATGGATTACCACAGGCATGATAGGCAATACGACTACCATACAAAACAAAGGCATCGAGTTCGACTTCGAACTGGGCGAGTTGAAGCCCCTGCGCACCAGTTTCTACTTCAGCGGAGCCTGGAGCGAGACGAAGACATGGTCTACGGATCTCACCAGCCGTTCGGTGCCAAACGCATACCTGCCCACCAGTTACACCTCCGTCGGGGCCACGCCCTTCAAGGTCGTCTATCCAAGCGAACTGGACTATTACCGCTATCGACGCTTCATCAACACGCTGAGAGCCGTGACCCACATCCCGTCGCTCAACATGGTGGCGTCGTTCACGGCACAGGTGATTTGGCACGACAGCGACTGGGACTATATTGCTGACAAGGAAGTCATCGGCTATATCACCCCCGACCTGGTCTACCATCCGCTCAACGGCGAACAGTACATCGCCTTCGATGGCGGTCAGGTATCCGTGAGCGACCTGGCTATTCGCAACACCGACAAAGATCCCAACGAGAGGCCCATCACATGGAACCTTGCAGCACGTCTGACCAAGGAACTCGGCAAGGTTGGCGGTTTCTCGCTCTATGTGAACAACGCACTCTTCTACGAGCCCTTCCTGAAAGGCAACAAGACCACGACACTCTCTCAGCGAAACACCGGAACATTCCAGTTTGGTGCTGAACTGTATCTGAACCTTTGAAGATTGAAGTTTGAATATTGAAAATTGAGAGTTGAGAACGATATGAAAAGAATACTTTATTTCCTTTTACCCTTATACCTTGCCTCCTGCGTCGACTACGGCGATGCCACCCAGGAGGTGACGGCACGCGTCAAACTGACCATGCCAGCAGAATTCAACGCCACTGATAACGAAGGTCACGAAATCCGGCTGATGCAGGGGGGGAAGACCCTCACGGCTGTCACCGACGCCCAGGGCATTGCTACCTTCACAGGCATCATTCCCGATGTCTACGATGTATCCTGCTCTTGGGAACTAACTGCCGAGGAATACCAGCAGATGACAGGCGACAATCAGGTAGTGAGCGGGTGTACCGTCAGCGGCTCGCTGAACTCTTACCTGATCAAGGAAGAGGAGGATGTCATCATCCTGGCTACCAACCTGAGCATCAACCGCGACATCATCATAGGCAAGATCTACTATGCCGGTTCGAAAGACCTGAACAACCGCACCTATATGGCTGGCAAGTACCTCGAACTCTACAACCAGAGCGACAACGAGGTCGACGTATCAGGACTCTACATCGGACTGGTAGAGGCAGAGAGCACACAGGCCTACACCCTGGAGAACCTGCACGAAGTCTATGAAGACAGCGTCGTACTGCTGAAACAGATCTTCCGCATACCTGCCGATGCCAACCATCTTGTGGCTCCTGGCGGCACCGTACTTATCGTGAACAGCGCCATCGACCACACGCCTAACAACGACATGGAGAGCAGCCTCCTTGATGCCGACTTTGAGGCGAAGGATGCCAGCGGCAAGATGCAGAACAATCCCACCACGCCGGCCCTGGACCTCATCTACACCATGTATCCGTCCGTGTCTAACCTGAACCTGGTGCAGAGCGGTCCCTGCTCGATAGTCATCTTCCGCACCGATGAGGACATGACGGCCCTGCCCAAGACCTACCCCTACGGCAAGACCAGCGGTAGCCAGTGGGCCCTGTTGCCCAAGCGCTACATTATTGACGGTGTGGAGGTGCTTCGCAACAAGAACACGGGCATCGAGGTGAGCAGCAAGCGACTCTACGACGACATCGATGCCGGCTATACCAACATCAATGCCGTCAACGGATGGACTGGTGAAATCGTCTACCGTAAGACCAGCAAGACTGCCACCGACGGTCACCCCATCCTCACAGACACCAACAACTCAAGCAACGACTTCCAAGTTTCCACAACTATAAAGCCCCGCGAATATGACAAATAAGATAAGACTAGTATCTCTGGTATTACTGGCATCCCTCGTCTCACCAGAAGCCCTTGCCCAAGAGGGCGAGAGCGAATACCGCTACGACGATGCCACGCAACTGTGGCGTCTGACCGACAACGTAGCGGGTCTCGGTATCGACAACAGCCGTAACAGAGGCTATGCAGAGTTCATGTTTGAACACAAGGAAGGCGACTGGCACCGCGTGCAGGAAGGTGGACAGGTCAACCGGCTATCCTTCTACACCGAGCGTTATCAGAAAATCGGCATGTATCTGGTGGGCTATGGACGTTTCCTGTTCAATACAGACCGTACTAAGGACAAGTCCTGGTGCGACGTGATGCGCCCGTACAACTCTACACCGTTTTTTGGCGGTAGCAGCATCAAAGGCAAGTACGACACGCAGGACTTCGACCTCACCGCTGCCGTCAGCACCATCCCTATCCCCCTGGCCAGCGAGAACGGTGATCGCGAAATGACACTCGGCATCAGTCTCGACTATCATGTGGGCGACCTGAGCCGTCTGCGCGACCCGCGTTCACGCTCCGAACTGCTCGACTATAAGTTGACACCTGCCGTCACCTTCACCTTCGGTCACCACACCCTAGGTCTGAGCGGCTTCTACAACCGTCGTAAGGAGAAAATTCCCAACGTCTCTACCGAACAGGACGACCCCAACATGGCCTACTACCAGATGACAGGCATGGAGCAGGCCACCGCCACCATCGGCGGCTACAACGGCTATAATCGCGAGTGGGTCAACCACCAGTTCGGTGGCGAACTGAACTATGGCTACTCGGCCGAAGGAGTCAACAGCCTCACATCGGTCAGCATCGCCCGAGGTGCGGAAGATGTCTGGGGAACATACAAATACGAGCCAGGCAAATACACCTCCTACCGCTATCGCGTCAACTCCTATAACCGTATCACAAGCGGTCGCCTTCTCCATCAGATAGACCTCGCGATGGACTTCAACGAAGGCTATGCCGACGAGTACCGTCAGCAACTCGTTCAGGAGCGCGATGCCGAGCATGGCAACACCAGTTATCACTACGAGACAGTCATCGAGTTCAAGAAGCGCTATCAGGTGAAGACCCTTGCTGCCGACATCCACTACCGTGCATCCTTCACCGACGGCCCCGCCATCAACGGCTATGCAGGATTCTGCTTCGCTTTAGGCAGTACCACGAACCGCCACCTGTTGCCCCTCTCCGAACTGAAATACGACAATTTCTACTTCCAGTTGGAGGGCGGCAAATCCCTTTGGAAGAACAGGTTCTGGGTGGATCTGTCAGCCACATACCATCTCGCAAAGAATGCAGAGTTGAACCTGGCTGATCCCACCACAGCCTATGCCCAGCAGGTGCTCCTGCCTGATATGGAATACTACAAGGCCAACCACTGGCGTGCCCATCTGGAACTGAAATACCAGTTCCCGCTCACCATCAAGAAGATTAAGTCGATGTGGTACGTCAAGGCCTATGGCGACTACCTGCGCACCAACAACACCGCCTTCGGACACCTCGACAGAAAGGCCGTCGGCCTGTCCATAGGCCTTTTCAATTGAGCGGCACGTCGATAATATGCTCTATCTGAGGCTCTCCTTCCATCGTTCTCACCACGGATACGATGTCTAGGCGAGCCTCTTCGTTGATACGATAATATTTCAGGTAGTGATTGATAGACCGTCGCAGGTTCATCAGTTTACGATAGTCGACAGCCTCCATCGGTTCCACGAAGTAGTCATTCCTGCGCGTCTTCACCTCCACGAACACAATCTGACATCCATCACGGGCCACGATGTCCAGGTCACGATGTCCCGACTTCCAGTCCCTGTGCAGGATGACATAGCCCTTGTCTGCCAGATAGGCAGCAGCCACCTCCTCGCCCCATTTCCCAAGTTCATTGTGTGTAGCCATCTCGTCAATATGATTTGAGGGCAAAGATACGAACAATTTTTGTAAGTTCCAAATTTGGCCCCCACCTTTTTTCTAAACAGCGCTACTGCAATAATCAGGGTGGCTTCTACGTTATGACATTATAGACGTAGAACAACAGCAGATGGCAGAGCAAGAGAAATGGAAATGGCAGGAACCTGGTACAACGTGGAAGGGCATCGGTCTCTATCACATCACGCTGACAATACCCGACCGCAGCCCTCTACTTGGCAGTCTGGAAGTTCCAGATAATGATCCTAACAAAGCCAAGGTGAAGCGCACGGCACTTGGGAATGCCCTAGTGAATTGTTTGTTAAGCATCCAGCACTATCACCCTGAGGTGCAGGTGCTGCATTTTTGCCTCATGCCCGACCATCTGCATGCGGTTCTGTATGTCAGGCACACCATGCCCACAGGCATCAGAGGAGTGACAAGAGGCTTCTGGCAGGCAGTAAAGAAACTGGGGCGTGCCTGGTCCGCCTCTTCTTCCGTTGCTCCGAATGCCATTCAGAGAAACAACCAAGCCCCCTCTTCTTCCATTGCTCCGAATGTCATTCGGAGAAACAGCCAAGCCCCCTCTTCTTCCATTGCTCCGAATGTCATTCGGAGAAACAACCAAGCCCCCTCTTCTTCTATTGCTCCGAATGTTATCCAGAGGAACACCCAAGCCCCCTCTTCTTCTTTCGCTCCGAATGTTATCCAGAGGAACACCCAAGCCCCCTCTTCTTCTTTTGCTCCGAATGTTATTCAGGAAAACAGCCAAGCCCCCTCTTCTTCTTTTGCTCCGAATGTTATTCGGAGAAACAGCCAAAAAGAGACGAGCCACCAAATCCTTCAGGATGAGACAGCCCGGTTTGAGGCTTTCTCTGCGAGTCTGCGCGAGCAACAGGGAGAGGAGATTTATTACCATCTACCCCCTATCTTCACGGACATGCCATTTATCCGCCCAATGGGCCGCAACACACAACTGCCCAACACCATCCGATATATAGACATGAACCCACAGCGCCTGGCCACCAAGCGCCTGAGGCCAGGCTTCTTCTATGTGCAAAGGGGCATCATGATTGGCGGACGCAGTTATGATGGTGTGGGGAACACCACGCTGCTGATGGCCGATAGATTTGCTACGGTACATGTACGAAGTGTGATGGTGAAAGCGGCAGAACAAGGTGATGGAGAGCCCCTGCGAAACTACAAGAATTCCTGTGTCCTGGCGGCCCGCAAGGGAGTCATCCTGATTTCACCATTTATATCAACTCACGAGAAACAAGTGATGCAAGTGCTTCTGGACGAGCAGCACCCCTTCATTTGCCTTACAGACAATGGATTCCGCGATTATTACAAGCCCTCTGGCGCTCTTTTCGATGCTTGTGCCGCAGGGCGTGTCCTCATATTAAGTCCTTGGCAGTATGATGCCAGCAAACGCCACATCAGCCGTGCCGATTGTGTGGCCCTCAACGGCATGGCAGAAGACATT
>CADCCB010000032.1 GCA_902799905.1 uncultured Prevotellaceae bacterium
TTAAAAATCTAACGCTATGTTTGACACGAAGAAGGACATCTGGAAGTTCATCATCCAGGTACTGGCAGCCATCATCACCGCTGCAGGAACGGCACTGGGTACCACCAGTTGCATGGGAGCATTCTAACAACCACGTAATCGCTTCAGCGCTTTTACAAAGCGTAGCGACTAAAAGAATTTCACGTAATCGCTTTAGCGCTTTTACAAAGCGTAGCGACTAAAAGAATTAAACGAATTATTTTAACGACCACGGATTTTTTCGATGAAATGAGAGAATTTTAGTGGTTCTCAAAGGGAAAGAGGGTGTGTCAAAAAGATTGGCACACTCTCCTTCTATGGGTAATATGCAAATGCTATTTCTTGAAGAGCAGCGGAGCCATCTCGCGGAGGGCACGACGCCAGGTGAGGAACTCGTGGGCGGTGCCATCGGAGACGTGGCCAACGGCGTTGAAGCCGGCAGCCTGCAGGGCTTTGACACTTGCGTTGATGCCGTCAGGGTTCTCTTTGGAGCCGCAACTCTCGAAGATGAGGCGCACGGCGCTGGGGTCCTTGATGTCGTCAGGCATGTAGGTGCCGCCACTGAGCAGTCCCCAGTAGCCGAAGACTTCGGGACGACGCAGGGTGATGAGTTTGGTCTCCATGCCACCCATGGAGAGTCCGGCCATGGCACGGTTCCATTTGTCGGGCTTGGTTAGGAACTGCTTGTCGATGACGGGAATGAGTTCATCGATGAGCATTGTCTCGAACTCCTTGGCGGTGAACTGGCCGATGGTGCCGAACTTGAAGTCGTTGGTCAAGCCGTAGGTCATGACGACGATGAATGGCTTAATCTTACCCTCGGCAATGAGGTTGTCCATGATGAGACCTGTCTTTCCCTGTACGGGCCAACTGGTCTCGTTCTCACCCCAGCCATGCTGCAGGTAAAGCACGGGATAGCGCTCCTGCTTACCCTTGACGAGTTTGCCGTAGCCATCAGGCAGATAGACATTGGCGACCTGCATCTTGCCGGTGCTCTCAGACCAGAAGGTGACCTGCTGGATGTTGCCGTGCGGGATGTCCTTGCGGTAGGCGAAGAAGTCCTGATCGGGAGCAGGAATCTCGATACCGCTCTCCCAACGGCAGGAGCCGAAGTAGTTGTGGGTGCCAGGGTCGTTGAAGGTGCCGCCGTCGATGGTCAGGTGGTAGTAGTGGAAGCCGGGGTCCATGGGGCCCTCGGTGGTTCCAACCCACACGCCGTCCTTATCCTTGCGCAGCACGGTGCCGCCACGACCGCCCAGTCCGAGGCTGACGATGACCGACTTGGCATCGGGGGCTTCTACGCGGAAGCGGGCATAGCCCTCGCTATTGACCATGGGGAACTGCTGGCCAGGCTGGTTGCAGGGGTTGGGTACGAAGTCCTCCTTGGGCTGCTGGTTGTCCAGGGCAGCGTCGAAGTCGCGGACGGCAAAGTAGGCGGGCTTCTTCTTGTAGTTCTCGTCGAAGGGCAGGGGGTGGTTGTTGACGCCGAGCCACGAGTCCTTGTCGCCGAGGTTCCAGAAGGTGACACAGTCGATGACGTCCTTGTGGCGACGGAAGACCTTGAAGATGCGGTTGTACTGGTCGGTGAGCAGCGTGTTCATGTAGCCAGCCACAGGCTTGTTCACACCAAGCGAGAAGCGCAACTGACCACCCATCTCGGTGTTCATGCGGATATCCAACTCGGTGACGTGGATGTGCTTCACCAGTTCAGAGTACTTCGTGATAGCGGCCTCGAGGTCCTCCTCTGAGGGGCCGTAGACGTTGTAGTGGCCCTGCATGCCGATGCCGTCGATGGGCACGCCTGCATCCTTCATCTTCTTCACCATATTATATATACGGTCGCGCTTGCCAGGGTCGCACTCGTTGTAGTCGTTGTAGAACAGCAGGGCGTTGGGGTCGGCCTCGCGGGCAAACTCGAAGGCCTTGGCAATGAACTCGTCGCCGCAGAGTTTGTAGTGCCGGCTCTCGCGATAGGGGCTGCCGGGCTCAAACTTACCGTTGGCAAAGTTCGGGCGCACGTTGTCGGCCATGGCCTCGTTCACCACGTCCCAGCAATAGACGACGTCCTTGTAGCGGTTGACCACGGTGTGGATGTGTTCGCGCAGGCGCTGGTAGAAGACTTCCTTCTTGACCTCGCGGCCCTTCTTGTCGGTGAACATCCAGTCGGCAAACTGCGAGTGCCAGCAGAGGCAGTGACCGCGCAGTTTGATGCCGTTCTGGCGGCAGAAGTCGGCTATCTTGTCGGCCTTCTCGAAGTTCCACACGCCCTCCTGGGGGTGCAGTTCGCCAGGTTTCATGTCGTTCTCGGCGGTGATGCTGCTGAACTCCTTGATGGCCAGTTGTTGCTGCTCGTTGTCAGCGACGTTACGTTGATTGAGGGCTACGCCGATGAGGAAGTAGTCCTTGTAGGCGTCCTTCAGTCCCAGTCCGGGATGCGGGTCGACAGGTCCGCGACCCCACTGTGCCCACATGGGCATGGCACTCAGCACCAGCACCGCTGCGCACAGCATTCTAAAAGTCTGTTTCATTTGCGTAATGGTTTTAAAGTTAAATGTTTTTTTATTTTAAGAAACGAATTATCCAAATGTTTTTTTGTGTTTTAAGAAACGAATTATCCTAATACCTTTTTTGTGTTTTAAGAAACGAATTATCCTAATTAACCCTAATTTTTATCACGAATTATATTAATAAATAATTAAGAAAAATTCGTGGACCAAATTAAATAAAATTAGAATAATTCGTTTCTAAAGACCAATTTGCTTTTATTTCTTGAAGAGGTGGGGGATGAACTCGTGGAGTCCGCGACGCCAGGTCAGGAACTCATGGCCCGTGCCCTCAGAGACGGAGGAATCGACCTTGATGCCCTGCTTGCGAAGTTCGTCGACGATAGGCTGGCTCTTGATGAAGTCCTCAGAACCCCAGTTCATATAGAAATAGTGAATCTTCTTGTTGAACGTGTCAGCATCGGCGAAGACACCATTGTAGGCGGTCTTCACGTCGAGGCCGAAGATGGCACCGCTGAAAGTACCCATCCAAGCGAACTTGTCAAGGTTTTGGAGCACGACGTCGAAGGTCTGGTGACCACCCCATGACAGACCAGCCATAGCACGGTTCTCACGATCGCTCTTGGTGCGGAAGTTAGCGTCGATATAAGGGATGAGGTCGTTCAACAGCACGGGATAGAACGATGCGCCATACTCCGAGCGACCAGCCTGGTTGTTGCCACCGCCAAAGGGCTGCTTGATGTCACCACTCTCCATGACGACAATCATAGGCACAGCCTCGCCACTGGCAATGGCGTTGTCCATGATGTGCTGCATCTTGCCCTGGAGCATCCAACTGGTCTCACCCTCACCCATACCATGCTGGAGATAGAGCACGGGGTAGCGCTTCTTGCCATTCTCGTACTCGGCAGGAGTATAAACGAGGGCATGGCGCCATTCACCATTGGCTGTTGGCTTTTGGCCGTTGGCTATTGGCTGATGACCATTAAGAGTTGAGTGCTCGGCAAAGTAGTAGATGCTGCGCACCTGTCCGTGGGCGATACCCTGCTGCGGACGGTAGTAGTCACCCTCGGGACCTTCAGGAACTTCAAGACCGCCAGACTCGCGGTTGCAGCCGAAGTAGGTCTCAGAGGCGGGATCGATAAAGTTCACACCGTCGATGTTCATGAAATAATAGTGGAAGCCAACGGGCAGCGGATCGGTAACAGCCATAAAACCGCCCTTTCCATCGGGCTGCATCTCATATTTCTTGCTGCAAATATCGACGATAACCTTCTTGGCCTGTGGAGCCTGAATGCGGAAGTAGGCGCGATGCTGGCTGTCAACTTTTGGGAACTCATTGCCAGGAATAGCGGTCTCGGCAGTAACGGCATCAGCAGGAATCTCTATCTTCTTGGCAACAGGCAGATTCTGAGGGCGCTTGGGTTCGAAGCCCAGATTGCGGGCAACGGCCTCGCCATAGCGGCAACCGAGTTCACGATAGCCGGCAGCATCGAAGTGCAGACGGTCTGGACCGTTAGAACAGTTGTCCGACGAGATGACCTGAGAGGTGTGAAGGGTCAGCGGCAGTTCGTCAATCTGCTTCTTGCAGCCGATGCACACGCCCTTGCCGTCGGCCTGAACGATATTGCCTGCATAGAGAGGCACATCCTCAGGTTTCAACTGCAGGTCGCCACAGAGGTTGTCATAGACCTGCTTCACCATGCCAGCCCACTTCGGGTCGCCGGTATTGGTCTCACCCTGATGCATCAGGATGCCCTTGATGACACCGTCCTTCTGGGCTTTCTTGGCCAGCGTGACCAGACGCTCGTAGGGGTTGTTGTCATAGGCGGCCAGCATGCCTGTCATCCAGTTGGGAGCCGTCTTTCTGTAGTTCTCAATACTATCGGGCAGGAATCCCTTGATGTCTATACCACCGATAGCGACGTGGATAACACCAATTTTTACGTCATCGGGAAGCGAAGCCACGAGGGTACGGCCGAACCAGTCGGCAGGGGTCAGACCCGTGTTTGGACGGCAGAGCGGAGCCGAAGCCTCGCACCACTCCCCCATCTTACGGCCTTTGTCGGGGAAATCGACGGCAGGCATCAGCAGGAAACGGGGGCCAGGGCTCTCCAGGTCAACAGCCTCAGGACGTGCTGCTCCCTCCATATTCGACTGTCCGAAACAGAGGAAAATGTAGAAGTTGGGATCAACGGCAGCATTGAGCGTACCAAGGGGCAAACTCAACAACATCATTGCAAAAATGGTTTTCAGTCTCATACTATTTGAGGTTTGAAGTTTGTGGTTTAAGTATATAAATTGTAATCAGGTGCAAAGATACGACAAAAAGCGCATACACACTCTGCATCTTGTTTCAGATTGTTTTTTATAAGTATCATCACACTTTCATGCGGCTGATTGCACCAAGTTTCAGCCACATTCTGCCACCTATGGCTTGACAACCATGACAAACCCGCCCCTTGCCTTGCACTTCATCGAATCGGGCAGACGGTCAGTAGTGGAGATCTGCCAGGGCTCGCCGTCGGCGAAAACAGTCACATGGCCTTTCGGCAGGCCGGAGGCCCCAATAGTCAGGGTCTGCTCTTCATCGCGTCCGTTGATACCAGCCACATACCAGGTAGTACCGCTTCTACGGGCCATCACCACGCTCTCGCCAGGATAGCCGGACAGCAGGCGGGTGTCGTCCCACACGCTGGGTAGCGCCGACAGGAAGTCTTTCACCTCGGCAGGCTGACTGAGGAAACTCTCAGGCCGGTCGGCCAAATGCTGCAGGCCGCTCTCAAAGAGCACCGTGAGTGCCAGTTCGTGGGCATGGGTCGTGATATGGGGATGCTGGGAATCGCTGAAGGCACAAGGGGTGTAGTCCATCGGACCGATGACATTACGGGTGAATGGCAGCGTGGCATTATGACGGGCAGCACGATCGGTGAAGGTCGGCACATTATTGTACCACTCAGCACCATAGACGCCCTCGGTGGAGAGCAGGTTGGGCCACGTGCGCTGCCAGCCACGGGGAATGGTGGCTCCATGGAAGTTGACGAGCAGGTGGTGACGGGCGGCACTCTCCAGCAGGTCGATACAGTAGTCCATATTCTGCTGGTTGTCGCCAGAGAAGAAGTCAATTTTCACGCCAGCCACACCAATGCGCTCACACCAGGCGAACTCGCGTTCACGATCCTCTGCCTTGTTGAGACGGAATTTCGGCCCAGGGGCACCGTTAATCCACCCTATCGACGAGTTGTACCAGATGAGGGGCTTCACGCCTTTCGACTTTGCATAGGCCACAGCATCCTCAATGGTCTTGCCGTCACGCATCTCATCCCATTCGGCATCGATAAGCACGTAGGGCAGGTGGAGCGTGGCTGCCAAGTCCACATATTTCTGAATAATCGTATAGTCGTTGGAACCGTGATTATAGGCCCAGTAGACCCACGACACCACACCAGGCTCAATCCAACTGGTGTCGGTCAGACGACAGGCATCAGAGACATCGGTGACAAGTGTTGACTCAACGACATCAGCCAGCGAGCCGATGATGACCACTCGCCAAGGGGTATGTCCCAAAGGGCTACCATCAGAGACTACGCGATACTTTTCGCCCTCGCTCTGCAGCGACGAGGCACTCTGCCCCTGCTCGATATTGGCCTCTGAAATCAGGGCAAAAAGGCCGTCGGAGGGTTCCAGCAGAGCCGGATAGGCCCAGTGGCCGTCTGAAGACGTGGTGGTCAGGGGGAAGAAGCCTTCGTAAGAGTCAGTCCATTTCTGTATCCATCGCCGTGTACCTTCGGGAATGCGGTAGGTGGTGGTCTCTTTGCCAATACCCTCGTAGCGGAAAGCCACACCATCGTTATAGAGCCGCAACACCAGCGGGCCGCAGCGGTATTCGTTGGCCTCATTCTCACAATGCTGCCGTTTGCCAGCCAGCATCTGGTAGTCGGCCACCCGCTTGGCGACGAACTCCAACTGAGATGAAACTGGGGATTCCTCAAATCCCAGTGACGCGATATCCAACACTTGCTGCTGTCCATAGAATACGGACAGCACGCCATCCTTTTCGCGCACAGTCAGTCGGCCATCAGGAGATGTGGGCAGAGCCGCAACGGTCGGACTGACCACCATCTTCTTCAGATCGGCAGGACGCGAACTGGTGCCATAGTACAGTTCATACTGCTTGTTACCACTCGGACTGCGCATCGTATTGGTCGATGCATCCCAGAACTCGAAAGCCTTGGCGGTCTCAAGCACAATCTCGGCATTGCAAGTCTGCCCGGCTTTCACATCGACACGCGCAAAGCCACGGAGAGACTTCAGAGGCCCGTCGGGGTCGCTCGTATCGCGAATGTAAACCTGAACGGTCTCGATGCCGTCACGCTGTCCCTTGTTGGTAACAGGCACCGTCAGTTTCATCTGCTTGCCATCATCCATCTTTGTCAACTTAGCCTCGCCAATCTCGAACTGCGTGTAACTCAAGCCATAGCCGAAGGCAAAGAGCGGGTCATCGAAATAGCGATAGGTACGCCCGCGCATGGAATAATCCTCGTAATCGGGCAGTTGGCTGTCATCCTTATAGAATGTAATAGGCAACTTACCACTGGGATTGCAGTCGCCAAAGAGCACATCGGCCACGGCTGTGCCACCCTCCTGACCAGGATACCACACCTGCACGATGGCATCGCAGGTCTCCAACTCTGGCGTAAGGGCGATGGCCGAGCCTGAGCAGTTGACGTAAATCACAGTCTTACCAGCCTGCTTGAGGGCACGGAGGAAGTCACGCTGAACGCGAGGCAGTTCGATGCTGGTGCGGTCGCCGCCCTTGAAACCATCAATCTGGACAGGCATCTCCTCACCTTCAAGGGCTGGGGATATACCACCTACGAAAACCACTTTGTCGATGCCTTTCAACTGGGCTATCATCGCATCATAGTCGATGGGCTGCTCCTTGGCCACGTTGATCTTCAGGTTGGCATTATAGGTCTGCACATGGGAGAAGAGCACCTCAATCTGATAAGACTTTCCCTTCTCGGCCTGGATGGCAGTACGGTTGGGCGTGGTACGCCAAATATGATGACGGTACTGACGCACGCCGTCGATAAAGAGTTCAAAATGTCCGCATCCCTCCACGTTGACCACATATTCACCACTCTCAACAGGCGTGAAGGTCGTCTCGTACTTGGCAGAGAAGTCCTCGAGTTGTACGCCAGGGGCAAAGTTATGCATGCCGGCAGTAGTGACGGCCAAAGGTGTGGTGTAATACTGCGTGGTGACGGGCTTGCCCTCCATCTGGCGGTTGTTCCAGAACGTGCCCTTCATACCCTTCTTACCCTCGAAACTACACTGCGAGGCCATCAGGCACTCCATCACCTTGTCGTACGTCAGGTCGCAACCTGCAGCATAGAACAACTTCTTCTGTTTGGCCTTGATGCCATCAAGGATCGTAACCGTATGGGTAGGCATACCATTGTAGTTACCCCACATCATCGGTGCATTATCGGCATTAGGACCGATGATGGCGAGCCGTTCACCACCCTTCTTCAAGGGCAGGACACCATTCTTATTCTGTAGCAGCACAATAGTCTCACGGGCCATACGGAGAGAGAGGTCGGCTGACTCCTTGGTGCTCATCGCACTATAGGGAATCTTCGACCATTCCACCAACGACGGATCGTCCATCTCGCCCAAATCAAAGCGGCCCTCCAGCAAACGGATGACATGTTTGTCGACCTCTGACTCGCTGAGAAGTCCGCGATGAACAGCCTCAGGAATGCTCTTGTAAGCATAGTCGTAACCACACTCTACATCGGTGCCGGAAATAACAGCCTTAGACGAACCATGAACGGCATCGGTTGATGACTTATGGGAAGTATAAAAGTCGCTCACGGCACCACAATCGCTCACCACCAGGTATTTGAATCCCCATTCATCGCGAAGAATCTGCTGCAACAGGCGCTGAGAACCGCAACAGGGGTCATCGTCCAACCGCTGGTAGGCACACATCACCTCACGCACATTGGCATCCTGCACCAGCGTCTTGAAGGCCGGCATGTAGGTCTCCCACATATCGCGGGGCGACACATTGGTCAGGTTGGCAGAGTGACGGGTGTACTCTGGTCCGCTGTGCACGGCATAGTGCTTGGCACAGGCCCACAACTTGCGGTATTTTGCCGTCTCAGGACCTTGCAGACCGCGCACCACCATGGTGCCCATAACACTGGTCAGGTAAGGGTCCTCTCCATAGGTCTCCTGTCCCCTGCCCCATCGCGGATCGCGAAAGATATTGACATTCGGCGTCCACACCGACAGGCTGTGGAACTTCTCATCCTCTCCACCATTCAACATCCGATGATTATACTGGGCGCGGAACTCTGTGCTGGCCACATCGAACACCTTGTAGAGCAGGTCGGGATCGAACGAGGCTGCCATAGCAACAGGCTCTGGAAACACGGTCACGTTGTCCATATTGGCGGCCCCATGCAGGGCTTCGCTCCACCAAAAGAACTTCTTGATGCCCAAGCGGGGAATGGCAGGACTCTCGTCGAGCATCAACTGCGACTTCTCTTCTAAGGTGAGGCGGGAGCAGAGATCTACGGCCCGCTCATGAGCCGACAACTCAGGATTCTGATACGGCAATTTCTGTGCCGAGACAAATGGGCAGGAAAAAGCCGCCAATGTCATAGCAATAAAAAACTTCTTCATCATTCCTTAAGGTTTTTGTTTGCAAAGATAGGACTTTAAAACCTAAGGCATTTGCCTGATTGTTTCATTTGCTTTCCAACTTGTAACATATCGACTAACAGCCCTTCCAATCGTTATGCTTTTAGAAAAATATTACCTATCTTTGCCCAAAATATTATAACACAATAACGATGAAAAGAACCTTAACAGCATTACTACTGGCACTGCCACTTTGTGCTGCAGCCCAGAATCCGATCATTCGCGACCAGTTTACGGCCGATCCTACCGCGCGTGTATTTAATAATAAGGTGTACCTCTATCCTTCGCACGACATCGTGCCGCCTGCCGACTTTGCCAGAAAGGACTGGTTCTGCATGGCCGACTACCACGTCTTCTCATCAGAGAACCTGACCGACTGGACCGACCACGGCATGATAGTCTCACAGGAGCAGGTGCCCTGGGGCAACCCTAACGGCTATTCCATGTGGGCTCCCGACTGCGTGTATAAGAACGGCAAGTACTACTTCTACTTCCCCAATGGTCCAAAGAGCGGACGCGGCTTCGCCATCGGCGTAGCTGTCTCAGATCGTCCAGAAGGACCGTTTAGGTTGGAGCAGGAACCCATCAAAGGCGTCAGCGGCATCGACCCCTGCGTGCTCGTCGACAACGACGGCTCTGCCTATATCTACTGGAGCGGCATGGGCATCCGCGGCGGCAAGCTGAAGGACAATATGCTGGAGTTGGACGGCGAACTGAAGGAGATGAAGATGCCGCGTCGGGAGGGGATGCCCGAGATGCCGCCCATGATGGTAGGCGGCGAGCAGATGGAGGGCCTGCCCGAAGGTTTCAAGGAAGGTCCCTTTGCCTTCCGTCGCGGCGACTGGTACTACCTCACCTTCCCGTGGGTGCGCGGCGACACCAGCAATGGCAAGAATCCCACCGAGACATTAGCCTACGCCATGTCGAAGTCGCCGTTAGGTCCCTGGGACTTCAAGGGCATCATCATGGCTGAGCACGCCAACCACTGCTGGACCAACCATCACTCGTTAGTGGAGTACAAGGGTCAGTGGTATCTGTTCTATCACCATAACGACTTCTCGCCCCGTGACGACAAGCGACGCTCCGTGTGCATCGAGAAGGTGTCGTTCAACAGCGACGGCACCATCCAGGAGGTGAAGCCCACCATGCGCGGCGTCGGCATCAACCAGGCGACGGAGAAGATTGAGATTGACCGCTACAGCGCTGCATCGGCTGACGTGACGACGGCACTCATCGACACGGTGAACACCTTCCGCAGCTATCAGGCCACCCTGCCGAAGAAGGGCAGTTGGCTGTGCTACAAGGACGTGGACTTCAGCGGCCTGACCGACGGCTACTTAGTCGTTGGTGCCAACGCAGCCGATAATACTGAGTTCTGCATCCGCGAGAAGAGTGCCAAGGGCAAGATTTTAGCCCGCATCAAGATGACGGTGAAGAGCGAGATGACCCGCCCCGGCATGCCTACACCTTTCCGTCGTGACCAGAGCAACCAGTGGCTTACGCTGACAGCCACACTGGATTATACCCCACAGGGCATCACCGACCTGGTTATCACCAACGAGGGCGATGCCGCCGTGTCTTTCGACTGGGTGCAGTTCAAGAACCGCCCCAACTATTTCACCCCTGTTGCCAAGGGTGCTGCCCCGATACCGCCAGACGAGCAGGGCTTCATCCGCCGTTGGCGCATGATGGAACCCACGGCTGTCGACGTGCGCTCTAATATCATCTTCACAGACTCGTGGTTGCGAAACAAGTTCGCCGACGAACTGGCTAATTTGCCTAAACAGCAGAAGAAGGCCAAGTGGTATAACTTGGACAGCGAGACCTATAACATGAAGTTGTTCCGCTTCGCTGAGAAGTATGGCAAGCAGACCTACGGCTCGTTCTATTGGGTAGAGACGACTGTCATTGTCACTGCGGAAGAACTGCAGGATATACGTCTGGCTGTCGGTTCCAACGGAGCCTCCATGTGGTGGATCGACGGTGAAGAGGTATTGCTGCTGGAGGGTGACCGCCGCATGGTGGAAGACGATGGCATGTCACGCCGTCTCACCCTCAAGCCCGGCAGTCACGTATTGCGTGGTGCCGTCATCAACGGTCCAGGTCTGGCAGACATGTGTGTCCGCTTCATCGACGAGAAAGGAAATCCTGTAAAGAACTTTAAACTCGATTTAACGAAATAACGATTAAACGATTAAACGAAAAACAATTTAACGAAACAACGCTATATGAAACGTATATTTCTCTTTATTTCATTGTTTAATTTTTACATTGCCATGATGCCTGTCATGGCACAGGTTGGCGCACCTTATATCCACGACCCTTCGACGCTGGCCGAATGTGACGGCAAGTACTACACTTTCGGTACGGGTGGTGGCGGACTCATCAGCGACGACGGCTGGTCATGGCACAGTGGTGCCGACCGTCCCGGCGGCGGTGCAGCCCCCGACGTGATGAAAATTGGCGACCGCTATCTCTGCATCTATGGTGCAACAGGCGGTGGACTGGGTGGAGGTCACAACGGCCGTATCCTGACCATGTGGAACAAGACCCTAGACCCCAAGTCACCGGATTTCAAATGGACTGATGCAGTAGAAGTTTGTTCTTCCGACGGCATGGAGGACCAGGACGCCATCGACCCCTGCCTGCTCCTCGACCCCACGACCGGTCGCCTGTGGGCTACTTACGGCACCTACTTCGGCACCATCCGCCTCATCGAACTCGACCCCAAGACGGGGTTCCGCGTGAAGGGCAACAAGGAGAAGGACATCGCCATCGACTGCGAGGCTACCGACCTCATCTACCGCGACGGCTGGTACTACCTGTTGGGCACCCACGGCACCTGCTGCGACGGTGTAAACTCTACCTATAACATTGTGGTGGGACGCTCGCGCAACGTGGAAGGCCCATACTTTGACAATGTCGGGCGCGATATGTTCCACGGCGGCGGACGCATGGTGTTCAATGCTGGCGACCGCAAGACGGGTGCAGGTCACTTTGGTCGTACCATCATTGACGAGGGCGTGGAGGTCGCTTCCTTCCACTGGGAGGCCGACTTCGACCTGAGCGGCCGTTCCACCCTGGCCGTCCGTCCCCTGCTCTGGAAGAACGGCTGGCCCGTAGGTGGCGAACAGTTCAAGGGCGGCACCTTCGCCATCGAGAGCGAGCGCCGCGGCTACTCACTGGAAATCGCTGTCGACTTTGAGCGCATGAAGCAGGAGCGTCAGGGATGGTTCAACCGCGAGGCGATGCAGAAGCCCCCCGTGCCCATTGCCAGCCAAACACTTGACGAGGTAAAGGACAAATGGCCCGCAGGCAATATCGCCGTGCGCTGTTGTGACTATATGTTCCGCCCCTGGCAGCACTGGACCATCACGCCCATCAACGAGGCCGGCGGCTATCTGAGCGCGCCATACTTCAAGATTACCATCGCCGGCACTGACCGCGCCCTTGCCGCCACTGCCGACAAGGAACTGACCACCGTCCCCGCCTATACCGGCGCTGACGAACAACTCTGGCGCATCGAGCAGTTGACCGACGGTACCTACCGCATCATGCCCAAGGCCATTCCCGGCCAGCAGGGCACAAACACCACTTACTGCATCTATTCCGCTGGCGACTCCACTCCAACATTGGCTCCCTACGACTTCAACAGCGACAACTCGAAATGGAACTTCCAGAAACAGTAACGAACATAATAGCAGACATTAACACACCGAAACAATGAAAAAAATCCTATTATTACTGCCCTTGCTGGCATTCATGAGTTGCTCTACTCAACAACAAGAAGAGACCTGCCCCGTACTGACTGTCGAGGGCGGACAGATTCAAGGTGTACAGGCTGAAAAACCTGGTGTCTATGTCTATCGTGGCATCCCTTACGCTGCCGCTCCTATTGGCGATCTCCGCTGGAAGGAGCCCCAGCCCGTCGTAGCCTGGGAGGGCGTGCGTCAGTGCGACAAGTTCGGACATCCCGGCTATCAGGCCTCTCATCTGCCTGGCGGATATGCCACTGAGTGGGGATATGGCGACGAGGCTCCCTATAGCGAGGACTGCCTCTATCTCAACGTATGGACAAAGGCTCCTGGACAAACAGACAAGAAACTGCCTGTAGCCCTCTGGATTCATGGTGGCGGCTACATGGAGGGCTGGGGCACCGAGCCCGAATTCGACGGTCAGGAATGGGCATCGAAAGACGTGGTGCTCGTCACCATCAACTACCGCCTGGGCATCTTCGGATTCATGACCTACCCCGAACTTTCGGCCGAGAGTCCACATCATGTGTCAGGCAACTATGGCATCCTCGACCAGATTCAGTCGCTGAAATGGGTCAGGGAAAACATCGCCCAGTTTGGTGGCGACCCCGACAACGTGACCATCTTCGGACAGAGTGCCGGTGCGGGCAGTGTGCGCACCCTCTGCGAGAGCCCTCTGGCTCAAGGCCTGTTCCACAAGGCAGTCATCATGAGTGGCGGCGGCCTGACCATACCAGCCAAGGAAGGACAGGAGGCAAAACCAGCCACACCGATGAATAAGTTCTTCTCCTATATGCCTTCACTACAAGAAAGTGAAGCCGAGACGAAACGGGTAATGGATTGGGCCGGCATGACCGATTTGAAGCAGTTGCGTACTGCCTCTTCAGAGATTATGTACACCGTTGGCCGCCTGTATAACATGGTCAACAAGAGTGACCTCTTCCTCATGCAGCGCCCCATCATCGACGGTTATGTGTCGCTGAGAACCTTCGACGAGGCCACCCGCAAGGGTACCATCGCCGACATTCCCTATATGATCGGCTACACACTGAACGACATGGGCAACATGTCGCCAGGCATTGCCGAGTTCTGCAAGGTTCGTCAGGAACAAGGCAACAAGGCCTGGGCCTACGAGTTTGCCCGTCCTCTGCCCGACGACGGCTCACACCCAGAGGTTACCGCCCGTCTGAAAGGCGCATTCCATAGCAGCGATCTCTGGTTTGTATTCAAGAGCCTGAAGCATTGTTGGCGTCCATGGACACAAGGTGACTGGGATCTCTCTGAGAAGATGCTCACCGCATGGACTAACTTTGCCAAATACAGTGATCCCAACGGTGAAGGACAAGGGCTGGGATGGGAGCCTTGCACAGCCGAGAAGCCACAGTTCATGCTCTTCAAACTCGATGCCAACGATGCCGAGGCATCAGAGATGGGCGAGCCCATATTACCCGAATAAGATATGACTAAGAAACTACTATTGCTCATTGGTCTCACAATGGTCACAACGCTATATGGCCAGCCCCGCAACCTCTTCGTTGAGTTGGGGCTGGACTCTGTTGCTGTGAATGCGAAATTAGAAGAGGTGTTCAACGATGTGTTCAAGGGACCCAACAAAGTGTACTTCGAGGTTGGCGACACGATGGGTTATATCTCCGACATCAAGAACCATGACGTACGCACCGAGGGCATGTCCTACGGCATGATGATTGCCGTTCAGTTCGACAAGAAGGACATCTTCGACCGTCTGTGGCGTTGGAGCCGCAAATACATGCAGCACCAAAGCGGACAACGGGAGGGCTATTTTGCCTGGAGTTGCAAGACCGACGGAACCCGTAACGCCGAGGGAGCCGCCAGCGATGGTGAACTATACTATATCACCGCCCTCATTTTTGCATCCAACAGATGGGGCAACCAGACGGGTATCAACTATCTGGCCGAGGCGCAGCACATCCTCAACAGTACGATGCCACGCGAGTACACACCAGAGCGACGCCCCAATCCGATGCCATTCGCTCAGCCAAGCGGTCCACAGAAGATATTCCTCATCGATCCAGAGACACACCTCATCACCTTCACACCCGACGGATTCGGACAGCGCTTCACAGACCCCTCATACCATATTCCCGTCTTCTACGAGGTATGGGCACGATGGGCAAATGACGGACGGGCTGATTTCTGGCGCGACTGTGCGGCTAAGAGTCGGGAGTTCCTTCACAAGTCTATCCATCCCGTCACGGGCCTGAATCCTGACATGTGCGGCTACGATGGTAAGCCACTTCAGTTTCCTGGTGGCCGACGCTCAGGAAGTGAGAATTTCCGCTACGACTCTTGGCGTGTACCGATGAATATCACCCTCGACTATACATGGAGCGGTGACGACGCTGAGTGGCAGAGAGCCTACGGTGAGCGCATACAAAATTTCTTCTACAGCAAAGGCATCAACGACTTCGTTGATCAGTATCGTGTTGACGGCACGCTGCCCGATGAAGGGGAGATACTCCCTGCAGGCAACAGTGGCAAGGCCTTGCGTCACAGCATAGGTCTCGTTGCCACCACTGCCGCCGCCTCTATCCTCACGAGCCACGAGAAGCGTAAGGACTTCGCATTCGCCCTCTGGAATGCCAAACACGAGCCGACGGCCGATGGCTATTTCGATGCCTATTATGATGGTCTGCTTCGACTCTTTGCTTTCATGCACCTCAGTGGCAACTACCGTATTATTGAACCCTAAAACCCATAACGATATGAATAAGGCAAAATCAACATTGGTTTCCATGGTATTTGTGCTATTGGGCATATTACCTATGAAAGCCCAGCAACCCATTGTTTGGCAGACAGGAGAGACAGAAGTGAAGGTGGAGTTCTATACCCCCACCATTGTAAGAATCGTAAAGACACCTGCCAATCATACCTACGACAAAAAGAGCCTTGTCGTTCTGGCAAAGCCCGAGGCCGTCAACATCACCCAGAAAGGGTTGTCGGCCAGTAGCGGAAAGTTAAGCGTCAAGATGGATGCCCGAGGTGCCCTCTCTTTTGCTGACGGAAAAGGTCGAATCTTGCTGCGTGAGAAAAGCACACAGTTTGAACAACTCACAACGGGTGGCAATGCAGGTTCGTGTAAGGTTGGACAGACCTTTACCCTCAAGGAAGGCGAAGCCATCTACGGACTGGGCACTTTCCAAGACGGAAAACTGAACCGTCGTGGTTCCCATAAACTGATGGAGCAGTCGAATTTGGAGGATTTTCAGAACGTACTACAGTCTGTCAACGGTTGGGGTATTTACTGGGATAACTACTCGCCCACACAGTTCGACGACGGAGCCGAAGGCATGACACTCTGCTCACAGGTTGGCGATGCCGTGGACTACTACTTCATGTTGGGCGGATCGGCTGACGGCGTGATAGCACAGATGCGCCATCTCTCAGGTGACGTACCTATGTTCCCCCTGTGGACCTTTGGCTACTGGCAGTCAAAGGAACGCTATAAGACTGCTGCTGAGACAGAAAGCATCGTAGATCAGTATCGTGACTTACAGGTGCCCCTCGACGGTATCATCCAAGACTGGCAATATTGGGGTTCGAACTATCTATGGAATGCCATGGACTTCCTTGCCGAGGATTTTGCAAAAGGTCCGCAACTTGTCAAGAATGTGCATGAGAAGCACGCGCACTTCATGATCAGTATCTGGGCCAGTTTCGGGCCAATGACACAACAGTTCCGTGAATTGAACGAAAAAGGGCTGTTGTTGCCTATTGAGACTTGGCCTCAAAGCGGCATCTCTCACGTCTGGCCGCCAATCATGAAATATCCTTCCGGTGTGAAGGTCTATGATGCCTTCAGTCCTGTTGCCCGTGACATCTATTGGAAGTATCTGCGGACACTTTACAACTATGGTGTTGATGCTTGGTGGATGGATTCTACGGACCCAGACTTCTTCAATCCCCGTGAAAGCGACTACGCCCATCAGGTGCATGGTGGTACTTGGCGCTCATTACGTAACGCATTTCCTTTAGAGACTGTGCGTGGCGTCTATAAATCCCAGCGTAAAGAAGCAGGAGAAAAGCGTGTCTTCATTATGACTCGCTCGTCCTTTGCCGGTCAGCAGCATTATGGTTCGAACATGTGGAGCGGTGACGTGAACTCATCATGGGACATGTTGCGGAAGCAGGTGCCTGCCGGACTGAGTTTTACGTTGACAGGCAACCCCAATTTCAATACCGACATCGGTGGATTCTTCTGTGGTTCCTATAACACCATGGGACCGGCTTCGGCTCCTAAGAATCCGCAGTTTCAGGAACTCTATGTACGCTGGATGCAGTACGGACTGTTCTGCCCAGTATTCCGCAGTCATGGCGCTGATGCTCCTCGCGAGATATGGCAGTTCGGCAAGAAGGGTGAACCAGTCTACGATGCCATCGAGCAGGCCATCCGTTTACGCTATCAACTGATACCGTATTTATATAGTACTGCCTGGCAGGTGACTTCTAACAATGATAGTTATATGCGTCCACTGTTTGCCGACTTTGCCAACGACAAGCGGGTTTGGGACATCACGGACGAGTTTATGTTCGGTCGTAGCATCCTGGCTGCACCTATCGTCTTCCCACAATATACGGAAGAGAAGATTATCCGCACGGATGCAATGACGGGATGGGACAAGAAAGAATTGACAATGGACAATGGACAATTGACAATTGACTGGACGGCAACGAAGACGGCTACCAAATATCTGCCGAAAGGTGCCGACTGGTTCGATTTCTGGACGGGTAAGCGCTATGCTGGTGGACAGACGGTGAACATCGAGACCCAGTTCAACCGCGTGCCGATGTTTGTCCGTGCGGGCAGCATCATTCCCTTGGGACCAGTCATGCAGTATGTTGGTGAGAAGAATTGGGACGAATTGGAAATGCGTGTCTATCCTGGTGCCGATGCCAACTTCACGCTTTACGAGGACGAAGGCGACGGTTACAATTATGAAAAGGGCACCTATTCCGTCATCACCTTCCATTGGAACGACAAAACCCACACCCTCACCATTGGTCAGCGTCAAGGTTCCTATCCAGGAATGCTCACCCAACGAAAATTTGCCATCGTAATCGATGGTAAAACAAAGACCGTCGACTACGATGGCAACCAACTAACGGTTAAACTTTAACCGTCATTTCATCGCCTTGAGAAGTTCATTCCTCTCAAGGGTCCATCCTTTCCGCTGAGGGAGACTACAGTTTTTGCCGATGAACATTTTGGCAGACTGACGGTCTCCCTTCAATTGCCAGTTGAGCCATGCCAGTGCAGGAACAGTGAACTCTCCGCCATGAGGCTGACGATAGGTACCGCCATGACCTACGGGGAAGTTAGCAGCACAGGCTGGCACGTGGTTGATACGATGGAAGTCGTCCATGCCATTCTCGTATGCAATATCCTCTTTGCCACCAAGGATATAGATGACAGGAGTGTGTATCTCATCCAATTTCTCTTTTGGAGGCATAGGCATGCCGCCAACAGCCTGGAAGGCATTCTGCTGGTTGAAAAGACCACTATTGCAAATCATCAGAGCCGTGATACGGGGATCGGCACAATTGAAGAGCGTCTGTAGACCGCCACACGACATGCCGGCCACACAGATATGCTGTGTGTCTATCTTTTGATAGTAGGGCGACTTGGGGTCTGCATTCTGAGCAAAAGCCCAGTCGAGGCTCTCTATCTGCTGCATCGTAGATGACATTGGTCCGTGATAGGGCTCATCGTCCATGGGAATATAGCCTGTAGCCAGGACGAGGTAACCATGAGATGCTATCTCGTTCAAGAAACGATAGTGCTCCCAGGGAGAATCGGTGCAGGCACCATTTCCCCATACAAGCACAGGCAGCGGCTTCTTCTGACTAAAAGCCGAGAGATCCTGAGGCACAAAGACTGTATGGGCCTTCAGCGTAGACTCTTCTTTCATCACAGCCTTATAGGCTCCCGTGCCACCATCTTCCACGATACGTGACTGGGGACGGGAAGCATTGAGAAAGCGTACCATCTTCTGCAGATTCTCCTCACTATACATACCCATGCCGTGACCGCCTTCCGGAACGAAGGTAGCCTCGGTTCTCACACCAGCCTCTTTCAGCACCTCGAAGAACTTACGACCCTGGCAGACAGGCACCACATTATCCTTCTCGCCATGGAAAATGATGACGGGTGGATCGTTACGATCAACATAAGTAATGGCACTGAGACTGAGATATTTGTCGGGCTCGCTGGCCAGTTTAGAACCCAGCAACACGTCTTCCGGACTATCAGCCCCCATCGTCATATGGTCACCGCAGTCCATAGCCGTCAGGTCAATGGGGCCTGACCAATCACAGGCGGCATTAACACTGCTACTCTCTGCAGAATAGTTGCCAACGGAACCTTCCAGGTCGATAGTGACCGTTCCCACTGTTGCCTCGCGAGTGCCACTCGTGGTGGCCGTAATGGAAGCAAGATGACCGCCGGAGGAGAAACCACTGGTGGCGATGAACGAGGTATCGAACTTATACTTCGCTGCCTCGCCACGCACAAAGCGTACGACGGCACGGATGTCGTGAATTTGAGCAGGCCACTTGGCATCCATCGACGAACGGTGGTTGGGACACACTACGGCATAGCCGGCATCGAGCAGGCTCTTGACGATGGTGCCCAGGTCGGCTGCACCCTTGCTATTGTTGCTAAACCATGCACTGCCATAGATATGTATAACAACAGGATAACTGTCGCGTTCCTGCTTGGGCAGATAGATGTCACAGGTATGGTATACCTGATCGTCGCCTGCATAGTTGACATCCTTCCACTGTTGTGAAGTCTCGAGTTTAATGTCGGGCATTTGGAAACCGCCAAAGCCTCCTGCTGGCTGAGCCGAAGCCGTAGTGGCTATGGCCAACAGCACTGATAATAAAGTCTTTTTCATCATGATATTTATTTCATAGGTTGATTGTTCTCATATTTCTGACGGCACTAAAAATCGTCGCCACCGCCAAAGCCGCCCATCATCGGGAACGTGGGGTCGGGCTCCTTGCCCAGGTCGAGCAGCAGTTTTACCAATGCCCGACGACGCTGGGTCCATGTGGGATAGTCGTCAGCCCGCAGCACCTTGGTCTCAAAACCAGGCATCTGCGGCATACCCTGCATAAAATCCATCGAACTGGTGGTGATAACGCAGGGCTTGGTCTTGCCGTCAGCCACCAGACGATCGGCAATAGCATCGGCACCGCCCACCTTAAACCAACTCTCCATCGTGTCGCCCTCACCAGGAACCAACTGTATCATTCTGGGCATCCGCATCACTCCACGCGGCATTGCCGATATATACCAGGCCTCGCCGCGCTCCAGGTCATAACTGGTACGGCCATGCTGGATATTGCCCTGCGATGCGAAGTTGAAGGGCGAGGCAGGATTGTCGGCCACGCTGTACTTAAATCCACGATCAGGAGAGAGATACATATTGCTCGGATCGGCTACACGAGTGCTGTCTACCACGAAACAATAGCGGAAGGTATCGAAGAGATAATCACTTAGGGTGACACTCCACACACCGTCAGAGTCGCGCTGCATCACAATATTCTCTGGCAGCATTTCACACTCCAGTTCCACCTTACGGGCATCAGGTGCCTTGAAACGGAATGTGATGCCCTGCTCGCCATAGTCAGGTGAGACGATGGGGCGTGGGAAGAGACGAGCCATGACGCCTGGGGTGAACTGCTTCTCGCTACCCGTTTTTGCAGGGGCTGGCTGAGCCTCCTTCATGGCTGCCTCGGCTGCCTTTTTATTAAACAGCAAAGGCAGTGTCTTCGAGAGGAAGTACTTGGCGTTCATCCACGTATGACCGTATTTATCGTTAGTCAGTTCCTTCACACTGCGGATGCCTTTGTCGTCGAGGAACTGCATGTAGTCACGCGCATTTCCATAGAGGAAGTCATCGGTGCCCACACCCAGCCAAAACAAATGTATCTGCTTGTTGGTCTCAACGGCGTTGTCATAGACATTGGGAATATCGGTCGAAGTAAAGGAACTGTAACTACACAGGTAACTGAACTTGTCGAGGTTGGTCAGGCCATTGTAGAGTGCCTGGTTGCCTCCCCGCGAAAATCCACCGATGGCCCGCTGATCACGGTTGTTCTGCGTACGGTAGTTCTGCTCAATATAAGGCATCAGGTCACTGATCAGGTCAAAGTGTGAGGGGTTGCCATAGGGCATCACCACAATCATCTCTTTCGCCTTCTTTTGGGCAATCAGGTTGTCGAGGATATAGTTCACACGCCCTACCTTATAATAGACCTCTTCCGTATCCGTTGTTCCACTAATTAGATAAAACACTGGGTATTTCTTCTGCCGCTCTGTCTGATAACTGGGTGGCAGATAGACCACGGCTTGATTAGTGCCGTCAATAACCTTGGAATAGTAGTGCACATACTCGATACGACCATGGTTCACATCGCAAATGTCGTGGGGGAGTGCACCGTTGCCAGGAATCTCCAGCAGACTGTTCTTAAAGCCCTCGTTGGGGAAGTACTGCGGATTCTCTGGATCCATCACGCTCACCCCGTCGACAATAAAGCAGTAGGGATACATGTCTGGGGCAGCAGGCCCGAGAGTAGCCGTCCAAAGCCCTGTCTGCGAATCGCGTTTCATAGGGTTGCGTCCAGCAAATTGCACATCGACCAGCACCTCTTTAGCGTGGTCGTTACGATAATAGAAAGTCACTGTGCCGTCGGCATTGCATACCGTTGACGGCAACTGCTCAGACTGTGCTGATGCTAAGGCTACCGAGGCCCCCCATACAACCAGCACACACAACGTCTTTCTTAAACAAATGATCAGGTTCATAAGTAATGAGGTTTATTGTCGGATGCAAAGATACGAAAAAGAATGAAAAGATGATACAAAAAAGAATGAAAAAAGAAAGAGACAGAGAGAATGAAAAAAGAAAGAAAAGAAATGATATAAAAAGAAAAAAGGAAAAACATGCGGCATATTCGAAAATTATTCGTACATTTGCAGCCGATAATGATCAACCTAACCCGAAACATCTACCGCACCTTATCCCTACGCATCAGTCTGATGGTCGTGTGCGCGATAGCCGTCCTACTGGCGGCAACATTGTTCGTGATGTTCCGGTTTTCTAGGAAAGCCATGAAGGAGGAAGCCCTGCAGAAAGCCTCGCAGACCCTCGAAGCCACCGTCCAGCAAATTGACAATGTGCTGCTGTCGGTGGAACAGGCTTCAGGAAACATCTACTTTGACCTGATGCAGCATCTCAACGAGCCAGAGAAGATGTTTACATACAGCCGGCGACTGGTGGAAGACAACCCCTATATCACTGGTTGCGCCATCGCCATGAAGCCCTATTACTACGAGGACAGTGGCCAGTACTTCATGGCCTACGTCTATCAGAAGAAGTCGGCAGGCCTGCAAGTCAGCACCGATTCCATCATACAGGCAGAGACCTTCGGCGATGTGCCCTACCCCGAACAGATCTGGTTCGCCAAGCCCATGGAGACGGGACTGCCCTGCTGGATCGAGCCGCTCAAAGACCAGGAAGCCGACGGAGGAGCCATCATGACCTTCAGTCTGCCATTCTACCAAGACGGACAGCCTGTAGGCGTGCTGGCCGTTGATGTGTCCATTGCCCTGCTGACACGTATTGTGATGTCTGCCAAGCCTACCCCCAACGCCTATGCTACCCTCCTGGGCAACGACGGCACCTACATCGTGCATCCCGACAGTAGCAAGCGCATGAACGAGACCGTGTTTACACAGACGAAACGCGGTGCCGATCCCTCGGTGCTGAAAGCCGCACAGGCCATGATGTCGGGCGAGACAGGCTATAAACCCTTCACCATAAACGGCACCGACTGCTTTGTGTTCTACAAGCCTTTTGTCCGCACAGCCGTGCCAGGGCGCTATACCGAAAACTTGGGATGGAGTGCCGGCATCGTGTTTCCCGAGGACGACATCTTCGGCGACTACAACAATCTGCTGACCCTCGTGCTCGCTGTGGCCATTGTGGGACTGCTCCTGCTGCTGATACTCTGCGGTACTATCATCCATAGTCAGTTGCTGCCGCTTAGGCTGTTGACCAAACAGGCACAGCACATTGCAGAGGGCAACTATGAGGAGACGATTCCTGACAGTCAGCAAGATGATGAAGTGGGGCGTCTGCAACACCACTTCAAGGAGATGCAGAAGGCTTTATCGGCCAACATGGGCGAGTTGAAACGACTGACCGACACCCTCAATGAACGTGGCAAGGTGTTGGAGGAAGCCTACGAGCAGGCCAAGGAGGGCGACCGCATGAAGACGGCCTTCCTGCACAACATGACCAACCAGATGACGGCTCCCGTGAACGGCATCTGCAACGACGTTCTGCTACTTTGCAACCAAAGTGAGGAAACAGAAGCGGAGAAGACCGCCAGCACGGTCAGCGACATTCTGCAGAAAGGCAAAGTGGTTACCGTATTATTGAACGACCTGCTTGACGTATCACAAAATAAAGAGTGAGAAATGAAGAATCTGATGCGACATATCCGGCAATCGCTGTCACTGAAACTGGGTTTCAGCATCCTGCTGATGACTATACCCATCTTCGTGGCAGTATTGGGCATACTGTTTGTCCAGTCACGACAACGCATCAAGAAAGAGGCTATCGAGCGGGTGACCAGCGTGCTGAACGCAACAACGGAACGGGTGAACGGAATCATGGGAACCGTAGAGACAGCCACCAACTCAAACTACTGGCTCGCTATCGAGAACCTGCACCCAGACTCGCTGATGACATACTCACGCCGCATCGTTTCCATCAATGGCAATGTCAACGGCAGTTCCATCACTATCGAACCGAATATCATTCCCGAGTACGACAGTTACTTTTCTGCCTACACTTTCAGAAGTGGTGACAGCATCATCACTGAGAGCAGAAGCGACAGCGTTTTAGACAAGGATTGGTATAGGAGACCGTGTGAACTAGGCATCGCCTGCTGGGTCGATCCCTTTGACAGCAATGAAAAAGATGCGTTATCTGCACCAGAGGCCATTACCTCCTACTGCAGGCCACTCTACAATGATGAAGGGCAGTTTATAGGCGTGGCCTCCACCGACCTGGCACTATCAGAACTATCGGACATCATCCAGACAGAGATACCCTACCCCAACGCCTACTTCGTCATGTTAGGGCATGAAGGGAACTACTTCGTCCACCCAGACTCCACACGCCTGATAGAGCAGACCATCTTCACCGAAGCCGATGCTAACCATCAGCAGGATGTCATCGCCCTGGGTCACCTGATGACCACTGGCCAGCAAGGGGCTATGACAGTAGATGTCAACGGCAGGAACTGCCTCGTATGCTACCGTCCCATCAACAATACAGACTGGAGCCTCGCACTTGTCTGCCCGGAGAGCGACATCCTGAGTGACTACAATCAACTGAACCTCATCATCTTGCCCCTCATCATCGGTGGCCTGCTATTCATCCTCCTGCTCAGTCGCCGGGTAGTGACCCATGCCATCAGCCCGCTGAGCCGTCTGCTGAAATTGTCAAAGTTCATCGCCGAGGGTAATTACGACGAGCAGATTCCTACCAGCAAGAGTCATGATGTAATAGGACGCCTGCAGAACAGTTTCGCCATCATGCAACAGTCGCTCAGACAACATGTGGGAGAAATCAGGCAGGCCAATGAAGAGAGCGCCCGTCGCAACGAAGAACTCCGCCTGGCCAGCATCCAGGCTGAGGAAGCCATACGGCAGAAGAACACCTTCATCCAGAACATGACCCACCAGATACGCACACCGCTGAACATCATCATGGGATTTGCTCAAGTGCTAAGCGCCAGCATTGAACTGCCGCAGGATGAGATGAAGAACATCTCGGGCATCATGAAACACAACGCGATGAGCCTCAAACGCATGATACAGATGCTGTACGACAGTTCCGAGACCGGACTCTCTGAGGAACTGAGCAGCACCAATTCCGAGGAGGTGTCGTGCAACGAGATAGCAAGAGAATGCATCGACTACACTGCCGAGCACTACCCTGACATGCCGATCACTTTCGAGACGGAACTGGACGACACCTTGACTATCCGCACCAACCGTCTCTACTTGATGCGCAGCCTGAGGGAACTGCTCTACAACGCGGCCAAATATTCTGACGGACAGCACATTCGTCTGCACCTGTCGAAGACTGGCACCTTTGTACGTTTCATAACCGAAGACACGGGCCCCGGCATCGCCCAAGAATATCTGGATCAATTATTCGTGCCTTTCAGCAAGGCCGACGACCTGTCGGAGGGTCTCGGCCTGGGTTTGCCACTTGCCAAGCGACACGTGACAAACCTAGGCGGTACCATTACACTCGACACCAACTATCATGAAGGTTGTCGCTTCATCATAGAGATGCCTATTTCTGCTTAGTTCATTACCCACCAGTCCAAACGGACATCACCCGAAACGCCACTGAAACTGATGTAGAGATCGTGTACCCCTGTGGCATCGGTAACCTTGGACGTAAACAGGCGGTACTTCTCCAACGAGCCAGTACCTTTGATTTCGGCGGTGGCAATGACAGGACCGTCCTGACTATCCAAATGGAGGGTAACCGTAGCCTTTCCCGTGGCAGCAGCAGCAATGCTGAATTTACGTGCGCCCTTGCCGAAATCGACACCACGCAGACGGATATACTCACCGTCGTTGAGGTCATAGATATACATATTGCGCTTACCGGTAGACTCTGGCATATCCTTTACCACTCCCGTATTCTCTATGCCCATCTTGGCACTCTTCAAACCATAGCCCCAGTTCATGGTCTCTGCTTCAACACGCTGGTAGGGATTCAGCCAATGCAACTGCTTCATCGGCTTCTGATCCAACCAGTAAGGCACCTCCTGAATAGTACCATCGGCATTGTAGGTTATCTCCGTGGCCGATACTGAACGACGCTCATGATGAACGAAGGTCTCCAGATGCATCAGATCGTAGTTCTGTCCAAAGACATACGAATGACCTTTGTAGTCGCAGATGCCAGGGTGGTTGCCACGGTCACGCTGTGTAGGCTTCATGATATAGCCCTTCCACTCCCAAGGTCCTGTCGGTGAATCACTCATGGCATAACCCAGCGCCTCGGGACAGCAGGTCGAGGCGAAGGCCAGGTAATATTTGCTCCCCTCGACATTGGGAGAGGGGTCGGGGGTGAGGCTCCGCTTGTAGAACCAAGGGCCTTCCTGGTAGTTGGGGATATGCGGGAGTTTTGTGACGCCCGAGGATGATGCCTCGGGAACGGTGGTATCAATCATGATGCTGGTCATGTCGTCGTTGAGTTTTGCCCAGAATGTATGGGGATTGCCCCAGTACATATAGGCCTGACCGTCGTCATCGGTATAGACCGAGGGGTCGATGTCATACCAGTTCGACTGGTCCCAAACCAATGGCTTTCCCAGGGGATCCTTGAAGGGACCATAAGGTGACTCTGCCTCCAGCACACCGATGCCATGACCGTGGAGCGGGGCATAAAGATAATACTTCCCATTGCGCTCCACCGTCTGAATAGCCCAGGCACCATTCTCACGGCTACGCCAAGTGAAGTCCTTCAGCGAAGCCACCGCCCCGTGCTCAGTCCAGTTCACCATATCGGTGGTCGACCACAACAGCCAGTCGTACATAAAGAAGCCTGCCGACGATTTCTCGTTTTCATCGGGAATATCCTCCGGTGAGGCATCGTGCGATGTATATAAGAACAATGTGTCACCGACTACCAGCGGCGAGGGGTCTGCCGTATATTTCGTCTGGAACAATGGCATGTTCACCTGTTCCATTCCGCGCATCTCCCACCAGTCGAAGTTGAAGAGTTTCGGTCCCTTGCGCCCTTTGAAGGCGAAGAAGAGGTCGTGGTTGCCGGAAGCAATAGCCGTCAAGTCGATGGTGATGGTCTGCCACTTCTCCCATCCGCCAGTACCAGGAACGTCCAGGGTGCCGAGGAGCGTTCCTCCGAGGCTATCGATGCGCACTTCTATCCGTCCGCCACGCAGGCCGCTGGCCACACAGGCGGTGAAGGTACGGGGAATCTTATTACCGAAGTCCACATTCTGCAACTTGATATAGTCATCATTGTGTATATCGGTCACGTAGACTCCCACCTCCTCGTTTTGCTCCGTCTTCACTCCCCGCGAGAAGGCCATAGTCTCGGCCTCCACCTTGCCATAAGGGTTAAAGGTGGCGATGGGCTTCACGCCCTCATCCGTAGGCATGATTGTCGGGAAACTGCCATCGGCGTTGTACTTGAACTCCTCGACGGCCACGCTACGGCCAAAGCCACCGCCATTGGGCAACTTACCCGTGTGATAGAAGAAATAGGAGTGTCCCTTGTAGTCGGCCACGCCACAATGATTGGTAAACGACTTCGTGTCGCTCAACGGCATAATCTCACCGGCATAGGTCCAAGGACCCTCTGGCGAAGGTGCCGTGCTATAAGAGATATGCTCAGGCACGCCACCTGCAGCATACAGAAGTGCGTAGCGTTTGTCATTTCTCATTTCTCCTTTCTCATTTCTCATTTTCATGATCCACGGTCCCTCCACATACGAATCCTTGTACTGTTTGCCCTTCTCACGCTTGCTCATGATGGGGCCGCCGAAGGCCTCCTCTGTCATATCGAGAAGACCCAGTTCGCCACTATAGGAAACCATGTCGCGATTCAACTTCAGGTAGTAACATTGTGGATTACCCCACATCAGCCATGCCTGTCCGTCGTCATCAATCATTACGGTGGGATCGATATGGTCCCAAGAGCCATTCTCAAACAGCGGTTTTCCCAGGGCATCGCGGAAAGGACCAGCCGGTGAGTCGCTGACGGCCACACCGATAGCCATACCATTGGATAACTTCGAATGTGCACAGATATACCAATAGAACTTTCCGTCACGCTCTATGCACTGTGAGGCCCACGCACGATCATCGGCCCAAGAGAACGACTCCAGGGCCAGCGGCGAGCCATGGTCCTGCCAGTTCACCATATCCTCAGTGGAATAGACACGCCACTCCTGCATCCAGAAGAAGTCGGCCCCATCCTCGTCATGGCCAGTATAAACATACATACGGTCGCCCGCCACCATCGGTGCGGGGTCACTGGTGCACCACGTCTGCACAAAGGGGTTTTGTGCAGTAGCAGCCTGGGCCACCAGAGTCAGGGCTGCTGCCATCAGTTGAATCTTTTTCATACGATATTTTCTATTCATCTATATTAAGGGGATAGCCAGCCCGCACGAAGACGGGTATGCGGGCTTTATTCACGGGAGTGGTGACGGTCTGTCCGCCGTCATAGTGCTGTCCGGTGTGGTAGTCATACCATCCGCCTTTGTTACGGGGCAGATAGGTGCGCCACGAGGTGACACCAGGTTCGGTGACGGGACTAATGAGCAGCGATGGGCCGAACATATACTCATAGCGTTGCTGGAGGGCCTCGGGATCGTCGGCAAAGTCGAACACCAAGGGACGCATCAGCGTGTAGCCCTCTGTCGAAATGCGCTCGGCACACTTGGCGATGTAGGGCTTCAGGCGATAGCGCTCCTTCAGGCACTCGCTGATGATAGCCTGTGCCTCCGGGCCATAGTTCCATGGTTCTGTATTGCTCATATAGCCATGCACACGCATGAGGGGCAGATAGACCGATACCTCTATCCACCGCAGCATCCGCTCTATGTAAGCGCTGTCACTATATTGGTTCTGAGGACGGAAGAAGCCACCGGCATCATAGGTCCACCAGGGTATGCCTGCTGCCTGCACGCCCAGTCCGGCAGTAATCTGCCTGCGCAGCGTCTCCCAGTCGTTGCCCACATCGCCACTCCATAGTGCTGCCCCATAGCGCTGAATGCCTGGGAAGCCACAGCGGGTGAGGATGATGGGGGAATGGTGGAGGGAGGATAGACCTTCATAGACGGTCTTGTTGACCAGCAAGGGATAGACATTGCGGACTTGCTCGCCAGCCCATCGCCCGTTGTTGACACGACGACCAACCAGGTCATCGTTCTCCGGTTCTGTGGCATCCTGCCACCAGGCATCGATACCCAGCGGCACCAGTCGCTCGCTGAAGTTACGCCAGTAGGCAGCGGCAGCCTCCGGGTTGAAGAAGTCTATCCAATCGGTACCAGGGATATAGTGTCCGCCAGAGAGCATCTCCTTACCCACCTCCGAGTTCTTGTCAATCTTCGACCATACCGACACCATCAGCCTGATGTCCATCTTGTGCAGACTGTCAGTCATCGCCTTCGGGTCGGGATAGTTCGCCTCGTCGAAGCGCATCGAGTTCCAGCCGTACTTACCCCAGTACTGCCAATCCTGCACCAGCATATCCACGGGCAGATGCTCCTGACGGAAGCGGTTGGCCGTCTGCAGGATCTCCTCCTGCGAGTGGAAGCGTTCGCGGCAGTGTATGTAGCCCAGCATCCACTCTGGCATCCGAGGAGCGGGACCTGTCAGTTCACGATAGGCGGCGATGATCTCGTCGGGAGAACCGACGAACACCGTGTAGTCAACGGCCGTGGCCACGGGCGAGCGGAAAGTAGTCTCTGCCCCCACCTTATGATAATAGAGCACGGGCTTGTCGCCTGCCGTCAACTCAGCCTGCACCTTGTGAGTGCCCTTTTCCAGTCGGACGATGCATGAGGCTGTCGGAGGCAGCCAAAGGTTCTGCATCTCGATGACTGTCTGTCCTGATCCCGCAGGGGCGCCAGCCTTTTCGATGACAAGATTGTGACGGCGGGCCATCTTCTGTCCCACATCAAGCAGAAGGGAATAGTCTCCAGCCTCGGGGATAGTGATGGTAGCCTCGAAAATATGGCGCTGGCGCACCTCTTGCTTTCCACCCTCGGTAGAAGTGACGTTGACCACCTCCGTCTGCCCCACCCCTTCTTGCTTCTGCAAGACCACGGACTGATCGCTGGGGTTATACTCCGTCAGTCCGTAGTTATTCCACAGCAGGCCGTAGCCCTTGCTGGAGAGCAGCATCGGGAGACTAATCTGCGTGTTGACCTGCGTCAGCCGGCGCGACAAGCCTCGGATGTTGGTATAGCCATCCTGAAACTGACCCAGTCCGAAGAGGCACTCGTCCTTGGGCGACTGGAAGCGCAACGTAGCCACACCATCATGCAATTCGTGGGCCGTTGCCTTAAAGACCGTGCGGCCCTTTTTGTCCTTCACGCTGACGACCCCCTTCCGCTGGTCAATCTGCACGCTGATGTCGCTGTTCTCCACCGTGCTGTGTTTCACATAGACCCAGTCGGGCAACGTGTCTTGTGCCACGCCTTCCGTATAACTGATGCGTACGGCATTGCGAGCCACCATCTTCGTGCTGATGCTACCTTTTCCAAAGGCCTTCTCCTCAGCATGTACCATCTGGCAGGCCGTAAGGGCGACAGCCAGTATCACCATCCATCTTTTCATCATACCTTATTTTCTGCTATAGTCAAAACAATCCACATCTACATAGCCGCCCTGCTTCTTAGTGGCATAGTTGAAGATGGCGAACTTTGAACCCATGAAGAAGCGACGATAGTCGAAAATCATGCGATAGTTCTCTGTTCCTATCTTGTTCCATTGTTCACCGTCAAGGCTATAATAGAAATTGGCAGCATCACCATGCCCAGGCTGGAAGTCACCATCCAGGCGCAGCCAAATCTTGCTCTGCTTCAGTTCTACGGTCTCTACGACCTTCTCCTCCACATCCGTCACCGCCTTCTCACGTTCGGTGAGGCTCACTTTCTGCTCGCTCATCTGGAGCACCATTTTCTTTCCCTGCTTCTTGATGGTCAGCACACCGGAGTCACCATTGAATGCTGCCAGTCCGGCACAGTCGCCGTCTTTCATCTTCGAAAGATCCATGCAGATGAAGCCACTACATGTGGGACCCTCCATGCGCTGGGTCAAGGTGTTGGGAGCCAGATAGAGGTTAGGCACCACACGGCTGGTCTTCAGTCGCAGGAAGCCCGGACGCTCGGTGAGTGACCAAGCCTCGTCGATGGGGTTGTGGTTCCATTGCCAGTGAAGGCCAAGTTCCGACGAGGAAAACTCGTCGGCACATACAATTGCGGTGGCGGGCTGGTTACTCTTGTAGGGGCGCATCGTTGCAGGCACTTTGCCGTTCTCATCGCCCAGCATCGGCCAGCCGTCAATCCATCGTACAGGAGAGACGGTAAGCACACGGCCTACGCCGCCACGGTCCTGGAACATGATGCCATACCAGTCGCCCTCCTCAGTATCCACGATGGTGCCTTGTGCCAGATAGGAGAAGCCGCCGAAGTCAGACTCCAGGATGGTGGCTTTCTCCCAGGTGCCGTTTAGGTCCTTGGTGCGGTAGCATACCTCGCGGCGGTGACGGCCGGGAGCAAAGACATGGGAAATGAGCAGGGCATAGTAGGTGCCGCAATGCTTGATGACACGCGTACCCTCCAGGAGGCCACGCTCGTCGTCCTCACGCTGGAAATAATGGCGCAGGGAGCCTTCCACCACCCCTTTCAGGTCGCGGGTCAACTGACACATCTCGCCCGTCCCGAAAAAGACGTACGGTGTACCGTCGTCATCGAAGAAGAGGGTGGCATCGTGGAAATGGCGCAGGCGCGAATGGATGGTCCACGGCCCTTCGGCCTTGGGTGCCGTGCAGATATAGGTGTCACCCATGGGACCGCCCTCGTTGGGAGCGAAGAGCGCCCAGAAGCGGCCGTCGTGGTACTTCAGCGAGGTGGCCCACTGTCCGCGTCCGTAGACTGTCCCCTCCTGCAAGTCGTACTTAGGTGAGTCGGTCAATCGGTCGAAGATGTAGCCCACCGTCTCCCAGTTCTTCAGGTCCTTGGAGGCCATGACGGGAGCGCCCGGCATGAGATGCATGGTGGTGGACACCAAGTAGAAGGTATCGCCCACGCGGATGACATCGGGGTCGGGCACGTCGGCCCAAAGCATCGGGTTTTCAATGACGTTGGAAGACTGTTGGTTTTCCGCGCCCTGTGCTTCCAGCATCGAGGCTGACAGAAGCAGCGCAGCGGCAATGGTTAGGATAGACTGTTTCATCTTGGTTCGCTATTGATTTGGCGATGCAAAGGTAGGCAAAAGAAACGAGACACGGAACAGCCCATGTCTCGATTCTTTTTGAATATGTTTCAACCGTTTTGTTTTTCCTCCTAACCGCAGAAATCACTTCCCGCCTTCGGCATATTCCGAGGGAGAGACGCCGAAATGCTTGCGGAAGATGGTGGAGAAGTGGGCCAGGTTGGAGAAGCCCACGGTATAGGCCACCTGCGTGATGTTGATCTTCTGTTCCTTGAGCAGACGGGCAGCCTGTTCGAGACGAATGTTACGGATGAACTCGCTCGTGGAGATGCCGGTCATCTCCTTCATCTTACGGTGCAGTTGGGCACGACTGATGCCTACCTCCTGCGTGAGCATATCGACGTTGAAGTCGCTGTTCGACAGGTTCTTGTTCACCACCTTCATGATGCGCTCCATCAGCACTTCGTCGTTGCCCTTCACGTCGGGCTGCTCCACCTTGTCGGCCTGCTGCTGGGCTCCGGTGAACTTGCCCTTCAGGCGCAGGCGCGACTGGATGAGGTTGTCGATGGTCATGTGCAGTTCCTCCATGTCGAAGGGCTTGGCGAGGAAGGCGTCGGCACCACGCTCCAGACCCTCCAAGCGGTTGCCTACGTCGGCCTTCGAGGTGAGCATGATGACGGGTATGTGGGCAATGTTGACGTTCGTCTTTATCATGCGCAGCATGGTGAAGCCGTCCATTTCCGGCATCATCACGTCAGAGACGACCAGGTCGTACTCGACGTTGCTGCCCGAACTGGATAGCAGTTCCTTCAGGCCTTCCTTGCCGTTGGAGGCAATGCTGAACTTATAGTAGTGGGCCAGTTCGGTGGCGATATAATGGGCGATTTCCTCGTCGTCGTCGACCACCAGCACACGATGGCGCACACCGCTAGACTTCTGCGGACGCGGCACGACAACGGCGCTTGACGTGCCCTGAATGGTCTCGTCGGTCTGACCGTCGGGATAGCCCTGGCTGTCGTCTATCTCCTCCAGCGACAGGTGACTGTTGCCCAGCAGCAGCGTCACCGTGAACTGAGCGCCCTGCTGTCCGTCGGTGCGGTTCTGGGCCTCTATCGTGCCGTGATGCATATCTACGATCATCTTGCAGAGGTTCAAGCCGATGCCCGTGCCCTTGATGTTCAACTTACGGGAGTTGCTGCCTTGATAGAATCGGTCGAAGATATGCTTCAGGCTGTCACCATCGAGTCCACAGCCAGTATCGGTCAACTGCAGGCGGACGGCACGATCGTCATGAGTGAGCGAGACAGCCACCGCACCTTCGTCGCCACAATACTTGAAGGCATTGGAGAGCAGATTGCTGACCACCTTGTCAAACTGGCTTCGGTCAATCCAAGCCTCCACCTCCTCGGCATCAGCCTCGAAATGGAAATCAATATTATGATCCTTGGCATTATACTCAAACATCTTGCAGATGCCACGCACGAAGCCCACCATCTCTGTAGGCTGGCAATGCAGGCGCATCTGCTGCTTGTCTATCTTTCGCACGTCAAGAATCTGGTTGACCAGGTTCAGTATGCGCAAGGCATTGCGTTCGATGGTCTCGACAGAAGGCTGGAAGACAGAAGTGTTGAACGACTGGAGTTCCTCCATCGACTTCAAGTCTTCTATCTTGCCGTTCTTCAGTTTATGAATGGGCGAGAGGATAAGCGTCAGCGGCGTGCGGATGTCGTGGGTGGCATTGATGAGAAACTTCATCTTCTCCTCGTTCAACTGCTGATTGGCACGACGGCGGTAGTTGTAGAGCACGAAGCCCAGTAATGACAAGGCCACCAGGGCATAGAGCAGGTAAGCCCACATCGAGCGATACCAGGGAGCACGGATAGTGACCATCACCACCTTCTCGGGCGTGTATTCCGAACCCTGTTGGGCGCGTACGGCGATGCTGTAGGTGCCTGGCTGCAGGTGACCCAGCGTGAACTCGTTCTGACCGGCGGCATTGCTGATCCACTCGCCGTTGTTGATGCTATACTCGATGATGGTATTCGAGGGGTCGTCGAAATTCAACTGCGAGAAGGCCAGCGTGACGGTATGGTCGAGATAACTCAGCACGAAGTCGTCGGTCTCCGACAGGGCTTTATCGGTCACTTCCACGCCATTGATCACCGTGCCCTTCTTCACATATTGATAGCCCACACGGAAGGCCGTCAGCACCAGCGGATCGAGCGAATGCTCGCGCTTGTTCACATCGTCGGGATGGAAACGGGTGAGGCCGTCGTTATGTGCGAAATAGACGTAGTCATCGTCGGTATGCAGGCCCACGCCATAGAGGTACTCCTTCTGCACCAGGCCGTTGCCGTAGATATGGCCCACGAACGAGTGGCTGCCTGACTGATACTGCCAGATGCCCATCGAGGTGGAGCACCACACGTCGCCGTCGGTGGTCTGGACGATGTAACTCACCACCTTGTTCTGCAACTGCTCGCTGTCGGGGAAGCGTTCCACCTGGTGTGTCTCGCGGTCATAGAGGAAGAGGCCCTGCTCGGTACCGATGGCGATGCAGCCTTCCAGCGAACGGCCGTCGGCCAGATGTCCGCAATGCAACTCACACACATCGAAGCACAGCACGCCATCGAGCAACTTGCTCCAGCCCTGCGACAGGAAACTCTCGGTGGAAGGGTCATAGCACGACACACCCGACGACGTAGCCAACCAGATATGGCCCTCCTTGTCGGACGAGAGGCCCATGACCCAGTTGTTACACAGGCGTCCCTTTAGACTGTCTTCCTCCTCAAAGGAGTTATGGTTCTTCAGGGCTCCCGTCTGCGGGTCATAGACGCAGAAACCGCGCGAGAACACCGAGATATAGAGGCGGCCCTGGTCGTCGCTGGTCACGTCGTTGAAGCGGTCGCACTCGAAGGTGACCTTCAACTGCGAACGGCCGGTCTGCGGGTCATAGGCATACAGGCCGTTGTCGGTACCTATCCAGTAGCGGTTCAGACGATCGTGGAAGATGAACTCTACCGATTCTGGCGACTGCGGGTGAGCCACCACGCGCCCATTGTCATTGAAGCCATAGACACCCACGCCCTGCACCGTGCACCAGATGATGCCGTTGTCGCCTTCGCAAACCGAACTGATGGTGCTGCCCAGGCTGATGCCCTGGTCCTCGAAACTCCAGTTGCCGAACTGCATGGGACGCTGGGGGAGCATGAGCAGGCCCTTCAGATGGCAGCCCAACCAGAGGTTGCCACGACGGTCGAACATCAGGGCGCTGATCTTCGCCGTGCTCTGATCGATGCCCAGAGCGCTGGCCTCCACGCGCTGCAACTTGTTGTTAGCCAAGCGATAGAGGCCATTCCCTCGCGTACCTATATATAATGTACCGTCATTGCTCTGTCGCATGCGGGTAAAAACAATATCCTTGCTCGCGGTGTCGCCCATATCCACATCGTCCTTCATGACCTGACCGTTGCGATAGCACATCAGGCCATGCATGCCCAGAATCAGCACACGGCCCTTATGCTCCAAGATGGCCTGCGGCGTGCCGACCAGCGAGTTGAATATCTTCGTCTTACCGCCTTCGCTCATCACGATATGCTCATCGAAGCCCGTCTTCCATATACGGCCGTGAGAATCTTCGTACAACCGGCTGTAATAGTCGTCGGAACCCTCCAGACGGAAGGGCATCAACTGCCCGTCCACCGAGTTCAGCACATAGGCCCCATAGCCGGCAGTTCCAACCAGCAGCCTGCCGTCCCTGCACTGGAACAGGCTGGTCACACGAGGCTGAACATTGTTGGGGAAACGATAGTGACGGAAGGTCTCGCTGGCATTGTCGAAGCACTCCAGACCCTTGTTCGTTCCAACCCACAGATGGTCGTCGCGATCGAGGAAGAGCGTCACCACCACATTGGCATGAATAGAGGTGCTGTCGTCATCGCTATGCAGGAAAGTGTGGAAGTGATAGCCGTCAAAACGATTCAGACCATAGTCCGTACCTATCCATACGTACCCCTCCCCGTCCTGACAGAGGTCAGAGATTAGACTGCTGGAGAAGCGGTCCGAAGGGAAGAAGTGACCACGCTGTGCCACGGTACATAGCGCAAAAAAAAGCAAGCAAGATACTGAAAGCAGTAGCCGTCTCATATATCGTATTGTCTTATTTAGTGTAGTAAAGTGCTTGCAAAAGTACAAATAAAAAAACAAAACAGCAAATTTTTAGACAGAAAAAAGGAAGCGACCGCCTATATTTCACATACTGGAGGTCGCTTCACAGAGTTTGTACCATAACTAACTCTACTACAAAAAATAAAAATCAACTACTAACTATTTACTATTCCTTACGAAGAAAAAATTACTACAAAACAACTTTTTACTATTATGAACTACCTACTAACTATGAATATTATTACATCTAATTCATGCTGTTTCCTGAATCACGATGCAAAATTACGCCATTTCAACGAGAAATACTTTCTTATTTGTTTCGCTTTCTTTTCTTATTTGTCTACAACGCCCCCATGTTCCAATTTGCAAAGTGTATGAAACATCGCGATAGGCAACGTTTTAAAACTATTTTTCACTATTCCCTTTTTGCAAAGTTACAACATTTCAAAGAGCGCTTTACGAGTTATGATGAGTTAGGAGAGATAAGAAGAGATAAGGAGAGATAGTGTTTTCCGCCTCGTCCAAACGTCATCTACGGGTGCCTCGTCCAAACGTCATCTACGGGTTGTTCCAACGTCACCTTCGGGTCGTTCCGACGGCAGTTTACGGTCGTTCCGACGCCTCCTTTCCCTGGTAAACTACGGCACTTTCGGGCGTAAAGTACCGTCGGAACGGAGCGTAGATGACGTTCCTTCGAACTGCCTCAGTCACCCACGTCGATGCAGTAGAGGTCCGACAGGTATTTCACCACCCTGGGAGGCAGCACCCGCATGCCGGGCCTCAAACCCAGCGCCTCCAGTTCCTGCCTGTAGGGCTTCATCCATTTGGCCAGCGTGCCGAGAGACACTCCCGCCGCCATCGCCAGTTCCGATTTACTCTTTGCCTTCATTATAAATCCTTTCTAACATTAATTTCCATAAATTG
>CADCCB010000033.1 GCA_902799905.1 uncultured Prevotellaceae bacterium
TTATAGTTTAAAAGGTGGTACTTATAAACATATAACGTTTCTGGCTTCCTCTTTTATATATCGATTAGTATCCTACCAACTGGAAAAGCGGAAGAACCAAAAATCTTAGCCAAAATATTACTCAAATATCCGCTCGAGCCCTGCTCGCTTTCACCAAGCGAAGCGACTGAAAGAAATCCGTTGCAGCGTTGCAGTGTTGCAGTGTTGCAGTTCAAAATCAGATGATGCAAATCTCAAATTATATACCTATATTTATATATATATCTATACATATATAAATATAGAAGTATTTTCGGGATTTGGAAATGCTTCTCGAGAACTGCAACACTGCAACACTGCAACGGATAGAGCATTAAAGGAAAACGGATTTCACGGATCAAACGGTTGTCTAAGTTGCTGATTATCAGTAGTGCTTAGATCCGTAGAATCCGTGAAATCCGTTGTCGTAATAATCCGCAATCCGTTGTTCAGAACCCGATGCGGGGCTTGGCCTTGGGCACCTCGATGGGCTGGAGGTCGGCAGGAGTGATGGTGAAGAACTCGGTGCGGTTGAAGATGTCGCCCTTGATGCAGCGCTGGGCGTGACAGAGGTAGATGCGCTCCAGTTGGTTGGCAATGAAGCGGGCGTTGCCCCACGTCTGCGGGTCGCGGGCAGTATATGCCTCGGTAATCATCAGTTTGTACTGGCTCCAGGCCGAGGGCGTGAAGGTGTAGTTGTACTCGCTGATGCGGCGCTGCGTGATGTCGAGCAACTCGTCGACCGAGAAGTCGCGGAACTCGAAGCGGTTGGGGAAGCGCGACTCCAGTCCCGGGTTCAGTTCCAGCAGACGGAGCATGGGTTGCTTGTAGCCGCAGAGCACGATGGCCAGGTCGCGCTGCTTCTCGTTGGCCAGGATCTCCATCAGCAGGGGGATGACCATCTTGCCGGGGTCGTTCTTGTTGTCGGAGTTCAGCAGGTAGGCCTCGTCGATCATCAGCACGCCTCCCTTTGCCATTTCCACCACCTGGCGCACGGCCCGTTCTTCGTCGCCCCAGTTGGTGCCTACAAACGTGCCGCGTCCGGCTACCACCACATGACCCTTGCTCAGCATCTGAGCCTTGTGGAGCAGCGACCCCATGATCTTGCAGACGGTGGTCTTGCCGGTGCCTGGCCGTCCGAGGAAGATGCTGTGCAGCGACAGGGCGTGCACCTTCACCTTGGGGTTCATGGCGTGCATGCGGATGTTGTAGCGGTTCATGGTGATCAGTTCATCAATGCGCTTCTTGATGTCCTGGCAGCCCACTAATTTCTCCAGTTCGCGCTCAGGATGCTTGATGGGCTGCAGTATCTCAACCTTCACGCAGTTGTTAGGATTCACTTCCAGTTCGCCGATGGTCGATATTTGCTCATCGTCCTCATCGTTGTCATCATTCTCATCGTCTTCAAGATGATAGTCGAGGTCTTCATCCTCGTCCTCATCTTCGTCTTCGTCGTCCGGTTTCACTTCCTCGCAGCCTTCCTCGATGAATTTCTTGAGCAAGGCCTCGAACTCCTCATCCTCGTCTTGTGTGTCAATCATGACGTCCTCCAAATTGTTTTTACTCATGGCAGTATGTGTGTTTGATAATGAAAAAAAAGAATAAGTAGTAATAGTGTACGCCCTGCAGTAAGGGGCGCAAGAGTGTTTAGGCAAGAGACCTCGGGGGCCAGTTGCCTGTAAGCATCGCAGAGAACAATCCTGAAGGATGATTCTCTACCACAGTGCATAGGTGTAGCATCATGTCAAAGAACGACAGTCACCACGAGTCCTGTAGCAGACCCGTCAAAAGTGCACGAGATAGCCTGGGGCTATATCTCCCTGTGGGCCGCTCGGCGTTCTGATGATAAAGTGATGATTAGTTTTGTCATTCTTTCCTCCCTTTCTTTTTACCTTGTTTCTGTGATAGAAAATCAATTTCCGTCTGCAAAGATATGGATTATTCCGTAATGAACCAAATTTTTCGGCAAAAATCTTACCATAATCGGCTCTCGTCTCTCATTTTCGTCCGATTTTCGTAGATTTTCGTCCTAAAAGGCAATGGAGCGAGAGTTGCTGTTGACATAAATCAAAGAATGGGGAGGTTCTGCCGGTTTTTGCCGCATTCTCTTTTGTGCAACCGCAAAAAGCAGTACCTTTGCATTGTAGTCGTGACGACTACTACGTTATTCATTAGGTTAGTAGTTCTTCGCATATGCGAAGGGAATTAAGGTAAAGATTATGTTATTAGATTTTCAGACAACATGTATGTTGGCAGTTGTCGCAGTAGCCACAGTTTTGTGTGTTATCACGCTGATGAACACCAACATCCGTTGAAAGGAGCATAGAGTGAGTGATTCATACTATGCTCTTTTTTCTTTCTCCTTGCTCTTTTCGGCCTGAAAAAACCTAAAAACAACTTAAAAACGGGGCAATAATGATATATTTTATTTAATAAAAGGTGGAAAATGGCCGCTTTTTGCAGAAATGTGCGTAAATTTGCAGCCGAATTTGTTTAAACAAGACTTTTGATGAAGAAAATTTTAATGACGCTTTGCGTTCTGCTGGGAGCATCGACCATGCTAACCGGCTGTCTGGGTAGCGACAGCGACACCCAGGTGACGTCCTATAGCGATATGGCTATAACGAGCATCACCCTGGGCACCCTGAATCGCTATACGCTTAGCACGTCATCTACTACTGGCAACGATACCATCATCAAATCGACCTTCTCCGGGAGCAGTTATCCCGTGCTTATCGATCAGTTGGACTATCGTATCTACAACAAGACGGAACTCCCCGTGGGTACCGACTTGGAGCATGTGACCCTCACCATTAGCACCCTCAACAACGGCGTGGTGGCTATCAAGTCGCTGACCAGCGACTCGCTCCGTTGGTACTCGTCGAGTGATTCCATCGACCTTTCACAAACGCGCATCTTCCGCGTGTATGCCGCCAACGGCTCTACTTGGCGTGACTACAAGGTGACGCTGACAGCCAGCGAGACCCAAGGCATCGTGTTCGAGTGGCGTAAGGTGATCGACGATCCCTCGCTGAGTGGCTGGGACAACATGTATATGGAGGTGTTCAAGGATACCGTCTGCGTCAGCGAAAGCCCCGTCGTGGTGAAAGGCAACTCTGCCTTTGCGCTGGAAAACGGACAGTTGATGCGCTCCGACATCATCGGCGAGTGGTATCCTGTGGCTGACGCTCCTGAGTTGAGCACCCTCTTCGCCTGCGGCACCAAGGAACTCTTTGCCATTGGCACCGACGGCAAGGTGAAGCATTCGATGGATGAAGGACAGACATGGGCTGACGATGTGCTGGACACCGATGTGGCGCTCTTCCCGAAAGAGGGACTGGTCAGCGTGAACTGGGACTATGCGAATAGCGACTCTACAGACTATGTGCTCGTAGCCGGAAAACATCCGCAGTCACCCGCCTATATGGCCATCTGGCGAAAAATCAGCCAGTTTGAGGGCGTAGGCAAGGGTGGAAAGTGGGTCTATATGCCCCTCGATGAAACCAACCCCTACCAGTTGCCCTATGACGGCGTGCTGTCGATGGCCTATTATAATAATAAGGTGTTGGCGATGAACGACCACATGGTGTTGTTGGAGTCGCGCGACCAGGGTATCACCTGGAAGAATTCTACCGAATATGCCATCCCCAGCAATGTGACTGGCACGCGCGTCCGTATGGCCGCCACCGACAATACCGGCATCTGGGTGCTGACCAATAGCGGACAGTTGTGGCACGGCATCAAGAGATAAACAATAGGGACAGACAATGAGATGGGGTAGAGGTGAAAGCCGCGTGTGGCCGTTGAGACTGTTGCTGTGTGCAGCATTCCAGGTTGCCCTCTTCTCCTTGCTCGTACCCTCAGCGAAGGCTCAGACAGAGCCCGAATACAAGATGGAGGCTGGTGCAGGAGCAGGCCTGATGAACTATCTGGGCGACTTCAACACCAAACTGCTGAAAGGCATGCAGCCCATGGGAGGGCTGGTCTTGAAATACAAGTTGAACCCCCGCATGGCGTGGTCTATGGGGCTGAACTATGGTCAGTTGAAGGGCTCCTCAACCAATGTGGAGACCTGGTATCCGGCGCTGGCCGAAAACCCCATTGACTTTACGACGAAAGTCGTGAACTTCGATGTGCGCTATGAGTATAACTTCTGGCCTTTCGGCACAGGAAAGGAGTATAGGGGCGCCCGCCCGCTCACTCCCTTTATCGCGCTGGGGGCTGGACTGGTGTTTGCCAAGTGCGACGAGTCGGCTACGGGATTCCAAGTCCCCATCGGCGTGGGCGTGAAATACAAGTTGAAACAGCGGCTCAACCTGACTGCCGAGTGGCTGATGCACTTCAGCGGCACCGACCTGTTGGATGGCCAGAAAGACCCCTACGGCATCAAGAGCAGCGGACTCTTCAAGAATACCGACTGCTTCGGTACCTTCCAGGTGTCCATCACCTACGAGTTCATGGAGCGCTGCCGTACCTGTCATAACGATCGCGAGTAACCGATAGAGTAAAGAGACAAAGAGTTAAGAATTATGGATAAATTAGATATGAACCGTATTCCTCAGCACATTGCCATCATCATGGACGGCAATGGACGCTGGGCTATGGAGCGTGGTAAAGAGCGCACCTATGGACACCAGGCTGGGGTGGAGGCCGTACGCCGCATCACTACCGAGTGCTCGAATCTGGGAGTGAAGTTCCTCACGCTCTATACCTTCTCCACAGAGAACTGGAGCAGGCCTTCCGACGAGGTGGCAGCCCTGATGGGACTGGTGCTGGTATCGCTGGAAGACGAGATATTCATGAAGCACAACGTGCGCTTCCGTGTGGTGGGCGACATTCAGCGTCTGCCGGAGGTGGTGCAGCAGAAACTGCACGAGACCGAGGAGCACACGGCAAAGAACGATTCGATGACAATGGTGGTGGCCCTCAGTTACTCGTCGAGACTGGAACTGGTAAGGACCATGCAGCAGATAGCAAGCGAGGTGAAGGACGGGAAGATGGCCATCGACGACATCGACGAGAAAGCCATCGACAGCCGTCTGTGGACCAACTTCATGCCCGATCCCGATTTGCTTATCCGTACGGGCGGCGAGTTGCGTGTATCCAACTACCTGCTCTGGCAGATAGCCTATTCCGAACTGTATTTCTGCGATACCTACTGGCCCGACTTCGATGAGGCCGAACTGCATAAGGCTATCCTGAGTTATCAGAGCCGTCAGCGCCGATATGGCAAGACCGAGGCACAGGTGGAGGCTGAAGAAGGGAAAAGTGAATAGGGTAAAGTGAAAAGTGAAAAATGCTATCGCTTTAAGCAAGGATGAAAACTTATATATATAATATGGTGAAGACGGGTATGAAGATGAAACGAATGCTGTTGCTGGCATTCTTCATGCTTCACGCTTCACTCTTCACTCTCATGGCGCAAGATGTCATCGTCAACCCCGACATCTCCTATGCCGGCACACCTCGTCAATGCGAGATTGGCGGCATCAGCGTAGTAGGTGTTGAGGGCTACGAGGACTTTGTGCTCATCAACCTGTCGGGCCTTAGTGTCGGACAGCAGATAGAAGTGCCGGGAGCGGAAATCACCGAGGCTGTCAAGCGCTACTGGAAGCATGGCCTCTTCTCTGATGTGTCCATCACGGCCGATTCCATCGTAGGCTCGAAGGTGTTTCTCTGCATCCACCTCTCTCTGCGCCCGCGTATCACCAATATCAACTATTATGGTGTGAAGAAGAGCGAGCGCGAGGACTTGGAGAACAAGTTGGGTATGGCCAAGGGCATGAGTCTCACGAAGAACATCATCGACCGTGCCAAGATCCTGGCCAAGAAGTATTTCGACGACAAGGGCTTCAAGAATGCCGAGATCGAAATCCACCAGAGCGACGATGTGACGGGTAAGAACCAGGTGGTGCTCGATGTCTATATCGACAAGAAGGACAAGATGAAGGTGCGCCAGATCATCTTCGAAGGCAACGAGCGCGTCAGCGACTCCAAGATCAAGGGAAACTTGTTCAGCAAGGGTGCTTTCGGTAAGATTCACGAGGCTGGCAAGTTCAAGAATATGTTCAAGGCGAAGAAGTTCACGCCCGAACGCTATGAGGAGGCCAAGCAGGCCCTGATCGATAAATACAACGAACTGGGCTTCCGCGATGCTACCATCGAAGAGGACTCGGTGTGGAATGTCGATGAGAAGCACGTCAACGTCTACCTTAAGATCGACGAGGGCGAGAAATACTATCTGCGCAACATCTCTTGGGTGGGCAACACGGTGGTCACCAGCGACTATCTGGATCGCGTGCTCACGATGCAGAAAGGCGATGTCTACAACCAGAAGTTGATGAGCAAGCGACTGTTGGAAGACGACGATGCCGTACACAACTATTATTACAACAACGGCTATGTGTTCTCCAGCGTCGAGCCTACCGATGTCAATGTCGTGGGCGACTCCATCGATGTGGAGGTGCGCATCACCGAGGGTCCGCAGGCCCACCTCAACATGGTGCGAATCTATGGTAACGACCGACTCTATGAGGAGGTGGTACGCCGTGAGTTGCGTACCAAGCCTGGCGACCTCTTCAGCAAGGACGCCCTGATGCGTTCGGCCCGTGAGATCGCTTCAATGGGCTATTTCGATCCTGAGTCCGTCAATCCCGACGTGAAGCCCAACTATGACGACGGTACCGTGGATGTCAACTGGAACCTGACGCAGAAATCCAACGACCAACTTGAACTCTCGCTCGGCTGGGGCCAGACGGGTATCATCGGCCGCGTGGGTATCAAGTTCACCAACTTCTCGCTCCGCAACCTGCTGGGTAAGAACAAACTGCATCGCGGCATCCTGCCGGCAGGCGACGGCGAGCAGATCGGCCTGAACTTCCAGACCAATGGTCGCTATTATAGTTCCTATAACGCCAACTACTCCACAGGATGGTTCGGCGGCAAGCGACCCAATGCCTTCAACGTGGGCGTCTACTACTCCAAGCAGTCAGACGTGTCGAGCAACTACTATAACTCGTCATACCTCAACTCGCTCAACTACCTCTATTCGGGTATGAGCAACTTCAATAGCGGCTATTATAACAACTACGAGAGTTATCTCGACGATGACAAGTACGTGAAGTTGCTGGGTGTCTCTGTTGGATGGGGTAAGCGTCTGCGCTGGCCCGACGACTACTTCCAGTTCTCGGCCACGCTCAGTTATCAACTCTATATGCTGAAGGACTGGCAGTACTTCATCATCTCCAACGGCAACTGTAACAACATCAACCTGTCGCTGGCCCTATCGCGTACCTCTACCGACAACCCCCTCTTCCCTCGTCACGGCTCTGACTTCTTGTTCAGCGTCACGCTCACTCCGCCTTGGTCGCTCTTCGACGGCAAGGACTATGAGAACCTCGCCACACAGTCGACCTACACAGACGATAATGAGCGTTGGCAGGCTGAACAGACCGAGAAATACAAGTGGATTGAGTATCACAAGTGGAAGTTCCGCAGCCGCACCTACACCGCCCTCGGCAGCGCACAGAAGTGCTTCGTGCTGATGACACGTGTGGAGTTCGGACTGCTGGGTTCCTACAACGACCATAAGAAGTCACCCTTCGAGACCTTCTATGTGGGTGGCGACGGCATGAGTGGCTACAGCACCAGTTATGCTGAGGAGACCATCGGACTGCGTGGTTATGAGAACGGCTCTATTTCATCGTCGGCCTATGTAAAGGGCGTACAACAGGGTACCAGCGAATGGACGGGCAGCCGCTATAGCGCCTACGATGCCTATGCCTACGACCGCTTCACGCTCGAGTTGCGCTATCCCTTCATGCTGGGCAACACCACCATCTACGGACTGGGATTCCTCGAGGCTGGTAATGCCTGGGCCAAGGCCAAGGACTTCAACCCCTTCGACATGAAGCGCTCGGCTGGTATCGGCGTGCGCATCTACCTCCCGATGGTGGGCTTGATGGGTATCGACTGGGCCTATGGTTTCGACAAGGTCTACCAGAGCGGATGGAAGAAAGGCGGCAGCCATTTCCACTTCGTGCTGGGACAAGAGTTCTAAAGAGTGAAAAGTGAAGAGTGAAAAGTGAATAATTTGCTTCCGCTATAAACTATTAAACTATCAATTAGTTTTTGCGTCAAAGAAACGTATTGACATATAAATGAAGACGAATATGAAGAAAATACTGTTATTAGTTGTTCTGTGTGCAGCGACTGTGTCGATGCAAGCCCAGAAGTTCGCGTTGATCGATATGGACTATGTCTTCAAGAACATACCGGCTTATGAGCGTGCCAACGAGCAACTCACGCAGGTATCGAAGAAGTGGCAGGCTGAGGTAGATGCCCTCACCACCGAGGCACAGACCATGTACAAGAACTACCAGAACGAGGTGGTGTTCCTCTCCAAGGAGCAGAAGAAAGCCAAGCAGGACGCCATCATGGAGAAGGAGAAGCAGGCCAGCGACCTGAAGCGTAAGTACTTCGGTCCAGAGGGCGAACTCTTCAAGAAGCGTACTGCCCTGATGACACCCATACAGGATGAGGTATATAACGCCGTGAAGGACGTGGCCGACCTGCGTGGCTACCAGTTGGTGCTCGACCGCGCCAGCGACCAGGGCATCGTCTTCGGATCGCCCAAGATCGACATCAGCGACGAGGTGCTGCGCAAACTGGGCTACTCAAATTAAAGACATCTCAACACATCGTTATCTCGACACATCGTTATCTCGTTACATCGATACATCGATACATCGAAATATCGAAAAAAAAGAAATCTCAAATTATTAAATAAAAAAAAGTCAATGAAAAAATTTATTCTTTGCGCAATCTGCGCTCTCTGTGGCCTGACAGCATCAGCACAGAAATTCGGTCATGTCAACACGCAGGAAATCATCCAGGCTATGCCTGAGTTCGCTGCAGCACGTACCGAGATCGAGAAACTCACCGCACAGTATGAGGCCGACCTGAAGTCCATGCAGGACGAACTGCAGAAGAAAGGCCAGGCTTTCGAGAAGGAGTCAGCCACTCTGCCCGATAACATCAAGCAGCGTCGTGAGCAGGAACTCAACGACCTCTATCAGCGCATCCAGCAGACCTATTCTGACAACCAGCAGGCCCTGAACAAGGCTCAGCAGGAGAAGATGCAGGCCATCACCACCAAGGTGCTCGATGCCATCAAGGCTATCGGCCAGGAGGGCGGCTACATCTACGTCATGGAGACTGGTGCAGGCATCCCCTACATCAGCACCACCCTTTCTACCGATCTCACCGCTCAGGTGAAGACCAAACTCGGTCTGAAGTAATTCTTCCCAAGACTAACAATAACGACACCCGTCCAGACTCGGTTCTGGGCGGGTGTCGTTTTTTAAAGGTTGATGGTTGATGGTGCGCTCGACCTCTGGTCGCTTGCTACCATCTGGACGCAAGAATGGAGGATAGACCTGCGCACTTGAGTCTAATCTCTCAGTTCTCTGTACGCGAACGCAGGGTAGAGGTTAGAAGATCGCTGCGATTTTGCGAATCTTCTCAAGACGAGACATGAACGATTTGTCCTGCTTCATCTTCTGCATGTTGTAATCTGCTTGAAGACTGAGCCAAATGTTAGCATTTGTACCAAGTGCTGCCTCCAATAACAGAGCATACTCTGTAGTAACAGGACGCTTGCCATTCAGAATCTCGTTAAACACAGTATATGACACTCCCATCTGCTGGGCCAGGTCCTTCTGGGTAAGGCCACGCGCTACAATCTCATTCTTAATCATCTCACCTGGATGAATCAACATCGATGAAGTCATGTTGTTAGCAATCTTTTCTGCTGAATAATTCTTCTTAGCCATACCTTTTTATTTATAGTGATTTGACAATTCCAATATATTACATATCGTTACTACTGATTCGTCGTCAGTTTCTTCCAGTGTGAATTCTATGCGATATTGATCGTTTGCTTTGATTGAGAAACGCCCCTCTTTGTCACCATGCAAGGCTTCGAAATGAAGAGACTTAAAAGGATATAAATCCTCTTTTCGTTTAGCCTGTATCAGGTATTTTATTCCCTTCTGATATCCTCTGACTATCTGTGGTTGAAACCAGAGTTTTTTTACCCCAGTCTCGCCCTTAGTATAGAGATTCTCCAGATATTCTTCGTTGAACGTTACTACCATTATAATTACTATTTGGGGTGCAAAGATAATAATATTTTTCTTAATTCTCAAATAATCGAATTGTTTTTCACTTTTATGATTGATTATTCGTTATGACAGATCAGAGTCTCTGGTTCTGTTCATATTGCCACCATGTGCTTCCATATATCAAAACTCGGTGAGATTAGTGTAACTGATTACAAAAATCCCACTCATTGCTGAAATGAGCGGGAAAAAGCCTCTGTTAATGATTGTTAGGCCTCAAATATTCAGGGAGATAGGCGTCATTTGTTGGAATCAGTTTTCTTTGTACTATTTCACCACGACTTTTTTTCCGTTTACGATATTAATACCCTTCTTGGGCTTAGCCTGGCGAACACCATTCAGGTCGTAAATGATGGTATGATTGTCTGTTTTATTCTCAACAGCATTGATTCCAGCAGGGACACCTTCCTCTATAGATGCAAAGTCCTGCCAGCCCTCCGTTGCCTTGTATTTATCGATAGTGCCAATGGGCACATACAGCGTAGCATTGTTAAATGTGTTTAGGGAGAAAGTTTTGCTGTCCGATGATGATGTTTTACCATTTATTATAAACGGATTCTCAATCAGTGAAGTAACGGTGAGGATATCTGCTCCATAGAAAGCACCACCTCCAATGCTCGTCACGCCGCTGGGGATGGTGATGGAGGTGAGGCCAGAGCAGCCATAGAAAGCATAACCGCCAATGCTTGTCACGCTGTTGGGGATGGTGATGGAGGTAAGGCCGGTGCAGCCCTCGAAAGCACTCTCACCAATACTCGTCACGCTGTTGGGGATGACGGTGTTCTTACAACCTGCGATCAACTCATTGCTTGTCGTGTGAATAATGGCATTGCAGTTGTCTCGTGAATCATATACCGTATTTCCTGACTCTACCTTCATAGAGGTAAGGCCAGAACAGTTCTGGTATTTGCAAGTGCTTTTATATCAATGATTTGTGTATTAAATGGTAGAAAAGTGATGTTGCTGATTTTTGAATGAGGCAAAATGAGAATGATTTAACATTTTTAACTTTATTAAACCATGCAAGCGCATTTTTCGTTTTACATTTTAGAGCGATTTGAAAAGTTTTCTACCCTTGTTAATATGTCGATATTATTGCACCAGATAAGTTGGAAATTTTGAAAAAAGTATCGCGACACTCTCCTCTGCCTAGCAAGGTTCAATATATATGTTTTAAATAATCTGTTACGTATACCATCTCATCAATCATGGTTTCTGTATTCATACAATGTCGCCGACTACCACCTAGACTACTTAAAATACAGAAAAACTATAGCTTCACCACGTTAGATTGATAAGCTTTGAAACCTCTGTTTTCTATCGTTTTATTATTTAAAGGGAGTGGCTCTGGCAGATTCTTATATGCCTCCATAAAGCCATCTGCCATATTGAAAGGGGTTTCTGTTACACACCCATTTGCTGATACATAGCAAAGGCGTTTCTGAAAACACTCACAATACTGCCGACTTTGAGGGGCTTCGTATAACATTCTGACCATATTGAGTAGTTGTTTCATGGCCTTCGCTTTTTTGTTTTGAATGCTGCCTTCAGATAATTCGTGTATAATGAAATATACTTTTTCGTCCGAGAGATCATATGCGATGTAATCAGGACGGCTCATGCCTTTAGCCCAATCCCTAATATTACCATTTTCATCTGATATTTGAAACTGATTAAAAAACTCCTCATTCTTTATAAATCGGATGTTGTATTGATTATTTTCATCACCATTGTAATAAGTTGCTGTTCCTGTATTCTCTGGTCGCACAATTGGGTCACCTGCATCCTTAGTGTCAACTATATCAAACACTTTCTCAAACGTATCCTCTGTTAGTACAGCTGGTTCTGAAGTCCATTCTGGATATGCTCCATTCTTTTTTCTGTTGATAATGGCAAGCCATTCTGTTTTCATCAACTCTTCCATAAACTACTTGGCATTATATTCAGAATATATGTTACTGATAGGGTCAGAAAGACTGCTGGCGTTGATAATGCGATGTTCACCTTCCATACGAAGGGATGTTGCTGTGCCACCAATGATTTCATAGACGTTCATGTCCTCAAATGGCATCTTGTATGTGGTATTTTCACCATTATCGTTTCGTTTAATTAGCAGATTTAGATAATTAACAATATAAGGACTATGAGTGGCCATCATCAATGTCATATCATAACCTTTCTGGGTATGAAAGCATCGGCTAACCAGAAAATCCATTAGAGCCTTCTGGCTCTCAGGATAAAGACTCAACTCCGGTTCCTCAATAAAAATGTGAACATGCCTTCGTTTTATGTCGCCGACATTTTGAGCAGCACTAAAGTTTTTGAGGTTATCGGTGTCGTTCATAAAACTAAACAGAGAAGATTTCATAGAAGATTCTGCATCGAAACATGTTGCAAAATATTCTACAATAATACTCAACGGCGTAACAGTCTGCATACCAGAAGATGCGTTTTTCATATCTATACTGAAGTCTTCACCATCTGTACCTTGGATGCGATATCGTATAGGAGCATTCTTAGATTTTTCTACTTTGAAATTAATATCAAGATAATCCAAAGAAAGACTTTTTATCTCTTCACAAGCTAAAAGGAAATTGTCCATTGTGTCTTGAAGATAGTAGTTGGCAATTCTGCGTTCCAACTTATTATCTAGAAAATCAGGTATCATCGAACGTTTATCAGATATAAAACATACCTTATCTAAACACAAATCCTCAGGCGAAATTGTAAAACGAATATTCACCGAACGGTTCTGCATCTTAATCTCATAGTTTCCTCTTCTGTAAACTATAACAGAATCCTGTTTAAGATATTCCAAAATTCCAGAAACCTTCAGAAGAGGTTTTATCTTAAACTTTAATCCTGTCTTTTTGATACCTGCATGTTGAAGGTATGAACGCAAATTCACACGTTTGTACATCCAACGAAAAAGTGAAAGTACCTTCATTATAGTACTTTTGCCGCTACCTGATTCACCAATAAAAACGGTTAAGGGCCTTATGTCATATAGTATAACTTCGTCAATAGGACCAAAGTTTTCTATAAGTAAATATTCGTTCATACTAAATATATTTTAAACATTCTTGAATCATCATCATTGAGACCTCTTACAATACCATCATTATCTATACTGAGGAAGATGGAACCACCCAAGCCTTTGGCAAAGGCACATACGCTCTTTAACCAATTCTTAGGATTCTTCTCTTCAAGCATCACCTTGAAATTGTATGCAGTACATTCTGCTATTAAAACCTTTAATTTCATCCTAAATGATTTTCCAATCATGAATGTCACATATTTCCTTGCAAAGGTACACATTTTTTTTGAGAAGAAGGTATAAAATCATCGTTTCGCGCGTAATTTAAGCAAATTTTATCTAAAATCACATCTATGTGACACCAAAAGTTACGATAATTGAGGTTTTTTGTGTATTTTTGTAGCCGTAAACAATAAAAAAGATGATATGGCAAAAATTGACACCCATCCTTTGGAAGGTCTTATTGATAATCAGTTAAGGCAGCATGACTATTATTCTTTTGGTAGTATGACATGGCAACATTGTCTTGTTAATGATGAAGAGATTTATGATGCACTCCTAAATCCCCAAAAATCCCCATATTTTGATCCAATTCATATTGAGAATGGAGATATTAAGACTATCTTACAAGTCAATGCAACATTGTTAAACATGATGTTTTATGCTGTTTATTCTGGTTATTTATTCTCATTAATAGTTAACGATGAAAGATATAACAGAGAAAAATGGAGCTACTATTATATGCATAAGAAATTAAACGGGCATATCTATGAACCCATTTTCATTTCACTTTTACCACAAATATTTGATGACAAATATGAACTAAGTGATGAACTTAAAGAGTTGTATATAACCGACAGCCGAAATGTATTTTCTCTTGTTTATAGATGCATATACACTTTCATTTCTCATACAGGTTTAGATAATTCTAATCTTTATGAAGATATTGACAAGAATTCATCCTATTATAAGGAAGATCTTCCCGATTTATTAAATAAAATGCATAGAAAGGGAGTTAACATTTACTATGCAGGGAAACATTTTCATAAACGCCAAGATGGAAAAGACCTAACTTCTAAAAATTTGTGGGGAGATAAGAATGAACTCGAATGATATTTCTTTTATAAAATTTGTCAAATATCCATATTACGATTACAAAAAGGATTTTCCAAAAGGTAATGGCTGGGAAAAATCTTTTTGGGGTTCATATAGTTATAACGGTGAGATAATTGATTCTACTCAATATGTATTCAAGAAAGGCAAGTATGAAGGAATGACCTTGCAATATATTGCCGATATGTGTTGGAGGGGAATCATCAAATATATTGATTATGGATTGATATTTATTACAAAAGAATGTCTAGCACAATTACAATGTGGAAAGAGTGCAAAAAACGGTCGATATCCACCCACCCAAAACGGGGATATCCGTTCACTTTTCTGACTCGTTCATCCTAGTGGCGCTGCAAATTTAATCATTTTTCTGTAACATCACTCTTTTTTGTCGATTTTTTCTTCCGCATACTCTCTCCTTTGAGGTCAAAACGTACAGCTGTGTGCACGATTCTGTCAAGGATGGCATCAGCAGCAGTGGTATTCTTCTTAAGCACGTCGTACCAGTTTGAGACTGGCAATTGAGACACGATGATTGTGGATTTTTGTCCATGTCTGTCCTCGATAATCTCCATAAAGTCTAACAGTTGCTGCCCATCAAGCACTTTGATTCCAAAGTCATCGATAATGAGCAGGTCTGTCTGCGCTAGCTTGGTGAAGAAACGATGCAGAGTGCCAGAGACTCTGGCCAACGCGATTTCCTCAAAGAGACGATAGAGATTGAAGTAAACCACCTTGTAGCCGTTCATGCAAGCCTGGTGTCCCAAGGCTGATGCAAGCCAGCTCTTGCCCGTACCGGCAGCACCTGTCATAATGATAGGCGTACCGTACTTAATGTAGTCGCAACTGGCGAGATTGAGCACCTTCTGCTTGTCTACGCCACGCGAGGAGTCAAAGATAACCTGGTCGATGGATGCCTGATAGCGGAAGTGGGCCTTCTTCAGGAGCTTCGCATTGCGGCTCATTGTTCGGTTATCTAACTCGGCCTGTATCATCATTAGCAGACCGTCTTTCAATGAGAGATCGTCATGTTGACGGGTCTCATGCAGGGATGTCCAGAAGTTAGCCATACCAGGCATCTTCAGACTTCTGAGATTGTTGGCGATTTCGTCCATAGTTTGATTGTTTGGGTGAGTGAATATAAATTAGATAAACTGTTTCTTTCCGCGTATGTTAGCATGACTGGGAGGACACTGGCTCTCAGGGATCTGCACTCCTATGCACTTGCTGTCCACGAGCTGACAGACAAATTTGTAGTTGTATTTCCCATGCTCGATGGCTGTCTTGCAAGCAGTCCTAAAGATAATAGGATCTGTGCTTCTCTGCAGGCTCATCAGACCGTCACAGCTTCTGTAATGCATTTCTGGGGGCAACTTCGATGTCATAAACATCATCCTGACAAGCAGTCCGAGTTCTGGCAGCATGTTCTCACAGCGCTCGATATATCTCTCAGGTGTGCGGTTGCGATATTCCCGCGAGTTGCTGGCAAGATGCTCGTTCACGATGGTATACTTACCTGGGGCATAGTCACGTTTATGGGTTGCCACCAATTGGCCCTCAGAATAAACCTTCACTATTGTCCGTGTATACTCTACATGCACCTTTTTGCCGATATGCTGGAAAGGTACGCTGTAATAGTGCTTGTCACGCCCCAAATAGATGCAGCAGTTGGGAGCCACCTTCATGTCAGTATAACATCTGATTTCAAAGTCCTCTGCAGGCAACGGAAGCAGATTGGGCTTGTCCACAGCCAAGAAACGTTCCTCTCGTGTATATGGGTGCTGCAGCATGCGCTTCTGGTTGTGCGCCTTCATCTTCTCTGCTGCGACCTTATTAAGCTCGTCAAGAGAGAAGAAAGTCATATTTCTGAGCTCAGCATAAACTCGCTGATATACCAGTTTTACATGGTCCTCCACGAGGCTTTTGTCCTTAGGATGCACAGGCCTTGTAGGCAGAATAAAACATCCGTAGTGATTGGCCATATCCTCGAGTATCCTGTTGACAGATGGCTCATAGCGGTCGCTCTTCACGATGGCAGCCTTAAGGTTGTCCGGGACAAGTATCTTCGGTACACCTCCTATGTGTTTAAAGTACTGTGAGATGGCATATACAAAGTCTTCAGTGCGCTGAGAAGGGACAAACAGTATATAGCCATAGTCGCTGGCTGGCAGCGAAGCCACAAAGGTCTGCGTCTTGATTATCTCACCAGTCTCTCTGTCGACATAGCCTAATGTGTCACCAGTATAGTCCAGAAAGACTTTTTCGCCTCCCACATACAGGTCTGTGAGGATGGTAGATGCCTTTTTCTCCTTGGATGCCTCAGTGTTCTGATTGTAGTGATAGCGAAACTGGGTAAGACCATAGCCATCAGGATGTTCCCTGCGATATTCCTCCCACAGAAGTTTCAGTGTCACATGGGTCTTACGGCTCTTGCTCATCTCCTCCTCGAGGTAGGGCAACAACGCCTTGAATTCCTCGAAACGCTCGTCAGGATAGGCTGCATTGCCTCCCTTCAGACGATGTTCCAGCACAGGGTCATCCAGTTTCAGAAGCCCGTCGATACCGAGAGGATCAGCCAAGGCTTTCCTCACGTAGTTGTTCACTGTCTCCTTATCCATGCCTACCTGAGTGGCTGCTTTGCGGTTGGAGACGTTCTGCTTTTTCAGTAGCAGCAATTGCTTGATCTGACTCATACTCTTCGTTTTACCTGCCATAACAATGCGTCTTTGAATTTGATTCTTTGACGCAAAGGTAGGAAAAACTTGTCAGACAAGTGAACGGATATGGTCCGTTTTTGTCGCAGGTGACAAATGTGAACGGATTTGCTCCGTTTTTAAGCCGTTCTAGACTGAATATCAGGCTTTTGCATTTTGTGGAGTGAACGGACATGCTCCGTTTTCAGGTCGCTCCCGCTTGCTTTCGCCTAATTGGCTTTACAGGTGAACGGATTTACTCCGTTTTTCTGTCGATTTTTGCCAAATTGAACGGACATGCTCCGTTTTTTAGGCCTTTTTTAGGCCTTTTTCAGCTCCAGAACTGAACGGATTTGACTGTTTTTAGTGGGGGGACATGCTCCGTTTTATCTAGAAAGAGTAAGTTGGCAGCAATTAGGGCAGCAAATGACTCAAAATTAGACTTTTGTCGTGTCTTTAGTATTGAAGACGAATTATATACCAAGCCCTTTAGTTGTTCATGCCAAGGACAATCCTTTCGTGAAATAGCAGAATCGGATCCTCACTATCTAATTAAAGTAATTGAGAGAGGTTTTTTCCCTACTTATGGCAAAAATCAAAGATTCTATGCAGAAGATCGCAGCAGTTCCCTATATAATGACGAGGAAGGATTGAGGAAATTATTAGAGAACTTGAAATGGAAGGGTGTCGCTGAAAAATTTACTTCTTTATTAGAAAAAACTATCAAAAGGATGGAAGAACAGATCGAAGAAGAAAATGCACAAATGCAAGCCTATATTGAAAGCCAATGGGAGGAAGAAGAAAGAAGGTATTTCGAGAATGAAGGATATCGGGCTGCTTTCGAAGGAGACCCAGAAGCAGAATGGAATATTGATTGATAAAGCTAATAATAAAAAAGCAGAAGGAAGGAAATCAATCACATCATGTGATTTTCTCAGTTTGAGATGTCGAAATTGAAGACTTTTTTGTAATTTTGCAGCCTAACTAAATAGTAAAGTATTATGGAAAAAATGATAGAAAGTTTAAGAATAAAGGTCACTAATGTTTCTTATAATGTTTATGAGTTATGGTCAAAAGACAGTTTTTGGTCTGGAGCTAAATATTTCCTGAGAATACATCAAAGAAATAGTCAAGAGACAGTTGAGAAGCAAATAACACAAGACGATTGGAATATAATCAAATATAACATAGAGCTGATAAACAAATTTGTTTTTACAGGTTTGTCACGAAAGATGCTTGATTACATTAGATCAGATGCGTTTCATAAAATTGCCAAATACTTCACTGGAGCTATTATCAATTCTCAAATTATCGAACCATGGCCTAAGAATTTATCCTTTCAATACGAAAAAGATAATTGCAACAGGTCATATGATAGATCTTATTTTTTTGAAGGAACAACCAGGCTTAGTGGAATATCTGCATCAATTTATGGTAGTGATATTTATGTAAAAACTATAGAGTACTATACAGGTCAGCAACAAGGAACCGTACATTTTTGTGATGCGAATTTTGTATTAGGACTACAAAAATACTGGGGTCTAATTTTATGGAAGAGATACAACAATAGGTATCATGAGAAAGGGATTCGGCCATTTTTTATAGACAATGAATCACCTTCATATATATCAATTCCTGGTTATTCTGGTTTTTCCGCTCCATCAGACTACCACTGGAAATGGCTGGATGATTATGATTTAATTCATTAATTATTTGGTTAATATGGGCATTCATTCACAGTGAGAGCACATTGCCCAGTGCAACATAACTCACTCTTAAAACAATTTAGTTATGGTTAAAAAACTTTTTAATCGTGCGTAGATTGAGTGGAAAAGGATGGCTCAATCTACTAAGCACAAGGTGCAAGACATTATTCTTGCCACATCCTTTGTGTTGAATTTCACGAACCTACAATCCGCCTATCACGATTGGATGTAGCGCCCAGATCTAAGCAACGAAATTAGATTGGAGTTCAGACTCTTAGGCGCAGCAGAGAAAGTGAGGAAATAGAGCGAAAAAGATGTAGTTATTGTGAAAAGATGAACATCTGAAAAATCGGTGCTGGTGATTGACGGAATCCCTATATTCGTTGTATAGGAGGAGGCACAAAGATACAAAAGATTTCTGAATCCACGCATCTTTTTTTATGAAAAATCGATAAAAAAGCCATTTTTTCTTATTTAAATATATCATATCTTACGGAGACGACGGTAAAGTGATAGAAGCGAACAGCAGAGTATCTCACCCTCATTTCCTCACTTTCTACTAATAGGGTACATGCCGAATCCGTGTCATCCGCGCAATACGTGCCCCCCTTGATGTCCTCCCTCTTAGAGGGAGCATTACTCCCCCCAATAAAGGAACGTCATCTACGCTTCGTTCCGACGGCACTTTACGCTGGTTGGAACTTATATATCACATCTTCCGTCTGCTCGTGCTGCATGAACATCAACATGTAGATTGGCAAATATGTAACCTTGTCCACTACTTGTAAATTGTCCTGACAGAGCACGATGGCGCGTGGGATGGCGTATTCAGCGTTGGCCATTACATTGCAGAGGGCACGATGGCGTTCATAGTCCTTACCGGACTTTACCTCAATGGGCAGCACTTCGCCATGCTGTTCTACCACAAAGTCGAGTTCGCCCTGCTTCTTGCTGTTGAAGTAGAACAGGTCGTGATTCTGTGCAAAGCCGTGGGCATAGAGTTCCTGAGCCACAAGATTCTCGTACACAGCGCCAAAGTTGATATTGGTATCCTTCTCTAACAATCGCAACTGGATATCACCTCCATACATTGCCGCCAGAAGGCCGACGTCGTTAAGGAAGAACTTGAACAGATTGCGCTGTTTGTTCAGCAAAAAGGGTAATCTGGGCTCCTCGATATTATAGGTGGGTAGGGCCACGCCAGCATCCTTCAACCATAGGAAGCCACTCTCATAGCGGCTGAAGCGGGCTCGTTCATTGAGTTCTTTTAGGATAAAGCGCTTGTTCTTGGCGTTGAGTTCAGAGGGTATCAGGTCGTAGATCTCCTCAATCAACAGTTTCTTCTTGGGGTCGTATTTTGTGATGTCGCGCTTGTAGGTACGGATGATGTCGCGTTGCTCACCCAACACACGCCGCAGGTTGTTCGTGTCTATGTAACGCTGAACGGCAGCAGGCATTCCGCCCACAATCAGATAGAGGCGCACCAGTTCCATCATGCGCTCGTGGATAAAGCCGTCGACAGGCTTCTGCTGTTCGAAACACTCACGCAAATGGGTCTGCACATCGCTGCTGATGCCAACGGCGGTGGCAAACTCCTGCAAGTCGAGTGGGAACATCTCAATCTCAGCCATATAGCCTACAGGCACGCTCCTAATGTCTTTCAGTTCGACACCCAGCAGCGAACCGCTCATTACATAACGATAACTGCCTTCATCAACCAGGAACTTGATGGCAGTAACAATCTCCTTGCACTCTTGCACCTCATCGAAGAATATCAGCGTCCGGCCTGGAATCAGTTGCTTGTGAGTGAAAGCAGACAGGCGCAGCAATATACTCTTGGCATCCTTGGGTTTACTGAAAAGGGCGACGGCTTCAGGCTGCTCGATGAAGTTGATTTCGACAACCTGCTCAAAACACTCCTTACCAATCTTGCGAATGGCGAAGGTCTTACCAACCTGACGAGCCCCAGTTACCAGCAGCGCCCGTTTATCATTCTTGAAAAAGTCGCGAATCGACTCATTTGCCTTTCTGTCTATCATACTTTATGATATTATTTCTGGCTGCAAATATAGTAAAAATTACATTATCCAACAAGAAAATGTGAGAAAAATTACACTTTTCCAATGCATTTTCTGTTCAAAATTGACACTTTTCCAATAATTTTTGTCTTAAAAGTATGCACTTTTCCAATTGTGTTATACTTTAAAGTCAACCTCTTGTCCGAGGCATTCAATATCAGACATCGTTAATGTCACTCACCCCTCGGAATAGGTTACGGCATTTTTTTCGGCGCCCTTCTGAAGCCTCTTCCCCCTCTTATATCTGTCCCCCTACGGGGGACTTAGATATGAGGGGGAGGCTTCATTCGGGAGTAGGGAAACGGGAAAGGAAGCATCGGAACGACCGTAAACTGCCGTCGGAACGACCCGTAGATGACGTTGGAACGACCCGTAGATGACGTCGGAACAAGTCGAAAAACACTATCTCTTATTATCTCTCCTTATCTCTTCTTATCTCTCGTAACTCGTCATGAGTTTTTCGAAATGCAATATCTTTGTAAACAAATTAAGAGTTTAGAATTTAGAGTTAAGAGTTCTTTCAGTCGCTTCGCTTGGTGAAAGCGAGCAAGCTCGAGCGATCGCCTGGGGCAATGAATTAAGATTTAAGAATGGAGAGAACACTATACAGTAAATACAGTAATAATCTAGGAAAAAGTCCCCCGCGTACCGCGCGCACACGGTACGCGCGAAGAAGTTTTAGGAAATATACTGTATTTTACTGTATAGTGTAATAGAAAAAAAAAGAAAGACCATGAAAGCAATGGGCAATCGGAACTGGCGATGGTGGCAGGGACGTTGTCAAGCGATCTTTGAAATATTGTCACAGTAACAGAGGAACAGATGTAACAGATGTTTTTAGAAAAAACTCTCCCGCGTACCGTATGCGCGCGGTACGCGGGAGAATACTTTCTGTTTTTATCTGTTACATGTGTTACCTGTTCCTCCTTTGGAGAGAATACTAAAGGAGGAGTAAAGGGGCGTTTAATTGTTTGACGAGTTGTGGCTGATGACCTTTCCCGGCAGGCGGGTACAATCGACCAGCCCGAAGTCATAACGTCCGAAGAAGCCGACGAAGTCGGTCACGACGACCCCAGCGGGCTTGTTCTTCATCTCCTCCTTGTCGAGATAGGTTTCTATCCAGGGGATGATCTCACTGGCATTGACGGCATAGTTGATGAGGCCTACGTAGGCCGACTCATGGTTGAAGTGCCACGTGTTCGGCTTCTGGGGATTGGCGCAGTCCTGGAAACAGGCTTTCAGGGCATCCTTCTTAGGTGGAAGAAATCTGGGCTGGACCGTTTATTTTGAAAAAAATGGAAGTTTGGAATCAATAAGTTTGCGATTGCAAAATAAATGTTGTATCTTTGCGCACAAATATGCACTTAGAAGAAAAAACAGAGAGCGATAGAAAGACTATGAAGAGGATTATAGCATTGATTTTTGCCGCCTGTTCGCTGGTGGCATCGGCACAGACAGACAATCAGGTTGCACCCGTGCAGGGACCAGTCATCATGATAGGCTACCTGAGTTACGACTCGGCTCTGGTCACGATGGACGACTATGCCATCGTGCGGAAGCAGTTGGCCGACCTGCGCACGGCCTACGAGAAGGAGTTGCAGCGTGTGGAGGACGAGTTCAATGTGAAGTATGAGGCCTTCCTTGAGGGCCAAAAGGACTTCCCCCGCACCATCCTGCTGAAGCGGCAGACGGAGTTGCAGGAGATGATGCAGCGTAACGTAGAATTCAAGAAGCAGGGACTCGTAGAAATCCAGAATGCTGAGCGTGAGGCTATGCTGCCTCTGCGTCAGCGGCTGAACGAGGCCATCGCCCAAGTGGCTGCCGAGCAGCGGCTGGCCCTGGTGGTGAATACCGACAGCAACGCCTGTCCCTTCATCGACCCTGCGCTGGGCGTGAATGTGACTGAGGCGGTGATGGTGAAGTTGAACAAGTAAAACTGAAAGGGACGATGGGTGGACCTATAGGCATCTTCGACAGCGGCTACGGCGGACTGACCATCCTGCATGGCATCCGACAGTTGCTACCCGAGTACGACTACCTCTACTTGGGCGACAATGCCCGTGCGCCCTACGGCACACGCTCGTTTGACGTGGTCTATGAGTTTACGCGCCAGGCCGTCACCCACCTGTTCGAGATGGGCTGCCACCTGATCATCCTGGGATGCAACACGGCATCGGCCAAGGCCCTGCGAACCATCCAGCAGAACGACCTGCCACGCATCGACCCCCAACGCCGTGTGCTGGGCATCATCCGTCCCACAACCGAGGTTATCGGATCGTTGACACAAAGCCGCCACGTGGGTATCTTTGCCACCGAGGGCACTATCAAGAGCGAGTCGTATAATCTGGAAATCCACAAGTTGTTCCCCGATATTCAGGTCAGCGGTGTGGCCTGTCCGTTCTGGGTCCCTCTGGTTGAATACAATGAGGCCGACTCGCCTGGAGCCGACTATTTCGTGAAGAAGGGCATCGACCAACTGATGCGTCTCGACCCCCAGATAGACACCGTGATACTGGGCTGTACACACTATCCCCTTTTGTTGCCCAAGATTCACAAATACATACCTCGTGGCATTCGTATCGTCTCACAGGGGGAATATGTGGCAGAGGCGTTGAAGAACTATTTCGAGCGTCATCCGGAAATAGAGCAACGCTGCACGAAAGGCGGCAGCGTGCATTACCTGACCACCGAGAATCCCGAGAAATTCAAGGAGCAGGCACAACTCTTCCTCCACGAACCTGTGGAGGTAGAGAAGGTGACTATAGATAATTGACGGTTATCCGTTGCGCTGTACCGACTGCATCACGCGCAGGAAATTACCACCCCATATCTTCTGAATATCCTGCTCGCTATAGCGGCGTGCAAGGAGTTGACGGGTGAACAATGTCAGTTCGCTGGCATCGGCCAAGCCGCGTATGCCGCCGTCGCCATCGAAATCGGTTCCCAGTCCCACATGGTCGATGCCCATCACCTGAATGGCATGGTCGAGATGGCGCATGGCATCGAGGATGGTGGCCTCGCCCTCTTTGAGCAGGAAGCCGTGATAGAGGGTGATCTGGCAGACGCCGCCTTTACGGGCCAGGGCCCGCATCTGGTCGTCGGTCAGGTTGCGCGGATGGTCGCAGAGTGCACGGGCCGAGGAGTGGCTGCAGACGATGGGCGTCTCAGAGATGTCGAGGGCATCGTAGAAACTCTTTTCGTGGGCATGGCTCAGGTCCACCATGATGCCCAGACGGTTCATCTCACGGATGACCTTCTCGCCGAAAGCACTCACGCCGTTGTGAGTCTGCGAGCCTCTGGCAGAGTCGCAGATATCGTTGTCACCATTGTGACAGAGGGTGATATAGACGATGCCACGCTCATGGAAGTGACGGATATTTTGCAGGTTGCCCTCCAGAGCCAGTCCGTTCTCGATGCCGAGCATGATGCTCTTCTTGCCGGCCCGCTTGTTCTGCCACAGTTCATCGGGCGTACGGGCCAGGGCGACGGCATCGGCATTCTTCTCAACGATTTGCCCTATCTTGTCGAAGATGAGGTCGGCGTAGGCTTTGGGGCCTGACACATCGAACGACACATTCTGCTGGAAGGTCTCTCCTTGCTTAGGCTGGGGCAGGTAGCACACCATAATGGTGGCATCGAGCCGGCCCTCGGTCATCTTTGGAAGGTCGACGAGTATCTTCTCATCGCGTCGCCCGAAATCGACATCCTGTGGGAAGAACATGGGGGTGTCGCAATGGGTGTCGAGTGAGAGGATGCGGTCGTGGAGCCGTTGGGCCTGACGATAGTTGCGCGCCTGGCCGATGAGCCACTCGAACAGCGGCAACTGGTCTTCACCCATACACTCAGGATGCCATTGCACGCCGAGTATGGGCTTGCCCTCGCTACTTTCTATGGCCTCGATGATGCCGTCCTTGGCACGTGCGGCAACACGGAAGTGAGCACCAGGGTCGCTCACGGCCTGATGGTGGAATGAGTTGACGTAGACCTCATCACCGAATATATTATATAAGGTGGAATCTTTTTCGATGGTGACAGAGTGGGTAGGCTCTGAACGCTCGGCATCCTGCGAGTGCTTGATGGGCGTGTCGATATGCTGTTGCACCTTTCCTCCCAAGGCAACGGACAGGGTCTGTATGCCACGACAAATGCCGAGGATAGGCATCTGACGGTTGGCTGCCAGTCGGGTGATGAGCAGTTCAGGCAGGTCGCGCTCGGCATTGATGCCTCCCAGTTTGCTGACAGGCTCTTCACCGCAATAGAGCGGGTTGATGTCGGCTCCGCCACTTAGCAGCAGGGCATCGATACGGTTCAGCGTGGCAAGAATCGTCTCCTCGTCAGCCACGGGGGGGATGATGAGTGGTGTACCGCCCGCACGGACAATCTGCTTGTAGTAGCCTTCGCCCAACTTACAGGTTGTATCGCCATAGTTTCCTGTAATGCCTATCACCGGGCGATGGCCCTTGGCGGCAAAGTCGTGGCTATAGACGGTGGAAAACTGTTCGGAGAGGTCGAATCTGTTCATTCTTGATCGGATAATTCGTCGAAGTGTACTGGTATCTCGCGTCTGATGCTCTGCTCCAGCGATATGAGGGTCTCTGTGGCTGCCACGCCAGGTATGCCTTGCAACTGGCCGTTGAGCAGGCGCATCAGTTGCTCGTTGTCGCGGGCGAAGAGTTTGACAAGCATGGTGTAAGGGCCGGTGGTGAAGTGGCACTCCACAATCTCGGGTATCTGTTCGAGACGCTTCACCACATCTTTGTACATGGAGCCACGCTCCAGCGTGATGCCCACATAGGTACAGGTACGATAGCCGAGTGACTTGGGGTTGACATCGAAGCCGCTGCCCGTGATGACACCCATCTCGATGAGTCTCTGTACACGCTGGTGGATGGCTGCTCTTGATACGTTGCATTCGGCAGCCACGTCTTTGAACGGGATGCGGGCGTTCTTTGACAAGATGTTGAGTATCTTCTTGTCGAGGTTGTCAATTTTTTCCATTTCGAAGTTGATTATGTTACAATTTGTCAGCAAAAGTAAGCAATTTTATTGAAACGCGCAACCTTTTGGGCATAAAAAAAAGTGAAAAGTGGCTTTTTTTCTTCCACTCTTCACTTTTTGCCTTTAATCTTTTCGCTTTATTTCTCTATTCCCACCAGTTCGACATCGAAGATAAGGGTGGAGTAGGGAGGTATCTGACCGGCTGCGCGTGCACCATAGGCCAGATCCTGGGGGATGAACAGTCGCCACTTTGAGCCGACAGGCATCATGGTGAGGGCTTCTGTCCAGCCTTTGATGACCTGGGTGGGCTGGAAGGTGGCGGGCTCGGAGCCGTGCTTCGATGAGGCATCGAAGACGGTGCCGTCGATCAGGCGGCCTTCATAGTGCACCTTCACCTTGTCTTCCTTCTGAGGTACTTCGCCGTCGCCCTGCTTCAGAATGATGTATTGCAGACCGCTGGGCAGTTTGATGACTCCCTCCTTCAAGGCATTCTCTGCCAGGAACTGCTTGCCTACGGCAATCTGCTTCTCAATCTTCATCTGCTTGTTGCTCTCGCTCTTCTCTCTGAAGAAGGTCTCGGCCTGCTTCTGCAGCATCACGGTGGTGTCGTTTTCTACGGCATCGGTGAATCCGCGGAACAGCAGGTCCTCAACGATAGAGTCGGGGGTGTCGGTGAAGTCTTTCAGGATGCCGGGGAGCATGCGGTTGACCACCTGCTCGGCAATCTGCATACCCATGCGGCGGGCCTTCTGCTGGTCATCGTCTTTTGAGGCGATGGCCTCCTTGAAGCCCTGCAAGAAGTCGCCCATCTGCTCGGCCTTGATGCCTGACTGCTGCAGATAGGACAGCAGACCATTGGTCAGGCTGACGCCAGCGGCATAACTCACAGAGTCGCGACTGTCGTTCAGCACCACGGGAGCCTTCACCTCTGTCTCAGCCGTCTTCTGGTCCTTCTTTTTCTTCTTGGCCTCTGTTGTATTGAAAGAGGCACTCACCACGAGGGCGAGTGCCAGGATAACATATTTCTTCATTTGTAGTCTCTTAAGTCCAAACTTACTTCACTTCGAGCAGTTCCATCTTGAAGATCAGCGTAGAGAAGGGAGGAATGTTGCCCATCTCGCGGCTGCCGTAGGCCAGTTCCTGAGGGATGTAGACCTCCCAGATAGAGCCAGCGGGCATACGCTTCAGAATCTCGAGCCAGCCAGGGATGACGCCGCCCTTCATGTTGACGGTCAGAGGCTGTTCGCGCTTGTAGGAGTTGTCGAACTCAGTGCCGTCGATCAGGCGACCGGCATAGTTCACGATAGCCTGGTTGCTGTCTGTGGGGATGACGCCATTACCCTCCTTGAGGACCTTGTACTGGAAATAAGAGTCCAGTTGCTTGCCGTTGGGCAGGGTGATGCTCACGGGCACGGTGTTCACGCTGTCCTTCTTCTCGTTCTCCTTCAGGAAAGCCTCGCCGGCAGCCTTGGTGTCGCCGTATTTCTCCTCCAGGGTGCGTGTCTTGATGCGCTCGAACAGCAGGTTGGCAATCGAGTCAGCCTCCTCTACAGTCATCTTCTGGCCGTTGCCGGTAAGTCCGTTGATGAGGCCGGCAATCAGGTTGCGCTTGGAAATAGTCTTGGTAGAGTCGGTGCCAAACAACTGATAGTTGATGTTCTTCACGGCACCGTCGCCCATCTGGCGACCCATTTCAATACCAACGAGATAGGCAGCCTTGCCCTTGTCGTCGGCAGAGTTGGCACCCTCGATAAGACCCTCGATGAACTGAGCCATATAGGTGGTGTCTACGCCCTTGGCCTGAGCCAGATAGTCAGTCAGACCGTTGGTTTGTACGATACCGATGGCATAACTGAGAGTGTCTACCTCATTCTTCAGGCTTGCCTTCGGATTGTTGCCCTGGCACGAAAACATCGTTGCCACGGCGATGGCCATTGCGGCCACAGAAAATAATTTCTTCATTGTTCTTATTTGTTTAACCTTTAATTTTTCATTTTTCACTTTTCACTCTTCCCTTTTTTTACATCACCTCGATGAGTTCCACATCGAAGATCAGGGCAGCATAGGGAGGAATCAACTGTCCAGCACCACCTTCGCCGTAAGCCAGGCGATAGGGGATGAAGAAGCGGTACTTGCCGCCCTCAGACATCAGTTGCAGACCTTCCGTCCAGCCGGCAATCACCTGTTGCAGACCGAAGACGGCAGGCTCGCCGCGCTGTACGCTGCTGTCGAACACGGTACCATCGATAAGGAAGCCCTCGTAGTGGCACTTCACGCTGTCCTTGGCCGTAGGCTTCTTGCCGTTGCCTTCTTTCAGCACCTGATACTGCAGGCCGCTGGGCAGGGTAATCACCCCTTCCTTCTTGGCATTCTCGGCCAGATATTTCTCACCAGCCTCCTTGGCAGCCTTGCCTGCCTCGGCACGCTCGGCGTTCAGGGCCTGTTCTTTCTTGGCAAAATATTCCTGTACAATCTGCTGAGCCTCACGATGCGAAACCTTCAGTTCGCTGCCGCTCAGCACGTCCTTGATCGACTGTGCAAAGTCGTCTACATTCAAATCGGTGGCACCCATCTGTGCCAGTTGCTGTCCGATGCCCAAACCAAGGGCATAACTCACTTTATCCATGCTTTCTCTATACCTTATATTAAAAAATGCGTGCAAAATTACTCATTTTCCCTGACACTCATCTCATATCCTTCCAAAAATTAGTTTTATTTAAGTCTTGCGGCCATCGTCAAGCCGCCACATTTCAGATAGTCGATAAAGATTTTTCGGATTTTATTTGGAGTTTTGCCTAAATAAATGTAATTTTGCCGACGTTATGAGAAAATACTATCTGATGCTTGCCGCCATCCTATTCTGCAGCATGGGTGTGTTGACATCGTGTTCCTCCGATGACAATAAACCTACCGATGAGGAACTGTTCGAACAAGAGATGACCGCTGCGCTGGCCGATGCACAAGTTTACGGTGTGCAAACTGATGCTTTTGCCAGAGAAGTAGCCGCACGCTTCAATGGCTATGTGACCGACATCAATTACAAGACGCGTGAAAGCGCTACAAGAAAGTGCATCACCGATAACTGCCGCCCCTACGATCTGAAGGATCTGGCACGCACCACCATCGTAGCAGGATGGGACAGCATTGAGATTAAGCCCGTCATCAAATACCTGGTGGATGCATCCACGGAGCGTGGCTTCTTTGGACGCTATAAGCATCAAACCAGCGACTATGGCTACTGGGGTGATATCGTCAACCTGAAATTCGAGAAACTGATGACCGAGGTTCAAGTGAAGACTTACGGCATGTTCTATGCATCGCAGGAAGAGGCTTTGGTGCGTAGTGTCATAGGCGACAGCCTCTATACATTTATTCACGACAAGTCGGGCGTGGAGCCAGGAATGTCACACCATTATTATGAGATTATGCGTGCCGATACATCCAGTGCCGCCACTGTCGAGAAGTACAAGCAACTCGCCATCAAGTATCACGAATGTTTCGAGCATCTTAAAGACTGATGAGTACCGTTTATGAGGTGAGGTGCCACGAAATGGGTGATGACAGCGACTACCTCATCAAGTCATTTCGCACCCGACGGGAAGCCGAGTCGTATATCCGTCGTCGCAACGAGGAGCATCCTCAAGACGAACTATACGAGCATTGGTACGTTTGCACCAAGAACAGTACAAACGATGGCGATAGATAGTGCCATATTTCGAAGAAACGAGTTGTTGCTGGGCAATGAGGCGATGGAGCGCATTGCCCAGCAACGCGTGATTATCTTTGGCGTGGGCGGCGTAGGCTCGTGGTGCGCTGAGAGTCTGATTCGTAGCGGCATACATCATCTGACTATTGTCGACTCTGACTGTGTTAGCGTTACGAATATCAATCGCCAACTGATGGCCACCACAGAAACCGTAGGCCAACCTAAGGTAGAAGTCTTGAAGGAGCGCCTCCTCACCATCAACCCCCAGGCAGAGATTACCGCCCTACAGCAAATCTTCACAGAGGAGAGTGCCTCCAAATTTTGCTTGGAGGCCTACGACTACATCATCGATGCCATCGACTCTTTAAAAGACAAGGCGGCACTCATCCTCCTGGCCTGCAAGACCAATGCCACGCTCTTCTCGTCGATGGGTGCGGCCCTCAAACTCGACCCCACACGCATCAAAGTGACGGAGTTCTGGAAGGTGCAAGGTGACCCCTTGGCACGTGCCTTGCGAAAGAAGTTCAAGGCTCTGAGTAAGCGAGAGGAGAGCGATGCTCGCATCGGCTCTTCCGAGCATGAAGAGGCTCGACCAGAGGTCAAGCACTACGGACACTACCCGGAGAAGAAGTTCCTAGTGGTCTATAGTGACGAACTTCTGGAGAATCTTGGTTGTCCGTCTGACGATGAAGAGGTGCCCTCCCCCTTCAACAAGCCCCAGACCAACGGTTCCCTGGCCCATATCACCGCCATCTTCGGCTTTACGTTGGCAGGCCTCGTCATCCAGGATGCCACGAAATAGACTATAGCTTCAAAAATCCCTCATCTCTCACATCGTCGAGAAGATCAGGGGAATAACGCCTACTTCAGCCTGTAGAACACGCTTATCGTGCCATAGACGTGTTTGCTTATCTCACCACTTCCGTGAACTCCGGCTTTGCGTTCTTACCTACCGTCACATAGATAATAGAGGTACTTTCTGCACCGTTCATACCACGGCTCTTCACCGTGAACTTATAGTCAGTACTCTCCTCAGTTTCTCGCTTGCCAACGGTTAACGGTGTGCCAAGGGGGAACTGATAACTGGAGCAGGCAGCATCAAAAATGTCGCAGTCTGCCTTTGTTACGGGCTGCTGCTCGCTGTAGTCAGGTAAAGGCTTTATGCTGCCTTTCTTGTAGCCGTTCTCTATCAGGAAACGTGTTATCTCCTTTGGCGCTGAGGCTATGCGGGCAGTACGCACGCCATAGCCTTGACGGATGTCGGCCTTTGGCAATGCCTTACGCAGATCATTCGTAGAAGTGTTGAGGCCGCCGCTGCCGAAAGTGCAGAACGGTACGATGGTCTTACCAGCGAAATCGTTTTCTTTGACCAGGGTAGCAATAGGCATGGCATAGGTGCCGAACCAAATGGGATAGCCAATGAAGATAGTTTTATAGTCAGCCAGTTTAGCATGAATAGGCTTGAGGGCTGGCACCTCGCCGTTCCTCATCTCTTCCTGACCGCGCTGTATGGTGGCCTGGAAGTTGCCATCATAAGGCTTTTCTGCCTCAATACGCTCGATGTCAGCACCCAGTTGTTTCTGTAACTCTTCTGCTACGCTCTGCGTCGTACCTGTCTGAGAATAGAATAGCACCAGCGTCTTCTGCTGTGCGTAAGTTGTCATGATAGAAGCCATCATTGCCACAAAAACTAAAACCTTTTTCATATTTATATGGAAGTAAACTTATATTTTAGAGTTTCTAGGCTGCAAAGTTAAGGTAAAAATCTCAAATAGAGCCAGCACCTTGAAGGAAATATTTCTTATAAATGATGTTTTTATTTGCTAGTTCCAATTATTTGTCGTATTTTTGTGGGCGAAATAAATGAAACGATGGGTTGGATAAGCGAACATAGAAGAATACTGGGAACGCTGGCTATTGGCTTTGCTGCCTTTTTGCTGGGCTTGGTCGTAGGCATCATAGTGCCCTCACCCTTCTTTCATAAGATAATCATACGTGAAGTGCAGAAAGAAATTGTTTTGGTTGATACAGTCAACATGCCACTCAATGAGGGCCTCTATAGCGGTTCCGTCATTCAGGGCACCCAAACCCGACAAGGCTATGGTGTGTTGACCACTAACGACGGGACAGTATATGAAGGCGATTGGAAAAACGACGAACTGCCATACGGCATCCGCACTACACCCTCGTCAGTCTATACTGGTAAATTCGACAAGAAACTGAATAATCACGGTTTCGGCATTATTGAGTATACTCAGGAGTATATCAACAACAAACGTTCAAAAGGCTTGCCTGACGAACAGATCGTGACAAAATATATAGGTAACTGGGCCCAGAACAACAAGGAAGGTCTGGGACGTGCCGTCAAACTTGATGGTAGCATGGAGTTCGGCCGATATGCGAGTGGTTTGCTGATGTCTCCCAGTGGGGCTAACTACCAGGTGGGCGACAGGATCTATGGCATTGATGCTTCTCATCATCAGACCGACATTGACTGGGATCATCTGGCAATCTATTGTGACAAGGATGGAAAGGCGTATTCCAACAGGGCTTCAGACAAGACCTATATGCAGCCAGCCTTCTTTGTCTATCTGAAAGCAACGGAGGGGGCTACCATTAAGGATGAACTTTTTGGAGTCAGGATGATTGAGGCCGAACGGCACGGGTTGGCAAAGGGTGTCTATCATTTCCTGCATTTGGGGTCACCAATAGAGGCTCAATTGAGGAATTTCTTTGAGGTAGCCACATGGACTCCAGGTGATTTGCCCCCTGCACTCGACATAGAGGTTAGTAGCGAGGTGGAGCAATATGGCAAGGATACGCTCTACGCCATGACTTTGGAATGGCTGCGAACTGTAGAGGACCGATGGGGTGTGCGCCCAATCATCTATACCAGTAATCATTTCAGGGAGACCTATCTCAACGATGCCCGTTTCAAGGACTATTCTTTCTGGATGTCCCGTTATGGTTCGTCAGAGCCCACGAATTCCTGGAGTATCTGGCAATATACCGAAAGAGGTCAGATATGTGGCAATGAAGGTTCCATAGACATTAACCTGTTTCAGGGCAACTATGATGCCTTCCAGCATTTCCTGAATGGGGTCAATACGCGTTGATTTACAATACTGTTAAACTAATATATAAAAGAGGTAGTTATGGGAAAGAAGAAAATTGTAGTCCTGACAGGTGCAGGCATGTCGGTGGAGAGCGGACTGAAGACCTTCCGCGATGCCGACGGGTTGTGGGAGAATTATCCTGTGGCCAAGGTGGCCACACACGAGGGATGGGAAGCCGATCCCACACTGGTGACCAACTTCTATAACATGCTCCGCAAGAAGTGTTGGAGCGTGAAGCCTAATGAAGGGCACAGGCAGGTGGCAGCCCTGGAGGAGAAATATGATGTGACGGTGGTGACGCAAAATGTGGACAACCTGCACGAGCAGGCCGGTTCAAAGAAGGTCATCCACCTGCATGGTGAACTGATGAAGGTGTGCTCGAGTCGTGATGTCGACGATCCACGCTATCAGAAGACCCTGACCCCTGATAACTGTGAGGTGGCTCCAGGCACTAAGGCTGGCGACGGCTCACTGTTGCGTCCGTTCATCGTGTTCTTCGGCGAGGCTGTGCCTAACATCACCGTTGCAGCCGAGGAGGTGCAGGAGGCCGATATCCTTATTATCATAGGCACCTCGCTGGTGGTCTATCCTGCCGCTGGACTGCTGCACTATGCCAAGCCCGACACCCCCATCTACCTCATCGACCCTAACCCCATCAATGCGGGAGGGCGAGTGAAGCAGATTCAGAAAGGTGCCTCCGAGGGCATGAAGGAACTCAATGAAATTTTACTTAAGTAAAAAAAAGACAACGGATTACGGACAATCTTTGAACATGATTCAATTCCGTAATCCGTTGTTGATTTATGCTCTGTCTTTGCGGATAAACTCAATCAGTTTATCTACGGCCTCAGCCTCTGGGATACTTTTCTCGATGCAGGTCTTGCCCTTATAGAGCGAGATCTTCCCACGTCCGGCTCCTACGTAACCATAGTCGGCATCGGCCATCTCGCCAGGACCGTTGACTATACAGCCCATGATGCCGATCTTCAGTCCTACGAGGTCTTTCGTAGCGGCCTTGACCTTTGCAATGGTCTCCTGCAGGTTGAAGAGGGTACGTCCGCAGCCTGGACAGGAGATGTATTCCGTCTTCGTGAATTTGATGCGCGCGGCCTGGAGAATGGCATCCGCAAGCGGAATGAGAAATGAGGAATGAGAAATGAGAAATGCACTATTGTCCGCAAACTTTAGAACAAGTTTCGTGGCTTTGCGGTCGATGAACAGGGCACCCACAGCCATAGCAGCCTTCAGTTGGAATGACTCCCAGTCTGGGGCGTCGAGCGAGAGGGTGATGGAATCGTCCTTGATGGAGGCTTCAGCCTCAGCACGAAGGCGGGTGCACTCCTCAATCATATCAACCAATTTACGAGCAACGGGAATCTCGCATTCGGGCTCCTCGGAAAGAGACACACGGATGGTGTCGCCGATGCCTTCCGTTAGCAAGGCACCAATGCCGACGGCACTCTTGATGCGCCCGTCCTCGCCTTCGCCTGCCTCAGTAACACCCAGGTGCAGGGGGTAGTGCATATCCTCGGCATCCATCGTCTTTACCAGCAGACGGACGGTGGTGACCATCACGACAGTGTTAGAGGCTTTGATGCTGATGACCACATCATCGAACTGCTCGCGACGGAAGATGCGCAGGAACTCCATGCAACTCTCGACAATGCCCTCGGGGGTGTCGCCATAACGCGACATGATGCGGTCGGAGAGTGAGCCGTGATTGACGCCGATGCGCACGGCGGTGTGGTGCTCCTTACAGATATTTATAAAAGGTACGAGTTTCTTCTCTATCTTCTCGAGTTCAGCAGCATATTCCTCATCAGTATATTCCAGATGCTTGAATGTGCGCCCTGGGTCAACATAGTTGCCAGGGTTGATGCGTACCTTCTCACAATACTGGGCAGCCACATCGGCGGTATGTGCCGTGAAATGGACATCAGCCACCAAGGGGGTATGATAGCCGTCGGCCTTCAGACGGGCGGAGATGTTTTTCATGTTCTCGGCCTCGCGGATGCCCTGAGTGGTGTAGCGTACCAGTTCACCGCCAGCATCGATGATGCGTTTGGCCTGGGCCACACAAGCCTCTGTGTCATTGGTGTCGGTGGTGGCCATCGACTGGATGCGGATAGGGTTGTCGCCGCCAATGGCGATATTGCCCACATGGGCTATTGTTGTCTTTCTTCTCATGGGACTTATGGGTCTAATGGGCTTAGTTGGTTTTGAAGTTATACTTCACCTCGGCGAGTTCCTTATTGGCTTTCTCAATCTTGGTCTTCAGGCCACTCTTATAGTCGCTCAGACGCTGAGCCAAAGCCTCGTCGCTCAAGGCGAGCATCTCGACAGCCAGGATGGCAGCATTCTGGGCGCCATTCACACCAACGGTGGCTACGGGGATGCCGGGAGGCATTTGAATGATGCTGAGCATAGCATCAAGACCGTCGAGCATGCCCTTGATGGGTACGCCGATGACGGGCAGGGTGGTAGAGGCGGCAATGACACCAGGCAGGGCTGCTGCCATACCGGCACCTGCGATGATGACCTTTAGGCCACGGTCTTTGGCAGTACGTGCAAACTCCTCCACGGCATCGGGTGTGCGATGGGCCGAGAGGGCGTTGACTTCAAACGGTACCTGCATCTCGTCGAGCAACTTGCAGGCTTTCTCCATAACGGGCAGGTCGCTCGTGCTGCCCATGATGATGCTAACTGTTGGATTCATGCTTTTTTATTTTTTTGTTATAGTGATCGATTAAAATAATGCTATCCCCAAGGTGGCACATACAAAGCCTACCAGGAATCCTGCCACAACCTGCGAGAGCGAGTGCTGACGCAGGATGATGCGTGCTGAGCCGAGAATGCCGGCCAGGATGAGGACACCGCATAGCCACCATACGGGGTTGAAGGCGAAATATTCTGCAAAGACGAACAACGCACCAGCCACGCCGCCAATGCCAGCCGTATGCGTAGAAATCTTCCACCATACGTTGATGATGGCGCAGGTGACCTGTACGAGCAATGCTGCCAGGACGATGCTCGACACAAAATGGTAGATGTGTATCGCGTCAAGTGTCCACAGGCAGATGCCATAGCAGACGATGGAGATGCAATAGGGCACCATACGGCGCCGCTTCTGTCCGAGTTCCAAAAGCGACCATCCCTGCGCCCTACGATAAAAGTGGATAAAGAATGTGGGCATCAGGATGGTGAACAGATAGATGATGGCAAGTACCAGCAGGCGATAGGCGATAGGTAGCAGGTTCAGATAACTGAATGTGAACAGGGCTATCAGTCCTACCAGCGGCAGGTAGAAGGGGGTGAAGATGAGGCTCACCAGTCGGGCTATATAGATGATGTTCTTCTCGCGTGTCATTTCCTTAGTCTTGCTACGGGGATGCCCAGTTGTTCTCTGTATTTGGCCACGGTGCGGCGGGCAATAGGATAGCCCTTGGCTTTCAGAGCCTCGCCCAGTGCCTCATCGCTCATGGGCTTGCGCTTGTCTTCGGCCTCGATGATGTCGCGCAAGGCAGCCTTGATCTCACGTGTCGAAAGTTCCTCGCCACTCTCCGTCACATAACCGTCGCTGAAGAAGAATTTCAGGGGGAAGGTGCCCCAGCGGGTCTGCACATATTTTGAGTTCGACACCCTTGAGACGGTGCTGAGGTCTAGGCCTGTTTTCTCGGCGATGTCTTTCAGTATCATGGGCCGCAGTAGCGACTCGTCGCCCTCTTCGAAAAAGCGATGCTGCCAGTGGATGATGGCCTTCATGGTGAGTGTCAGGGTGCGACGGCGGGTCTGTATGGCATCGATAAAGTTCTGGGCGGCATCCACTTTCTGCTTGGTATAGAGCAGGGCTTCCTTCATCTGACGGCTCAGCCCATCCTTGTTCTTCTGGTAGTCTTTCAGGAGGTCGGCAAACGACTGTGATACCTGCAGGTGGGGTATCTCACCCGAATTCAGCGAGAAGGTCACAGAGCCGTCATCCTGTGTGTCAACGATGAAATCGGGCGTAATCTGCTGCATCGAGCGTCCGATGGTCTCACCCATCGAAGCGCCAGGCTTCGGGTTCAGGTGGCGCAACTCGTTCATCAGGGCCTCTGTCTGCAGGTCGTTGAGTCTAAGGGCTTGCTGTATCTTGTCCCAATGCTTTTTGGTAAACTCGTCGAAATAATCGGTGATGACAGTCTGCATCAGTTCCTTGACTTTCGACTTTTCACGACGGTCTATCTGCAGCAGCAGGCATTCCCTCAGGTCGCGGGCCCCGATACCGGCAGGGTCCAGTTGCTGTAGTTTCCGTAGGATATGCTCCAGTTGGGAGGTGCTCAAGTCTATGCCATGATAGATGGCCAGTTCCTCGCTGATGCTGTCAAGCGAGGTACGCAACAGACCGTCATCATCGAGCGAGCGGATGAGGTACTCCATCACGTAGCGTTCCTGGGCAGAGAGTTCCATCTCGCCGACCTGTTCCAATAGTTGGTCGTAGAACGAGAGGCTCTCACCGTAGATCATCTCCTCACGCTCTTCGGCGCTGGAGCGACCGCTTTGATAAATAGGGAGGTCCTCGTCGTCGCGCCCCAGATTCTCCAGGGCAGCATCCAAAGCATCGCTGCGTTCCTCACGTTCTCGTTGAGTATCGTAATCATCGGTGGAATCGGGTGAATCCATCGGATCGGTGCTTTCACTATAGTCAGGGTCAGTCTCGTCGACAGTTGGCTCCAGAGCAGGGTTATCGTGCATCTCAGTCTCGATGCGCTCCAACAATTGCTGGAGAGGCATCTCTGTCAACTGCGACTGCAACAACTGTTGCTGCGAAACACTTTGCTGCAACCGTTGCTCAAGTTTCTGTTCTTGTATCTGCCCCTGTGCCAAAATTCCAGTATTTTTAATTTCTGAAGAATTCCATTAACTCCTTGGCATAGGCATCCAGTGCATTAGGCTCCATGTGGGCCAGACGCTGCCATATCTGCTGACAAGGTAGCAACAAGGGAGTGACGATGACTTCTTCGCGTTTCAGATAGGGGTCGAACCGCTGGAATATCTCCATAATGAATACCACATCGCTGGCCTTCAACTTCAACAGCCGGGCCAGTTCCTGCACTTCGGGTGTCTCGCTCGTCATCGTGGGAGGCGTCAGTTGGAAGTACAGGTTCAGAATGAGGATGAGCATCACAGGCATAAACCGCTGATCCTCTGCCAATGGGCGGAAATCTTTTTCAAAGGTTTCCTGTACCTCTACCCCGTCGTAGAAATTGCTGGCAGCGCCGAAGCCTTTCATCTCGCGCAACAGTCTCACGGCCCTGGCCAGTCGGCGCGGATTGTCGCCATAGGTCTTCCAGTAGCGTTCTATCCGTGGCGTCTCCAGGCGTGCAATCTGTTGCATGCGGCTTTGCAGAGCCTGCGGAGTGATGTGCAACTCTAAACTCAGGTTCACCATGTCGCGGCTGTAGAGCGGCTTTACTCCCTCTGGTTTACGCAGGTAGAGTTGAAGCAGCAACAGCCAGTAATCGTCTTGCCATGTAGCATTCTTGCTCATACTTGTCTGTTTTGTGTGCAAAGTTACGAAATAAGTGAGAGAAATAAGAAAGAAAAACTATTTTTTCTTTCAATTTCCAAACGAAAAATGACTTAGGTAAAGACAGAATTGTAAAATAATTGTGAATTATGCATGGTAAATTATGAATTATTTCGTATCTTTGCCCGCAGAAACTATAAAGCACAATGAAAAGGGCAGTATCGGTATTCTTCATGCTGGCTTTGGCAACAGTTGTCGGAGCACAGTCGCCGAAAGCAGAACTCAAGAAAAATATACGTCTCTCAGCCAGTAACCTTTCGGTTTATCCTGGCCCTCAGCAACGTAAACTGACGCCTGCGCCTGAAGGCAAGAAGGCGTTCTATATCAGTCATTTCGGACGTCATGGCTCGCGCCATCAGACGAGGGTGACCGACTTTGAGTATGTGACGAATATCCTGCGGAGGGCTCAGATAGATGATGCGTTGTCGCCCCTTGGGGCTGATGTGCTGAGCCGTGTCATGACGATGCATCAGGATACGGAGCACCGCATTGGCGAACTGACCACGCTGGGTGCCCAGCAGCATCGTGACATCATCAGGCGGATGTACGAACGCTTCCCCACGGTTTTTGAGAAAGGCACGCTGGTCGATGCCCGCAGTACTACTGCCGTGCGCTGTGTGCTCTCTATGAACCACGCCATGATGCAACTCATGAAACTGAACCCAGACCTCAAGTTCTATCAGGATGCCACAATGACTGACCGCCACTATCTGACACCGTCAGACAAGGAACTCCAGGCCCGATGCGCTACGGTGGAGACGAAGGACAGTTATGTGGCTTACTGCCAGAAGCACGAGCGTTGGAGGCGTACCGTAGACCAGTTGTTCAATGATACAGCCTATGTCAACCATCATGTCAATGGCGAGCGTCTCAACTACTATCTGTTCCGTTTGGCTTCAGGTCTGCAAAACACGGAACTGAGTCAGCAGATGACGCTCTACGACTTGTTTGACGACGAGGATATCTATCAGAACTGGCTGCGTGACAATGCGTTCTGGTATCTCACCTATGGCGTCTCACCGCTCAATGGGGGTGACCAGCCTTTCATTGCTCGCGAACTGCTGCGCAACATCATCAATCAGGCCGACAGTTGTCTGCATCTGCGCCAGAATTCTGTTCATCTCCGTTTCGGCCACGACACCGCCTTGATGCCGTTGGTTTGCCTGCTGGGGCTTGACGGCTATGACTTGGCAACGGATAATCTGGAACAACTGGAGAAGAGCGGTTGGGTGAACTATCGCATCTTCCCGATGGCCTGCAATGTGCAGTTTATCTTCTATCGCAAGGATGTGCACGATAATGACATCGTGTTCAAAGTGCTGCTCAATGAAAACGAGGCCACGCTGCCTATCAAGACAGACATGGCCCCGTATTATCACTGGTCAGACTTCCGCGACTACTATCTGCAGCGCATCAATGCCTACGAGGAGAGTCATGCAGAAGACTAAGTGTTCAGGCATTGGCAAATGCCAAGGCGTACATCCTGATTTGTTTGACCATTGCCAACAGACCGTTTGAACGGGTGGGCGACAGGTGTTCTCGCAATCCTATTTTATCGATGAAGTAGAGGTCGGCATCCAGGATTTCCTGTGGTGTGGTGTCGTTGAGCACACGAATCAGCAATGCCACGATACCCTTTACGATGAGTGCATCGCTCTCGGCCATGAAGTGAATCTTCCCGTCTTCATAGTCAGCCTGTAGCCATACGCGGCTCTGACAGCCGTCTATCAGGTTTTGTTCTGTCTTGTATTTCTCGTCCAGAGGCTCCTGTTCATTACCCATGTCGATGAGCATCTGATACTTGTCCATCCAGTCGTCGAAGTCTTGAAACTCTTCGATAATCTCGTCTTGTCGTTCGTTGATAGTCATGATTTATTCTATGTTCGTCTCTTTTTCGGATGCAAAGTTACGAAATAATTCATAATTCATAAGATTTTATGCATACTTTTTTGTATCTTTGCATCCGAAAGTGATTACAGAATGAATACATTTGAAGAATTAGGCGTCTGTCAGGAAATACGACGGGCCATCGAGGAAATGGGATTTGTTCAGCCGATGCCTGTGCAGGAGGCTGTCATCCCGAGTCTATTGGAAAGCAGACAGGACACCATTGCCCTGGCTCAGACAGGAACGGGCAAGACGGCTGCCTTTGGTATCCCACTCCTGCAACGACTGGATGTTGGGAACCGCGAGACGCAGTCGCTGATCCTCTCGCCCACGCGTGAACTTTGCCTGCAAATAGCCGACGACCTGCGTGATTTCTCCAAGTACATGGAGGGTGTGCATGTCGAGGCCGTCTATGGCGGTGCTGCCATCGAGCCGCAGGTGCGTGCTCTGAAGAAGGGCGTGCAGATCATTGTGGCCACTCCTGGCCGATTGATTGACTTGAAGAACCGTGGGTATGCCAGGCTGGAGCATGTGAGCAACATCGTGCTCGATGAGGCCGACGAGATGCTGAACATGGGCTTTTCTGACGCTATTAATGAGATCTTCGAGTCGTTGCCTGAGCAGCACAACACCTTGATGTTCTCGGCAACGATGAGCCGTGAGGTGGAACGCATAGCCAAAAATTACCTGACGGATGCACAGGAGATAGTCGTGGGTTCTCGCAACGAGGGGGCTGAGAATGTGAACCATATCTATTATATGGTACATGCCAAGGACAAATACCTCGCCTTGAAGCGTATCGTGGACTATTATCCCAAGATTTTCGCCATTATCTTCTGCCGTACCAAACTGGAGACCCAGGAAATAGCAGACAAACTCATCAAGGATGGCTATAATGCGGAGTCGCTGCATGGCGACCTCTCACAGCAGCAGCGTGACCTGACTATGCAGAAGTTCCGTCAGCATCTCACCCAACTGCTGGTGGCTACCGATGTGGCTGCCCGTGGATTGGATGTCGATGACCTGACACATGTGATTAACTTCGGACTGCCTGACGACATTGAGAACTATACCCACCGCTCGGGCCGTACGGGTCGTGCAGGAAAGAAAGGTACGTCAATCAGCATCGTCCATTCTAAGGAGAAGCATAAGATTCGCAGCATAGAGAAAGAGATTGGCAAGCAGTTTGTGGAGGCTGTTATCCCCAGTGCCGAGGAGATCTGCAAGAAGCAACTGTACAAGGTGATGGACGAAATCGTGAAAACGGATGTAAATGACGATGAAATCGCGCCTTTTATGCAGGATATCAGCCGCTACTTCGAGTACATCGACAAGGATGAACTCATCAAGAAGATAGTCAGTCGCGAGTTTGGACGCTTCCTCGTCTACTATGCCGATGCTCCTGAAATCGAAGCACCCGAGACAGGAAAGTCGGGTAAATCGGGCGATTCCGGTTATCAGACAGACCGCGAGAAACGCATGAATAAGGCGCAGAAGGGCTTCAAGCGACTCTTTATCAATCTGGGTAGGAAGGATGGCTTCTTCCCTGGTGTGCTGATGCAAACGCTGAACCGCTATGTGGGAGGACGTCAGGAGGTGGGCCACATAGACCTGCTCGATACCATTTCCTATTTCGAGGTGCCTGAACAGGATGCCCGCAAGGTGATGACCCAACTCACAGGCATTCGCTACAAAGGCCGCACCGTGCGCTGCAATGCCGAGGACGACAAGGCTGAGCGCCCTGCAAAGGCAGACCGTTCTTCAAAGGCTGATCGTCCTGCCAAGAAGCGTGGTTCTAATGATAATCAGGAGTGGGTGCCTGCCAAGAAGAAGATGAGAAAAGACGACTGGCGCTCATTGATGAATGCTCCTCGCGTAGATTTCAAGGGCGAAGAGCCTGACTTCTCAGAAGAAGGTTGGGCGCGACGGAAGCCTAAAAAGAGGAAATAGGGGCGTCTTGTTGCAATGTTGCATGTTGCAATGTTGCAATAAGGTGTATCCTGCCCTGTCTTGTATTGGTGAATCTTGCCCTTGTTGCATTGTTGCATGTTGCAATGTTGCAATAAGGTGTATAATAGTGGAATTATAGAATTAGTTAATAATTCTATTTATCATAATGTTTCCATAGTCTCCGACTATCTCCCCCCTTGGGGTGGTGGAGGGTGCTTATTGCAACATTGCAACATGCAACATTGCAACACCCTTGTGTCTTGTAGTCATCCTGCCCTGTCTTGTATTGGTGAGTCTTGCCCTTGTTGCATTGTTGCATGTTGCAATGTTGCAATAAGGTGTATAATAGTGGAATTATAGAATTAGTTAATATTTCTATTTATCATAATGTTTCCATAGTCTCCGACTATCTCTCCAAAGCGACTGAAAGAAATCTCAAACCTCCGCTCGAGCTTTGCTCGCTTTCACCAAGCGAAGCGACTGAAAGAAACCTAAAATCTCAAACCAAAAAAGTGGTGGAGGGTGCTTATTGCAACATTGCAACATGCAACATTGCAACAAACTCTGCGGACTCTGGCATCCGAACGTCATCTATGCCCCATCCGGATGCTTTGCATCCATCAAAGAAATGCTTCCTTTGGGGGGAAAGAAAGCATTCGGACGGATGATGGGAGGCATCGGAATGAGGCATCGGGATGCCTCCTTATGAAATAATCGTGCCGTGACAGCCATCAATGGCATCAGCCTTGGTGATGATGACGCGCTGAACGCCTGCATCGATGGCGGCAAGGGCGTTTTCTATCTTCGGCAGCATGCCGCCGCTGATGGTGCCGTCGGCCTTGTAGGTCTCGAAATCGGTGCGGGTGATGGTGGGGATGACGGAAGTGTCATCGTCAGGATTGCGCAACACACCAGGCTTTTCGAAGGCAAAGATGAGGGTCACGTCGTAATAGGGAGCGAGGGCCTTGGCTGTCTCAGAGGCCATCGTGTCGGCATTGGTGTTGAGGATGTGTCCCTGGCCGTCGTGGGTCAGCGGAGCGATGACGGGGATGAGGCCTGCATCGAAGAAACGGCATAATTTTGAGCCTTCGGCCTGCTTGACGTCGCCTACGAAGCCGTAGTCAACGGGTGAACCATTGACCATTTTAACGGGGCGCTTCTCTGAGAGCAGGATATTGGCATCGGCACCTGTGAGTCCGATGGCATCGCACCCCAAGGCTTGAAGGCGGGCTACGACGTTTTTGTTGACCAGTCCGCCATAGACCATCGTTACAACTTCCAGCATTTCTTTATCGGTGATACGTCGCCCGTCTACCATCTTTGTTTCGATGCCCAGCCGTTCGGCCATCTTCGTGGCTCTGCGGCCACCGCCGTGAACCAGAATCTTCGGGCCCTGAATAGCGGTGAAATCGCGTAGAAGTTGCGCCAGTTGTGCCTCGTCCTCTACAACGGCACCACCAACCTTCACTATGGTCAATTTATCTTTCATCTTTTCTTTTTGATGCTTCGATGCTTCGATATGTCGATGTATCGATATCTCGATATATCGATATTTCGAAAATTATTACTCCAAATAGGTATATCCGTAAAGTCCTGAGCGGTAATTACTTAGGAATTCCTTGCCCTCCTCCAATGTGATCTTGCCTTCCTTGACGCTCTTGGCCACCCAGACCTCCAGTTGACGCACCAGTTTCTTGGGGTTGTATTGCACATAGTCGAGCACCTCGGCCACCGTTTCGCCATCAATAATCTGGTCGATATGGTAGGTGTTGTCCTTGATACTGATATGGACGGCCGTTGTGTCGCCGAAGAGATTGTGCATATCGCCCAGGATTTCCTGATAGGCACCCACGAGGAAGACGCCCAGGTAGTAGTCCTCATTCTTTTTCAGGGCATGTACGGGCAGCGAGTGGGAGTTGTGGCGGTTGGTCACGAAATTGGCAATTTTACCGTCAGAGTCGCAGGTGATGTCCTGCAATGTGGCGTTGCGCGTAGGCCGCTCATTGAGGCGTTGGATGGGCATGATGGGGAACATCTGGTCGATGGCCCATGAGTCTGGCAGGCTCTGGAAGAGCGAGAAGTTGCAGAAATACTTGTCGGCCAGCAGTTTGTCTATGTTCATGAGTTCCTCGGGGATATGCTTCAGGTTCTTGGCCAAAGCATGTATCTCGTGACAGACACTCCAGTACATCGACTCTATCTCTGCGCGCGTTTTCAGGTCTACGATACCGTGACTGAAGAGGTCGAGCACCTCTTCGCGTATCTGCTCGGCATCATGCCAATCTTCCAGCACGTTGCGTGGCGACAGGTTGTCCCATATCTCGTAGAGGTCTTTAACCAGTTGATGCGAGTTCTCGTCGGGCTCGAACTCCTCTGGCATCTCAGGCAGAGAGGCTGTCTCCAGCACGTTAATGACCAGCACCGAGTGGTGTGCAGCCAACGAGCGTCCGCTCTCCGTGATGATGTTAGGGTGTGGGATGCCGTTGCGGTTGGCAGCATCGACGAAGGTGTAGATACAGTCGTTGACGTATTCCTGAATACTATAGTTGACGCTGCTCTCGCTCGAAGGTGAACGGGTGCCGTCATAATCGACGCCAAGTCCGCCTCCACAGTCGACGAAGTCAACATTATACCCCATCTTGTGCAGTTGGATATAGAACTGTGAAGCCTCGCGCAGGGCGGTCTGGATGCGGCGTATCTTGGTGATTTGGCTGCCAATGTGGAAATGGATGAGACGCAGGCAGTCGCGCATGTCTTTCTTGTCGAGCAGTTCCAAAGCCTCCAGGAGTTCAGCACTCGTCAGTCCGAACTTGGATGCATCGCCGCCGCTTTCCTCCCATTTGCCACTACCGCTGCTGGCCAGTTTGATGCGTATGCCGATATTCGGCTTGACACCCAGTTTCTTGGCTTCGCGTGCGATGAGTTCCAGTTCGTTGGGCTTCTCCACGACAATGAAGATCTGCTTGCCCATCTTTTGGGCCAGCAAGGCCAGTTCGATGTATCCTTGGTCTTTGTAGCCGTTGCAGACGATGATGGAGTCGCTCTGGCATTGTACGGCGATGACGGCGTGCAGTTCGGGCTTCGAGCCAGCCTCGACGCCGAGGTTGAATTTGCGACCGTGGCTGATAATTTCCTCTACGACAGGCTGCATCTGGTTCACCTTGATGGGGTAGACCACATAGTTCTCGCCTTTGTAGTCGTACTCCTTGGCGGCCTTCTTGAAGCAACTCCAGGTCTTCTCGATACGGTTGTCGAGGATGTCGGGGAAACGCAGCAGCACAGGGGGGGTGACATCGCGCAGCGACAATTCGTCCATCACTTCGCGCAAGTCTATCTGAGCGTCGTCCTTGCAAGGGGTCACATAGACATGGCCGGTGTCGTTGATGCCGAAATAACTGGTGCCCCAACCGTTGATGTTATACAGTTCGCGGGCGTCGTCAATAGTCCATTTCTTCATAACTTCAGTAGTTCGCGAATCTTTTCTATAGTTGTTTTGATTTTCTCAAAGTTGTCCATCAGGCTAATATCGAACACATAGCGTGCCTTCGAATAATAAGGTTCGCGCTCCTGCAGGTGCTCGCGTATGTAGGCTGTCAGTTCGTCTGGGCTTTTGCCTTTGAGCAGCGGACGCTCAACCTTGGCCATGAGCAAGTGTTTGTAGAGCACGTCGGGTGTAGCCTTGAGGTAGACCACCTGCCCCTGTTGGTTCATGTAGTCGATATTGTCGAAGAAACAGGGCGTGCCGCCTCCGCAACTGATGATGACATCTTCAAACTCTGCCACCTCGTGCAGCATGTTGTACTCAATCTTGCGAAAACCCTCCTCTCCCAGTTCGGAAAAGAGTTGTGGCACCGTCTTATGCCGTCGGCTCTCAATATACCAGTCAAGGTCGTAGAATGCAATGCCCAACTCCTTTGAGAGGGCTTTCCCTACGGTGGTCTTGCCTGCACCCATGTAGCCTATGAGGAAAATCCTTGTCATAAACCTCTAATCTCAAACCTCAAATCTCAAACCTCAAATCTCAAACCTCAACCCCTGTTGATGATTTCCATGCACTCCTCATAGGTCAGGTCTTTGGCGCGCTCGTGCATCGACTTGGGCAGGCGGTAGTTCTTGCCGTTGTAGGCCAGATAAGGGCCATAGCGTCCATTCAGAACCTGAAGTTTCTCATCCTGGCTGAAGGACTTCAAGTGCTTCTGTGATTCCTGTTTACGCTTCTCTTCGATGAGTTTCACGGCATCGCCGATGGTGACGCTCAATGGGTCAACGCCTTTTGGCAGCGACGTGTATGATTTCTTATGCAGCACATAGGGGCCGAAGCGACCGGCTCCCACGGTGACGGGCTCACCTTCATATTCGCCCAGCATGCGGGGCAGTTTGAATAGTTCGAGAGCCTGCTCCAGCGTGATACCTTCCATGCTCAGTTCTTTCGGCATGTGAGCAAATAAGGGCTTGTCTGCGTCATCGGCTGTTCCTATTTGGACAACAGGGCCGAAACGTCCGATTTTAACGAATACGGGCCTCTTGGTCTTCGGATCGACACCCAGTGGACGCTCGCCAGCCTTATGCTCAGAACGGGCATTGATGGTGGCCTCGACGGTGGGCTCAAAATCCTTGTAGAAGCGGCGCATCATCTTGTCCCATTGTTGTTTGCCTTCAGCAATCTTATCGAAGTCCTGCTCCACTTTAGCCGTGAAATTATAATCCATGATGCCAGGGAAGTGTTCCATCAGGAAGTCGTTGACCACAATGCCAATATCGGTGGGCAGCAATTTGCCTTTATCGCTTCCGATGGTTTCCGAGCGGTATTTCTGGGTGATCTGTTTTCCTTTCAAGGTGATGAGTAAGAACTTGTGTTCTTCGCCCTTCTTGTCGCCTTTAACTACGTATTCACGCTGCTGGATGGTAGAGATGGTGGGAGCATAGGTTGAAGGACGGCCGATACCTAATTCCTCCAACTTGTGCACAAGTGAGGCCTCGGTATATCGCTGTGGCCCCTGACTGGTTCGCTCAATGGCGGAAATCTCGCGGCGAATCAGTTCCTGACCTTTCTTAAGGGGAGGTAGGATGTGAACGAACTCGTCACGATTCTCATCCTCGTCATCCACCGACTCACGATAGACCTTCAGGAAACCGTCGAACTTGACCACCTCACCAGTGGCAACGAAATTGGTGGCTTGCTTCTGGTTGTCAGTCGTCAAACCGATCTCTACTGTCGTCTTCTCTATCTCGGCATCGGCCATCTGCGAGGCTGCAGTACGCTTCCAGATCAGGTCGTAGAGACGTTTCTCCTGCGATGTGCCTTCTATTGAGGTATTTTCCATGTAGGTGGGGCGAATGGCCTCGTGAGCCTCCTGGGCTCCCTTTGAACTGGTGTGATACTGTCGCACCTTGCTGTATTCGGCACCGTAGAGGCGTGTAATCTCCTCCTTCGAGGCGTTGATGCAGAGACCCGACAGATTCACCGAGTCAGTACGCATGTAGGTGATAAGACCATTCTCGTACAGATGCTGTGCTACCATCATCGTCTGACTAACGGTGAAGCCCAGTTTACGGGCGGCCTCCTGCTGAAGGGTAGAAGTGGTGAATGGAGGAGCGGGGGTGCGCTTCAGCGGCTTCTTCTGAATGGAGTCGACGGTGAAAGTGCCATTTATGCACAATTCGAGGAATTGCTCTACCTCCTGCTCTGTCTTAAAGCGGGTGGCCAGCGTGGCTTTTACCTCCGACTGTGAGCCGTCAATATTGGTGACACCGAAGACAGCGTTGACGCTATAGTATGTCTCGGCCTGAAAAGCCTGGATTTCGCGTTCGCGCTCTACTATCAGTCTTACTGCGACACTTTGCACACGGCCTGCCGAAAGGGCGGGCTTCACCTTGCGCCACAGCACGGGCGACAACTTGAATCCTACCAAGCGGTCGAGTACACGGCGGGCCTGCTGTGCATTCACCAGATTCATGTCCAATGTGCGGGGGTTTTCGATAGCCGCTAAGATGGCTGGTTTCGTGATTTCGTGAAACACGATGCGCTTTGTCTTCTGTTCATCGAGACCCAGCACTTCACACAGATGCCACGAGATGGCCTCTCCTTCGCGGTCTTCATCGGATGCGAGCCACACCTGACTGGCTTTCTGGGCCTGTGAGCGCAATTCGCTTACCAACTTCTTCTTCTCCTCAGGAATCTCATATTCGGGTACCAGTGTCTTGTCGTCGATACTCAGTTCACGTTTCTTAAGGTCGCGGATATGTCCGTAACTGGACATGACCTTATAGTCGGTACCAAGGAACTTCTCAATAGTCTTAGCCTTGGCAGGCGACTCCACGATGACTAAATTCTTCTGCATGTCTTTTTATTGCTTTTTGGGGTTTTCTTCTCTTTGGGGCTGCAAAAGTAAGCAAAAAGTTTGCTTCCACCTTATATATATAGAAGAATTTTAGTTTTCTTAACGATTGAGCGCTGTCATTACATCTTTTCCGTGGACAGAAAGCGGCTAACACCCTGGCTGATGCTATGCAACCCGAAATCCTTCGGATCGACCTTCTGAAGCGGCAGCCAGAAGAGTTCGGCAGCATCGTCGGCGGCTGCTGGTGACACATCGTTGTTATTGACGTGTACGCGATAAAACATGTCGAGTGTGTGAATGATCATGCCTGAGTAGGCATAGCGGTTGGGTATGGAGAACAGATAGTCTACTTGGTTAACGGTGATGCCTGTCTCTTCACGTATTTCTCGTATCATGCCTTCTTCGCTTGTCTCGTTCATGTCAACGAAGCCTCCAGGCAGGTCATAGGTTCCCTTGGCTGGTTCCTTACCTCTGATGGCAACAAGCAGTTCCTGCTGTTCGTTAATAATGAATGCAGCCGTAGCCGACGATGGATTGGCATAATATGTGAAGCCGCAGTCGGCACACTTCTTGCTTTTCTCGTTGTTAATCCTAAAGGCTTTGCTGCCGCAGGCCGGACAGAAGATAAATTTGTCTAACGGATGCATATGAAATGAGAATTGATGATTGGGAAATGGGTAATTATGGGTGGAGGTAAGGCACGCAGCGTTTAATGTCTACAGGGAAGGGAGTGGTGGCGACGCTGTCTTTGGTGATATCGACTTTGACTATGCACGCTTTGGCATTGAGTGGCTTTGTAGGGTCGAAGATGAAGTTGCCAATGCTATAATAGATAGGCTTCCCTTGATAGTGTTCCACGGTCTGCATCGTGTGTGTATGGTGACAAATGAGGACATCGGCACCGGCTCGTATCAGACGGTGGGCCTCCAGGCGCTGTGATGGCACAGGCCGTAGGGTGTGCTCACCTCCCCAATGCAGCGAAACGATGACAACCGCCGATGGATCGGATTGTTTCAAACGGTTGATGCGAGCCGTCAGTACATCCATTGATTCCTGACTCACGCATGGACGATTCTCTAAGTAGGCGAAGTTCTCAAGGGCCAATCGTAGCGATGCCACTAGCCACACTTTCCTTGGTTTTTCTGCCAGCAGGACAGGCTGTGAGGCTGCCTCCATCGTAGAGTCGGCACCAATGGGTATCATACCTGCCTTGAGCACATTCCGTCTGGTATCCATCAGTCCCTCGCGGCCTTGGTCTATTGTGTGGTTGTTGGCCAGGTTCAGGTGAGTTATGCCATGACTTCTCAGAACCCGTAACCATTCGGGCTCGGCACGGAAGATAAACTGTTTCTGTACGGGAGCCTTGATCTTGGTGGCAGGACATTCCAGGTTACCCACCACCATGTCGGAAGCGTGAAAGACGGAGTCGACCGCCTTGGAAAACAAGTGGTCGGCTCCGTGCTTCTCTATCACTTTACGCACCCCACGGTCAAGCAGGATGTCGCCAGTGAAGATGATGGTGACCTGTCGGTCTCTTACTGCCTGTGCGTACAAGCAAAAGAGGCTAACAGCCAGAACTATAGAATACGCTCTCATTGTCGACAGGGGCATTGTCCAATGGCACAATGACAGGTGTCATCCAACTGGGCACGCCCTCACGAGGATGTTGTTCCAGATACTGCTGCCACTCTTCATCGTTAAGACGCTGGTCGTTGATGGAACGCTGGAATTCGCGATAGGAGAACACGGCTCCTCGGGTGAGGTAAAGCCGTCCGCCGATTTCCACTACCACATAGATCTCGTCGGCATCGCCGATGGCCTCAAACAGGATGCTCTTGTTGGGATTATTGTCAGCATTGGCGGTATAGACGTCAGCCACCAGTGCCACCTTGCGGTCAGGTCCTTGGATGGACTCCCAGTCCCATATCTCGTGGTCGGCATCGCGCAACAGGTCAAGTGAAATATTCTCGTAGGTGGCTCCAATATACTCCAACTGATCATATTCCTCGTCAGCCAGTACTTCGCCTTGCAACTCCTTCTCGCTGATGCCTAACAGGAATTCGGCCTGCTCGCACAACTGGGTATGGGCCCTGAGAATCTTCTCGTTCGTCAGGTCATACTTGGCGAGGATGTCCTTTGTGTTGTTGAGCAGTTCGATGGCTTTCTTCCAGAAGTTCACGTTGGGCTCTACATATCCTTTCACCACAGGATCTGGGGGACCACCGCCTCCACACTCCGCACCGAAAGGCTGTTTGGCATATAAGATGGCATCGTGTTTCAGTTCTGTCCACGAAGCCAGGGCGGCATTCAGCGACTTGCGATCCCACGCGTCGGTGAGCATGAAATAGGGGGCATTCTGGGGCTTGTCGATGACAGTTTTCAATGTCGACATCCATTTCACCGCAGCATTCTCGTCCCAGTTGATGGAGTCCATACGCTTCTGCATTTGTTTCAGGGCGGGTTCAAAGCCTTCCCATTGTGAGCCCTCGTTCAGTTCATCCATCAGAATCTTCTCTGCGGCAGTCACTCTCATGGCAGCCATGAAATCAAGTCCCTTTGGCACGTCGCGCTTTGTGGGAAGGTTATCATAGTCGACCATCTCCTGCAGTACTTCTGCATCAGGTTGATAGCGCTGTGGCATCAGGCGTACCTTATATTTGCTGGTGTGCTGGAACTTCGGACGGATACGTGTTTGGTTTTCTGCGATTTCATCGATCTTTTTGCAGCGTTTCGTGAAGTCGCTCTCCTCTTGCATCACCTGCCAAACCTGCATGATACTCACATCGTCTGGTTGCCCCATCAGCCATGTCATAGGTTCATAGAACTTGTTGTAAAGCGTGGTGAGTCGGGTGTTTGATCCGATGGTTTCAGCCAGGGCGAAGGCTTTTTTCATGTCCTGCTCATTATCCGTTTGGAACGGAACGGTCTGCAACCACATCATGGCGCGGAAATAGCGCTGTAAGGTCTCATTGCGGGTGTAGTGGCCACGCGGACGGAAAAGGCTGTATGCAAACTTCGCATCGGTGTAGCCAAGATATGACGAGAAGTTGTCCTCGCTTTTCATGACCTTTTGGTATTCTTCTAGGGCCGTAGCATCACCGCTGGGTTCTTGTCCTGATAGCAGGCTCTGGGCAACTGTGAGATAGGTGCTGAGCCATTGCTTAACATCGCTGTCAAGTGCACCGCCAGAGGTGGCGATGGTCTTGTCCAACTCCTTACAGAAGGAACTGATATTGCCGAGGAAGCAGTGTTGTTCTATTTCGCGTAGCATACAGTCGAAATAGAGATGGTAGAGTTGCAGGTACAGGTCGGTGGTTACAAACGACGGAAATTCATGGTAGTCGTTCTGTTCGTAAAGTTGGAACAGTTGTTGGTGCTTGGCTGGAACGATGGCAAAGCCATTCTCTCCAAGCCGTTGGTAAAGCCTGACATCCATCGAATCGACCAAAGCGGGATTCATCACGTTCTGCATGTTCACCCTACCGTAGTCCGATTTGAAGTTCAATACCTGTAGTTCCTCCATGCGTTGTTCAATACGGTCGATGAATGCTTGTTGCTCAGGGGTGTAAGCCATCACCTCGGGTTTGATGCTGCCGTAGTAGTTATCGCGGTACGACATGTTGTTGTCATACTCAGCATGGTTAAAAAACTCCTCCGTGTCATCGAAGTTCCACATCAGCGAGTCATACCAAGTGGTTGATGCGTAGATACTGCGCAGGTACGAGTCACGGAAAGGGAAGCCTTTTTGGGCAGCAAAGGCGTTACGCAGGATGTTCAGGTCGCTTAGTCTTAGTTGCGAGATGTCCATCTCCAGGTCTATGTCTTTGTTCAGGCTTTCCACATCCAGTTGGGTCACTGGCAGTGGCTGCTGCTGATTGTTGGTGGCACAGGCCGTCAGCAGTCCAATAATGAATACAAAAAATAACTTTTTCATAGGCTAAAATATCTTTGAGCAGTTTCTTGGTCTGTATCTTTAATAAGTAGGTGGTCGAAAGCCATTCCGAATTCTTGCCAGCGGTAGTCAGCGACACCAAAATGTCCGATTCCATCGGTTTCAAGTGCTCGCACCTTGCCGTCTATATAGCGGAAGTCAATCAGTATTCCGCCCAGTCGTGAACCCAACCAGAGGGGTCGTACCTTCTTACCATCTACCATCTTGAAGATGAAAATGCGTCGTGCCACTTCTGGATGAAAGCGGGTGCTTTTGATGACACCCACCATTGCGTCAGTCTTGCCATCCCCGTCCACATCGCCTGTCTCGAATCGATAGACAGGGTAAGGTAGCCGCCAGTCGTTCAGCCAGTAGAGACTGTCAGTCTCCCTAACCAGGCGGAAAGCGGTGGAGTCCTTTCACATATAGTCTAGGAGTTCCTTCTCCAGGTTGTCAACCTGCGATGAGCGCTTCTGTAGCGTATTGCTCCGGTCGATAATGAAATACTCGGGCACAGCCTGCACGTTGTATTTTATAGCCGAGGTACCGTTGGGGTCGTAAACGCTGATCCATGGGAGGGCCTGTGTGGCTTGTTTCCATAGATGTTCATCGGCGTCGAGAGACACTTGGTAGATTTCCAGGCCTTGTGCATGGTATTTGTTGTAGAGTTCACGCATTTCCAAGATGCGAGCGGATGACTCCTTGGTGCTGAAGGCGTGGAAGTCGAGCAGAACAACCTTTCCCTCCAGTTCGGTGAGTGTACGGATACGTCCTGAAGCATCGGGTAGTTCCAAGTCTAAAAGGCCGCTGCTCACAATCTTGCTCTCATCGATACTCGTCTGCTCGCGTGCAGTGGCTATCCGGTTGTCTGTCAGGCCTTTCATGGCTGTGTTGTGCAGATGCTTTGCACGGTCGGACTCTGGGAAAAAAGTGTCCCAACTGGTGGCGACGGCGGCAAAGACCTTCAAGTCTTCGGGATTCTGACGGTCGTAGATGTTCTGCCCACCCAGCGTGAGAAACAGGCCATAATATGCATAGGCCGATGAGGGCGATACGAAGATGTAGTTCATCGTCACGTCATCCTTGAAATTACTTACCATCCTATTCAGGGAGTCGACTGCTTCTTCACGCGTTAATGAATTGCCATTCAGCAGCGCCACGACACTCTGTTGCAACCCCTGTTGTTTCAAGGCGAGTTGTCGGATCTTCTCACAGTTTTCCGACCCGCTTACTTCGTAGTTCGAGCCCATGCCAGGTTGGCGTGCATTGATGGTCACCGTTTCCGTCGAGTCAATGGAGAAGTTGATGCTTTGGCCCTCCAGTGTCAATTGGTAGAACTCGGGTGTCTGGGGGGCTTGTGCCTGGAACTCGAAGTGTCCGTCTTCGCCCAGTTTCACGCTGTCGAGAATCACGGTTCCTCCAAGGGACTTGTTCTGCAGACAAAGCGTTTTGTCCTGTGCGCCTTCGATGGTGCCTTTTACTGTGAACGTATTTCCTTCTTTGTCGCAGGCGGTCAGAGCCATAACGACAAGTGCAATCAGTCCAAATCTTTTCATAATCCTATGTTGCTGTTTTCTTGTTTTTGGGTGCAAAGATATAAAAAAATAACCGCAGAACCAAAAGGTATAAACAATAAATCATAAAAAACAGTAAAATATCCGTCATTTATTCTTTTGTTTATATTATAATGAGTAACTTTGCAAAGTTTTTTTGCGATAGCAGACTTCGTCTCGGCATAAAAGCCTGCTTTTCTGCACTCGACTTGCACTGCTATTGCACGATTTTTATTTTATTAGATGTTTTAAACAAGATGAACGTAATTACAAAGACCCTTCAATTGGCTGATGGCAGAACCATCACCATTGAAACCGGGAAAGTGGCAAAGCAGACCGATGGTGCTGTCATGCTGAAGATGAACAACACTGTACTCCTGGCCACTGTTTGTGCCGCAAAAGATGCAGTTCCCGGAACCGATTTCATGCCTTTGCAGGTAGACTATCGTGAGCAGTACAGTGCTGCTGGCCGTTTCCCTGGTGGATTCACCAAGCGCGAAGGCAAAGCCTCTGACAATGAAATCCTGACCAGCCGTCTGGTGGACCGTGTGCTTCGTCCACTCTTCCCTGGCAATTATCACGCAGAAGTTTTCGTTAACGTGATGCTGCTCTCAGCAGATGGCGTTGACCAGCCCGATGCATTGGCAGGTTTTGCTGCTTCAGCAGCCCTGGCTTGCTCGGATATTCCCTTCGAGTGCCCCATCTCTGAGGTGCGCGTGGCTCGCATCAATGGCGAGTATGTCATCGATCCTACCTTCGAGCAGATGAAGCAGGCCGACATGGACATCATGGTTGGTGCTTCTGCTGATAACATCATGATGGTGGAAGGTGAGATGAAAGAGGTGTCTGAGCAGGATCTGCTGGGTGCCCTCAAGGCTGCTATGGATGCTATCAAGCCCATGTGCGAACTCCAGAAGGAACTGAGCAAGGAACTTGGTAAGGATGTGAAGCGCGAGTACAACCACGAGGTTAACGACGAGGATCTCCGCGCACGCATGAATAAAGAATTGTACCAGCCCGCATACGATATCACTAAGCAGGCTCTGCCTAAGCAGGACCGCGCTGATGCCTTCGAAAAACTCCTCGAGGACTTCAAGGAGAAGTTCTTTGCTGAGCGTGCTGAGTTGGCTGAGGATGCCAAGGGCGAAATCAGCGACGATGAGTACAGCGCCATGATGGATCGCTACTACCACGATGTAGAGCGCGACGCCATGCGCCGTTGTATCCTCGACGAGGGTATCCGTCTCGATGGTCGTAAGACTACTGATATCCGCCCCATCTGGTGTGAGGTATCTCCCCTGCCCATGCCTCACGGAAGTGCTATCTTCACCCGTGGTGAGACGCAGTCACTTTCTACCTGTACACTGGGTACCAAACTTGACGAGAAGATGGTTGACGATGTGCTCGACAAGAGTTACATGCGCTTCCTCCTCCACTATAACTTCCCCCCATTCTGTACTGGTGAGGCTAAGGCTCAGCGCGGCGTTGGCCGTCGTGAGATTGGTCATGGACACCTGGCATGGCGCGGTCTGAAGGGTCAGATTCCAGAGGACTTCCCTTACACCGTACGTCTGGTTTCTCAGATCCTCGAGTCAAACGGTTCTTCATCAATGGCTACCGTTTGTGCCGGTACCCTCGCCTTGATGGATGCTGGTGTTCCCATGAAGAAGCCCGTTTCTGGTATCGCTATGGGTCTGATCAAGAATCCTGGAGAAGATAAGTACGCTGTATTGAGCGATATCCTCGGTGACGAGGACCACCTGGGTGATATGGACTTCAAGACCACTGGTACGAAGGATGGTCTGACCGCTACCCAGATGGATATCAAGTGCGACGGTCTGTCGTTCGATATTCTGGAGAAGGCTCTGATGCAGGCTAAGGCTGGTCGTGAGCACATCCTGAACGGTGCTGTTATCGGCCCTGGTGGCAAGATTATTCAGCAGATGCAGGAAGACACCAACACTACCATTACTATCGATGAAACCGATGGTGTTGGTAAGGTACAGGTGTCTGGTCCCGATAAGGAGAGCATCGACGCAGCCCTGGCTAAGATCAAGGCTATCGTTGCTATCCCCGAGGTAGGTGAAATCTATGATGGTGTGGTTCGCAGCATCATGCCTTATGGCTGCTTCGTAGAGATTATGCCTGGTAAGGATGGTCTGCTCCATATCTCTGAGATTGACTGGAAGCGCCTTGAGACTGTCGAGGAGGCTGGTATCAAGGAGGGTGACCACATTCAGGTGAAACTCCTCGAGATTGATCCTAAGACAGGCAAGTATAAACTCTCGCACCGCGTGCTCATTGAGAAGCCCGAGGGCTATCAGGAGCGTCCTGCTCGTCGTGAGCGTGGCGAGCGTCCTGAGCGTGGTGATCGCCGTCCCCGTCCTGAGCGCGGTGAGCGTCAGGATCGTGGTGATCGCCGTGACCGTCATGATCGTGGCGATCGTGGTGAGCGTCGCCCCCGTCCTGAGCAGTCGGAAGGCGAGCCCTATCGTGATCCTGCTGAGCGTCATGAGCCCAAGGATTTCAACGATTCTTTGGATCACATGGACTTCTAAGTACATAACAAATAATCAGGTCCTGCTTTCTCAAAAGGAAGCAGGACTTTTTTTATCTTATAAAAAAGGACAGGAAAAATTTGCCAGTTAGAAAATAATTACTATCTTTGCAACCGAATCTAATAATGTAATGCCTGTTAAACAGGTTTTACTATTTAAAAAAACGAAGAGAAATTATCTTGTTAATATTATGAAGAAGTGCTTTTTGACTGGAGTGGCCGCTGTTGCAGTGGGCTTGGCTGTTGTTAGTTGTTCTCACGACTCGGATACTATACAACCTACGAATTCAGACCAGTTGGCCAATGCCACTGAGAAGTTGGGCGTTGAGGTCGATCCTTCCCAGGATTGGAATATGACAAGTAAGGTGACTGCTAACATTTCTGTCAACCTGGGGCTTGATCAGGAGTATACGATTGGCATTTATGAGCAGAATCCCCTGTTCAACGATAATGTCGTGTTTTATGCCAAGGGGACAGTTTCAGAGGGTGGAACTGAAGAGATAACCTTTGAGGCTCCATCAGCCAACAGTAGTTTCTATGTGGCTGTATTCGACAGCAAGAAGCGCTATCTGGTGCAGAGCGTCAATGTGGAAGACGGCGTGATGAATGCCGTGTTCGGTACTGATACGAATGGTACGCGAGCCACTGAGGCGGAGAATCCTACTTATGCCAAGACGCTGAACGACTTCCTGAACCCTACCGTGGAGACTTGTGCAGAGTTTGTAAGCAAAAACAATTCATATAGATGGATGGTTGATCAGGGCGTGCTTGAGGTCGTCGACAATACGCTGAGTGCTGAGACGATGCATGCCTATACGGCCTTCACCAATGCTGACTTGGATGAGCAGGCCACGCTGTCGGATCTTATCTACAAACAGGGCTCTTCTGGTTCCTCGACTCAGCAGACCGCTACGTATAAAGTTGCTGCTAACTATGATCCTGCCTCTGGTACATCAGTCAATGTGATGAACGGTTCAACCAAGGTGGGTACGCTTACTTTTGGTGACCGTGTGTCTGTAAGTGGAGGTTCTGTAGAAGCCGAATTTGTCTGGTGGCTAAATCAGGGTAATAACAACCATGTTTTTTCTGTAAGTAGTGATAATTATAAGAATGAATATGGTGGCGGCTATGGCTTGGACGCATCACATTATATTACGCTTACTCCCGTTCAGACTTGTACTGTTACGATAGAGCAATCCACAGCAACAAGTAACTCTATCAAGTTTGACAACACAGAACTTTCTGTATCTTCTGCCACAACAAATGGCGATCGCCGCATCTATACGTTATCAGGCGTATCAGCAGGAACCCATACTATTTCCAAAGGAAATGGCGATAGCGGTATCTTGAAGTGCACAGTGACCTATAGCGGCGGTACTGCCGCTATAAGCGACAATAGTTATGATTTTGCTGGGGATGGCTACTCGAATCGTCTGACGCGTACCTATTATAGATTTACCCCAGACGTAAGCGGTTCTCTCATGTTCTATCATAAGGCAGGTGGATCCAACAACGCCATCACCGTAAAGGATAACAATAACTATTTTCAGAAGAATTACCAGGACTTCCATAACTGGAGTTGGTATGGGGCCGATATTCCTCTGGAAGTGGTGGCAGGTCATACCTATGAGATAACCCTTAATACCTCAGACGATGGTTTCTATGGTGTGAAGATGGTATATACTGAAACCTCTGGTGGCAGTGAAGCCTCGTCCTATTATGTGGGACATGGTGATGGTAAGCACTATCGCGTGGCTGCCGGAACTACGGTAAATCATCTGTTCCATATCAATTCCACTCAGGGTAAGGTGAACGAGACGGTTATCTACGTGGAAGGAACGCTCTATATTGGTACCAACTGTACGCTGAATGGCGTAACTATCGTGGTGGCCGGTGGCGGAAATCTCGTTATCAACGGCACGGCCAACATGTCAAATGCCGGACGTTTCGTGGTGATGCCTGGCGGTCAGATTACTGGTGCTAATGATGACAATGGCAGTGTGGAGGATGTTTATAACGTGAACAATGGTATGCCTTGCTATAATGCCGGTACTATTAACTTCAAGGGTGAAGTGAACATCAACGGCTCTAATTTCTATAACTGTGGTAAGGTCAATGTGGGTGTGCTTCGCAACACCAGCGGTGGCTTGATTACCAACTTCGGACAAATTACTGCCCGCACCAATATGAGTGCTGCTGATGCCTATAACTGTACCTTTGTGAATGCTTGCTACATGCACTATACCGAGAATGCCGGTATTGGTCACCTGACCATGCTGAAGGATAGCCGCCTCGATGTGGACGGTATGTGCGAATTCAACCAGAGTTGGCAGACTCTTCCCGGAGCCGATGCTGCCGATCCCTATACATTGAAGAATGCCACTATTGCCAGCCCCAACATCTTGATGGCCAATAGTGTAGTTAATGTGGCGTCAGCCTTTGTGACCAATACCGTGTTCCAGGGGCCCACCGCTGCAAATGAGGTGGCTATCGTCAAGATGGGCAAGGTGGTCGTTGGCAATGGCACCGACCTGATGCAGCGTGAGAACTGCTATTTCGACTGGGACGTTACCGAACTCTATAAGAAGGACGGCCAGGGTATTGGTGAAAAGTATCAGGATATTCCTGCAGGGGATAAGGTGTACAATCCTTATGGCTATCTGTCCGATTACTATCGTGTACATGTTACGAAGTTCATCAGCGAGGCATCATCACCCGTCTCTATTCCTGCTGACGATACTGACTGCGGTTGCACAGGTGCCGGCTATAATCCTGATGGCAAGGCCAAGGCCGTGGAAGACCGTCCTGCCGTGTGGAGTTATGCTTACGAGGATACGCCTCTTGGCGACTACGACATGAATGATGTGGTCATCAAGGTAAGTTATGCCTATGACGAGGAAAACGATCGTGTGGATTATTCCCACTTGAGTGTCACCCTCTGCTGCACGGGTGCTACATTAGGCTTGAAAGTTTATCTGGGCGATGCCGTTCTCTTTGGTGACGAGGAAGTTCATGCTGTGCTGGGTCGCGTGGTTCCTGAGATGGTGAACACGGGCGTAGGGCCGACTGCCGATCCTTATACCACAACGATTGCCACACCCGCCAATTTCGAGTTCGGTACGGCAGACTTCTGGATTGAGTCTCCGTTGGTGCCTGGTGGCGTGCATATTGCAAAGGCTGGTCAGGATCCTCACGGTGTGGTGATTCCAGAAGACTGGGCATGGCCTACGGAGTATACCTGCATCAAGGATGCCTATCCCAACTTCATCGAGTTCGCCAAGGATGCTTCGACCACTAACGAAGCCATCAGGGGATGGTACAAGAAGACATCCACGAACCCAGTGGCTGGCAAGACTTATAAACAGTAAAATGACAATTTAGTAGACCTGTGCAGAGTTGGGGTATTTCCACCAGTCTCTCGAAGTGTCTTTGTTGCGTCCCCATTGTCCGAAGGAGTGGTTGAATCGGCTATAAGCGCCGAATATCTCACCATTGCGATAGCGGCCAATGGGGATGCCTTCTACAGGATATTGGAAGGTGGACGAAGGCATCAGCATGGCCCATGCCACATGGTCATCATCGGCAGTCTGTCCGTTGTGGAACTGCCATAGTGCCTGCGTGTACTTATATTTATAGGTGTGAACCTCCATGCACAGACTGTTGTAGGCCTCAATGATGAAGGGGTCGATGTTCGATAGCGTCACGTAACTGAAGATGTCTTTGCCCTCTTTGGCCACGATGGTGTAGGTACGTGTCTGTTCGGGCATGGTGGCACTCTCATCCTCTTTCACATACTTGGTAGTGTTATAGTGCATTCTGACGATGCGACCTTCTTTCTCTGTGGGGTTGAGCACCCAGTGGGCATCATCGAAAAGGTTGATGACGGCTGAGCCATCCATCGCCTTCGTGAGGAGATCGTTGCTGATGAAGTAGCGGTTGACAGGGTAGTTCTCATCGAAGCGTGTACCCTCGTCAATGGTTACGCTCTCCACGTCATCATAGTTGATACCCTGTAGCCGGATGCAGGCACCCATCATCTTGTCGGCCCCAACGGCGGCGAGCGTCACCTTCAGTTTCAGGATGTTGGCCGATGGACTCTCTTTGGCAATACGTAGCACCACATCGTTGAAATCGAAGTCACCAGGTAGTGGGAAGTCCTGTTCGAAGAGATAGGTGAATGCCTGTTGTGTAGGCTGATGTATGTCGCCGTTGCTGATGACGTCAGAGCCAGTAAAACTGAACACGTCCTTGTTGTCGGAAGGCACCACGTAGTACTTGCCGTCGCGGTTGATGGCAGCCACCCAGAAATCGTTCTCCGTGATTGGCATCTCGAAGGTGAGCACCACTCGGCTGCCACTTTGCGTGAACTTCTCTGCCATGATTTCCGTACCTTTAGTCGTATAGGGGTTGCCTGTGAGTATCTGCACCTTGCTGATGCGATCGTCGTCAGGCACATCGACTTTCACGACCACCATCATCTGCTGTACCAAGTTCCAGTCATGATGGCTGTCCACGGTGTCGATGGGAAACTCTCCCAATGTGATATCTTTCATCTGTTGAGGGTCGATGTCCATCTTCCGGCAGGCACAGATGGCTGAGATGATGGCTAGGATGGCGATGGCCTTTATTGCTTTTGTTGTCTTCATTTCTCGCATGCTGTTTTTGATTTTGCTGGCTAAATTACAAAAAACTATCCATCTTTCTTTTTTTTTCTTTCCCAAATGTCTGGTTTTAAGTAAAATTAACGCAGTGCGTGTCCTAACGATAGGGAATCTTACTAACTTTGCAAACATTATGGTATTGAATTATATCTGGATAGCGTTTTTTGTCATATCGTTTGTCATTGCTCTGGTACAACTTGTTATAGCAGTGGTACGATTGATCATGTATGGTGACATGACGGGGTTCGACATTTTCCCTGCCATGATGGATTCAACATTCTCTTCTGCGAAGACCGCTTTTGAGATTTCACTTGGTCTCACGGGTGTCTTGTCGCTCTGGATGGGCATCATGAAGATAGGTGAGCAGGGTGGAGTGGTGCGCTTCATGGCCAAACTTCTGTCGCCGGTCTTTGTGCGCCTGTTTCCTGAGGTGCCTAAGAACCATCCTGTGACAGGTAGTATCTTCATGAACATCTCCGCCAACATGCTTGGGCTCGACAATGCTGCTACTCCCCTTGGCCTGAAGGCTATGGAGCAGTTGCAGGAATTGAATCCCAAGAAGGACACGGCCTCCAACTCCATGATCATGTTCCTGGTGCTCAATACCAGCGGCCTGACGCTTATTCCTGTCAGTATCATGGTGTATAGGGTGCAGATGGGTGCTGCCCAGCCTACCGACATCTTTATCCCTATCCTGCTGGCAACTTTTGCTTCGACATTAGTGGGCGTGCTCGTCACATCGCTCTTCCAGCGTATCAATCTCTTCAACCTTCCTGTGATGCTTACGCTGGGTGGTGCCTGTCTGCTGGTCGCTGGCGTGATTTGGGGCGTGTCGACAGGCTTCTCTGCCTTGGGCGAGGAGGTGATGCAGGTCATCATCAACACGGTGACCAGTTTCCTGTTGCTGCTCATCATCATCAGTTTTATCTTGGCAGGCTTCTTTAAGAAGGTGAATGTCTATGACGCTTTCATCGAGGGAGCGAAAGATGGTTTTAGCACAGCAGTCCGCATCATCCCTTATCTGGTGGCTATCCTCGTTGGAATCGGCGTGTTTCGTGCCTCTGGTGCGATGGATTGGCTCATACAGGGCATCGGTTCGGCAGTATCGGCCTGCGGCATTGATAGCGACTTCGTGGCCGCCCTGCCTACGGCATTGATGAAACCCCTCAGCGGTAGTGGTGCCCGTGGTATGATGGTTGATGCGATGACCACCTATGGTCCTGATTCCTTTGTAGGTCGCCTGTCGTGTATCTTCCAGGGATCGACCGACACCACCTTCTATATCCTGGCCGTCTATTTCGGCTCTGTTGGCATCCGTTATACCCGTCATGCTGTAGCCTGTGGCCTGTTAGCCGACCTGGCTGGCGTTCTTGCAGCAATCGTCATCGCATATTTCTTCTTTGGATAAATAGTCATGGGAAAGTTAAAAGCCATCTTCAAGGATACGGCCATCTATGGCCTGTCGAGCATCATCGGGCGCTTCCTGAACTACCTGCTGGTGCCCCTCTATACGGCAAAGTTGTCGGCAGCCAGTGGCGGCTATGGTGTCATCACCAACATGTATGCCTATACAGCCCTGGTGCTGGTGTTGCTCACCTTCGGTATGGAGACCACCTATTTCCGCTTTACCAACAAGACGCACACCGATTCGTCCACCGTCTATAGTACCACGCTCATCAGTGTGGGTATGGTGTCGCTGACTTTTGTCGGTTTGGTGCTGTTGTTCCTGTCGCCGCTGAGCACCCTGATGGGCTATGGCGACCATCCCTCCTATGTCTGGGTGATGGCAGCCACGGTGGCTATCGATGCCTTTCTCTGTATTCCCTTTGCCTACCTGCGCCAGCAGAAGAAGGCCGTGAAGTTTGCCGTTATCAAACTGGTGAACATCGGTATGAGCATCCTGCTCAATATCATCTACTTCGCTTGGATGGATGGGAATGATGTGGGATATGCCTTCTATATCAACCTGTTCTGTTCGGCTATGGTGGGCGTGATGCTCATCAAGGAGTTGACAGGTTTCCGTTACAAGTACGACAAGGAACTGATGCGTCGCATGTTAGGCTATAGTTGGCCCATCCTCGTGTTAGGCATCGCCGGTATCCTGAACCAGGCTGCCGACAAGATGTTCTTCCCCTATATATATAAAGGTGAGGACATGCAGACCCAGTTGGGCATCTATGGTGCCTGTTCAAAGATAGCGATGATTATGGCGATGATCACCCAGGCCTTCCGCTATGCCTACGAGCCTATCGTGTTTGCTGGTGTGAAGGACAAAGGGCAGCACGAGATGTATGGTCAGGCCATGAAGTATTTTATCATCTTCACCCTGTTGGCCTTCCTTATGGTGATGGGCTACATCAATGTGTTGAAGTACCTCATCGGTGCCGATTATTGGACGGGACTGAAGGTGGTACCTATCGTTATGGCAGCAGAGATCATGATGGGCATCTACTTCAACCTGTCGTTCTGGTACAAGATTATCGATAAGACCATCTGGGGAGCCGTGTTCTCCGGCATCGGCTGTGCCGTGCTGCTGGCTGTCAACATCATCTTTGTGCCTCGCTATGGTTACATCGCCTGTGCATGGGGAGGCTTTGCTGGTTACGGCACGGCGATGATCATATCCTACTTCGTGGGTCAGAAATACTATCCTCTGGACTATCCGCTCAAGGAGATTGCCGTCTATCTGCTGCTGGCCTTTGCCTGTTTCGAGGTGATGCGCTACTTTGCCGACTTCCCCCTGTGGGGCTCGCTCGCCATCAACACCCTGGTCATCCTGCTCTTCGTGGGTTACATCCTTTGGCGCGACTTCCCGTTGGGCAAGTTGCCTGTTGTGGGAAAATATTTTAGAAAGAACAAATAAACACAGTATACAATGAAAAAGATATTTTTAGCACTTCTGCTTTTCCCCTTCTTGTCTCTCCATGCTGATGAAGGCATGTGGACGCTCTATAACCTGCCCCAGGCAGTCTACGAGCAGATGAAAGGCTACGGCTACAGCCTGCCCTACGAGAAACTCTATCAGGCCGACGATGCCATCATGAAGTCTGTTGTCAATTTCTCAGGCTATTGCTCGGGTGTGGTGGTCAGTCCTGATGGCTTGGTCTTCACCAACCATCATTGCGGTTTCGAGGCTATCCGCTCTCATAGCACCGTGGAGCATGACTACATGCTGAACGGCTTCTATGCCAAGACCCAGGCCGACGAACTGCCCAACAAGAATATGTTTGTTTCCTTCATGGTTGAGCAGAAGGATATCACTGAGCAGATTGTGACCCCTGCCTTCGAGCAGATGAGCAGCAGCGACAGGAGCATTTTCATCGATTCCATCGAGACGGCGATGTCCAAGGATGTCAGGGCTCAGGACTCCACGCTCCGTCTGGAGATCAAGCCTTTCTATGAAGGTAACCGCTACTTTGCCACTACCTATCGTGATTTCCGCGACTTGCGCCTGGTCTTTGCCATTCCCAAGTCGATGGGTAAGTTCGGCGGCGAGACTGATAACTGGATGTGGCCCCGTCAGACCTGCGACTTCTCCGTGTTCCGTATCTATGCCGATCCCAAGACCAACGGTCCTGCCAACTACTCGGAGGACAACGTGCCCTATCACCCAGAGCATTGGGCCCGCATCTCTAAGGATGGCTATCGCGATGGCGACTTCTCTATGACGATGGGTTATCCAGGCAGCACCTCGCGCTATCTGTCCAGTTACGGCATTGAGGAGCGCTATGCCCAGAACCACGCCCGCTATCAGGTGCGTGGCGTGAAGCAGGAGGTGATGAAGCGTCACATGGATGCCTCTGAGGCCGTGCGCATCAAGTATGACTCCAAATACGCCCAGAGCAGCAACTACTGGAAGAACTCCATCGGCATGAACAAATGCATCGACAGCATCGGGCTCATCCAGCAGAAGCGCGACTTCGAGTCACAGTTGAAGCAGTGGATGGATAGCACAGGCTACTTTGCCGATCAACTCGATTTCGGCAAGTTGGAGCGTCTCTACCGTCAGCGTATCAAGGTGATGGAGTCCTATATGTATTTTGCCGAGAGTTTCTTCCGAAACGATGAACTCAGCGTCCGTGCCCTGCGTGCCCACAATGGTTCTAATCCCGTGGGACACGGCAAGCGCCAGCACATCGTCTTCAAGGACAACAGCGAGTCGTGGGACTATGACACCGACCGTGAGATCCTGGGTGCCTTGCTCAAGAACTACCGTGAGCAGATGAAGGCCGAGAGTCAGTACCTGCCCGCCTTCTACAGCGAGGTGATCGACAAGAAGTTCGATGGCGACTGCCAGGCCTATGCCGACTACCTCTATAAGCACTCGAAACTGCTGAAGAAGAAGGCTCGCTTCTATCCGCTGAAGAAGTCGTTCATGAAAGATCCTGGCGTCAGTTTCGGTCTTGACCTCACCGATGTGATGAACGACCTGCGGCTGAAGTTAGGACTGCTGAACGACAGCATAGACGAGCAGGAACGCTTGCTGTGTGCTGCCAAACTGCGCATGGAGGAGGATATGCCCCACTATAGCGATGCTAATTTCACCATGCGCCTCTCCTATGGTCAGGTGAAGGAGTATAACCTCGGTGGCCGTCCCTCGGGCTATCAGACTAAGGCTCCCAGCCTCGTGGCAAAGATGAAGATGGGCGATTCCATCGAGGAATACAAGGTGGAGCCTGAGATCGTGGACCTCTTCAAGGGGCAGGACGACCTGCAACTCTGCTTCCTCACCACCAATGATATCACGGGTGGAAATAGCGGCTCGCCTATGTTCGATGGTCAAAACCGTCTCATTGGCCTGGCCTTCGACGGCAACTGGGACTCTCTGTCCAGCGATATCTTCTTCGACTCGCAGTTAGCCCGTTGCATCGGTGTCGACATGCGCTATGTGCTCTTTATGATGGATAAGTGGGGACATGCCGACCGACTGCTAAACGAGATGCGATGAGACGGTCGTTGTGTGTGCTGATGGCGTTTTGCTCGCTGTGTGTCTTTGGACAGATGTCCTTGACGCGCTACAGCGTGGCAAAAAGTGTATCGCACACCGATTTCGTCGATTCCATCGCTATAGAATGGGAGAACCAGCAGATCTATATCCCTGTGGAAATCGAGGGGAAGACCTATCGTTTCCTGTTCGATACCGGGTCGGCACAGGCCGTGGTCTATGCCGATACACCCATCAGGGGGTGTAGGCCGGCAGGCCATATCCTTTCCCACGATGCCATCGGTGCAGTCGACACGGTACGGATGGTCACGCTGCCACCGCTGAAGATAGGCAGCATCGTCTTCTCCGACTGTCAGGCCACGCTCCAGCAGAGGGCCGTCAAAAGGCGCGGCTTCGATGGAATCATTGGATTCGACATTATCAACCGTGGGCTGAATGCCAAAATCGATGTGCGCAACCGACTGCTGATACTGACTGACAGGAAGAACTATTTCGATCGTGAGCAGGGCTTCGAGGCCCGCTATAAAATAAGGTATCATGTGCCCTATGTGGAAGTGAACCCCTTCGGCAATTATACCGAAGAGGCGCTTTTCGATACGGGCAGCCGCCAGTTCTACGCGATGAACAAGCAGAGTTTCGACCGTATGGCCGCGAAGGTGGGCGAACGGGTGGAGAGTCAGGTAGAGGGCCGTTCCGTGGGTCGTCATGCCATAGGAAACTTTGGGGCTGAGCCTCTGGGCGAAGTCGTCTTTCTGAATCTCAGCGACTTGCGACTGGGCGACTTCTCGTTCTCAGAAGTTCATACCGTCACCACCCAGGGTGGCTCGCACCTTGGGGCCTCTCTCTTGGATTTCGGCGTGCTGATGGTGAACCCCAAGAAGCGGCGCATCCGCTTCCAGCCCTACCAGCAGTTGGCCACGATACGTGTGGGCAACAGTCAGACGGAAATAGCCTTTGTCTCGGAAAACGGACAGGCCTGCGTGGGACTGGTGTGGGAGCGCGGCGTGCCCTATGAGTGTGGCTTCCGCGAGGGCGATATCATCCGTAAGATTGACGGCTTTCCCGTCATCAGTTTCGTGCATTTCGTGGCCTGGCCCTTTCTCATCGGTCGCGAATACCTCTTCACCGTTCAGGATCGTCAGGGCCGTCAGCGCGACATCCGATGGGTGAGGAATAAGTAAAAATAGAAAAAATAGAAAAAAAACGCCACTTGCTGTAACTTTCCACGCAGTCAGTCGTCTATAGATAGTAGAGAGGATGAAGAATATCAGTTTCCGCACCGATGTGCTGCCGTTGAAGAACGAACTCTTCCGACTGGCGCTCAGCATCACTCTCAACAGGGCTGATGCCGAGGATGTGGTGCAGGAGACGATGCTCAGGGTCTGGAACCGCCGCGAACAGTGGGACGCGATAGAGTCCATCGAGGCCTATTGCATGACAACCTGCCGCAATGTGGCCCTCGACCGCCAGAAGCGGATGGAGAACCAGAACGCATCGCTCGAAGACGTGGAGTGTGAGGCTCCTGACCATTCCTACAGCGCCAATCCTGAAGAGCAGGCCGTTCAGCGCGACAGGGTGGACCGCGTGAGAAGACTGATGGCTCTGTTGCCCGAGAAACAACGCACCTGCATGCAGTTGCGCGACATCGAGGGGAAGTCCTACAAGGAGATAGCCGCCGTGCTCGACATCACCGAACAACAAGTGAAAGTGAACATCTTCAGGGCGCGCCAGACTATCAAACAAAAGTATTTAGAACAAGAAAAATATGGATTATAAGTACATCGAACAGTTGCTGGAACGCTACTTCGAGGCTGAGACGACCTTGAAGGAGGAGCAGATTCTGAAGGCATTCTTCGAACAGAACGACGAGGACATGCCTGAGTCCCTGCGCCAGTATCGCTCGCTCTTCGAGGCGATGGTTCCAGAGGAAACGCTGGACGATGATTTCGATGAGCGCCTGTTGCAGATGACTGAGGAGGCTCCGCAGGTGAAAGCCCGTGTAATCAGTCTTGGTCAGCGTCTGAGGCCACTCTTCCGTGCCGCTGCCGTCGTGGCCATCGTGCTGACGCTGAGCAACGCCCTCAACCAGTCGCTGGGTGACAACAGCACCTGGGTTGATGAGGACAGTTATGCCCTGGAGCAGATGGTGCCTTCGGCTGATGAGCCTGCTATGGCCTATGAGCAGCCCGTCGACTCGCTGGTGACCGACTCGCTGTTCAAGCCCACGGGCTATTTGGAGTAGAACATTTCTATGCTTTCTCTATAAATAAGAATTATTGTATTAAAACACAACAGGAAGTGAAACTGTGAAGTTTCTGACTTTCCAAAAAAGAAAACTGGCCATCCGTCAAGCGCGACAGATGGCCTTTTTCAGCGCCTCATCAATAGCGAGACGCTCACCTGTCCCCGTTGTCCTCAGCGACTCGCTCAACTGTTTCCTACCTTCTCAATTGGGAAATATATTGACAGAGAAATTGGAAAGAGGCTACTCTCCATGGGTTATCAGTATAAGCGACAGACTAAAGGATTGTCATAGCAAATTAAAGAGAAGCCTTCTTTAAAAGTAAAACAACTTGTTTTACCTTCGTTAAGATGCCTTCTAACACAGTAAAGTATGCCTGTTTCAAAGGTAAAACAAGTTGTTTTACTGGCTATAAACCAATTATAGAAAACAATGAAGTCAAACTAAAAATTTCCATTAAAATAAAGTCAGTACATATTAGACTTGTTAAAAACAACATCTGGAGCAGCAGTTCTAACGGAAGATATTTTACAAGTACCGCATTATTTATCGCAATTAAAGCCATCCTTTTTACGCCCGCCGCTAACTCTTTTTTTATACTCCTGCGGATAGATGCCGGTGGCATGTTTGAAATAACGGCAGAAATTGGCGGTGGTAGGGAACCCGAGTTGGTAAGCGGTCTCCTTGACCGTCTGCTTAGGATGAATGAGAAATAATCAACCCTCTTCAGATTAACAAAACCGCAACGTAAATTTGGGATATTGAAGTCTAAGATGTGAAATGATTTTTCCGTTAAGGTCAGAATTGGGGCTCATCCGACATTTCGAGTGATAGAATAATAAGCAGACATAGAAGAAAGCCGCCATTTTGTTGTATATTTGTGTGACCAAACCCAAATGTTACAATG
>CADCCB010000034.1 GCA_902799905.1 uncultured Prevotellaceae bacterium
CAGGAACTCCGTGCCGGCGATGTCGTCGTAGGTCATATAGGCCGACAGGTCGATGCCATACATCATCATGTTGCCCGCAATCATGTCGTAGCGGTCGCGTCGTGCCCCTTCCTTCTGGCCGCGCTCGCCCCACATCGGGGCATCGGCAGAGAAGACCACGTAGCCGTGCTGTGCCAGGTAGTCGCCCACGAACTGTCCCTCATAGAGTTGTGCGGCCCAGTCGTCGGCATCCTTGATGACGGTGGAGTCCTCGCAGGCCAGCGGCCGGATCATCTTTTCCTTGCCAATGAAGAGGTGGGCGCCGTGGTCGTGCAAGGCGTTGATGGCAGGGAACGGCCCCTTGCCATCCGGGATCAGCACATAGGCAGTCACGGTGTAGTAGCGTGACAGACGTATCTCGATTTTTGCATACAGTCGAACACTTTCTGACGGGCAGACTGTCGCCATTCGTCGAAGTCGGTGATGGGGCTATTGCCCCACGCCAGCGGGTAGGTCAGGTCCTTGATCAGTGAGTCGGCATAGACCGGCAGGTTGCGCATATACTCATACTTCTGCCTTTTCTGGGCTTTTGTACCTATGGTTAGCAGCAATGTTGCCAGAATGACAAGCACCGTTTTATAGGAATGTGTATTCATTGTCATTGTTCGTTAAAATCGTTATTTTGGTGCAAAGATACGAAGAAAAAACCGAGATGGTGCACAAATGTGACACAAAATGAAAAGAAAGTGAAACATTCCTGAAAAACTGTTGACGAACAGAAAAACCCTGTTGACAAATAAAAACGCCTCGCACGTATTTATTGTGTAATTTTGCATCGTCAAAATGTGCAGATAAAAGCAAAACCAAATATTATCAAAATCTCAAACAAGTATGAAAACCAAAAGACAAATCTGGAAATGTGGCCGACACTGGGTGTTGGCTGCTGGAGTGCTGTTGGCTGGTTGTAGTTCATTGCTGTCGTGCCAGGAGTACGACTTGGATGAGCGAACCCCTGATGGTTGGGGCTCGAGCATCTATGGTTGGCTGGACGAACAAGGGAACTATACCAACACAGTGCAGATGATCAACGATCTTGGCTATCGCGAAGTGTTGGCTAAGACGGGTTCGAAAACGCTGTTTGCTGCCGATGACGAGGCCTACAAGCGTTTCTATCAAAGCAATAGTTGGGGAGTGAGGAGTTATCAAGACCTCTCGCTGTCTCAAAAGAAAATGTTGCTGTTTGGTGGCATGATTGACAACTCGATTCAAATCAACAATCTGTCAACTATTCAGGGCAATCCTTTGCGAGAAGGTCAGGCAATGCGTCGTTTCTCAGCCTTGGATGCCTATGATACGGTTCCTGTTCTTAGGCCTCAGGATATGCCTGACAATAAGTATTGGAAGCGTTTTCGTGAAAGTGGCAAGAATATGGTTTGTCTGGAGGACGGTACCGCCGTGCCGATGATTCTCTTCCTGGAGGCTCAGATGGTCAACAATCGAATCACCAACGAAGATTATAATTTCTTGTTCAATAATACAGTTAGTCGTCAGAGTGGTGATGCCAGTGTCAATGGCATTAAGGTGGTGGATCAGAATGTCCGTTGTGCGAATGGATTTATTCATCGTACGGAGGATGTGGTGACACCGCTACCAAATATGGCCGAACTCATTGCCCATAAGCCACAGACCACCATTTTTAATCGAATTCTCGAGCGTTTCTGTGCCCCTTATCCTGATAGTAAAGATCTTGAGAAGACCATACGTTACAATTATCTCTATAATGCCAATGTGGATACGGTCTATACCAAGCACTTCTTCAATGACAAGCGTGGTGTGGAGGTTAATAGACTTCCTGATGGAGGTGGCGTGTTTACGTTGCTGCCTTACGATCCAGGGTGGAACTCTTACTATTCTGCCAACTATAAGTCTTCTAGCGAGGGCAACGCGGCAGAACAGCGTGATATGGCCGTGATCATGGTGCCTACTGATGATGCCATGAAAGCCTACTGGGAAGGTGCCGGTAAGCCGTTGAGTGAGAATTTCGCTTCATGGGACGATGTTGATGATCAGACCATCATTGAATTGCTGAAGGTGAATATGCTTCAGTCTTTCATTTCGTCCGTTCCTTCGAAGTTTAATGCCATCCTTAATGATGCCAACGATCCAATGGGCGTTAATGTGGCTGATATCGACTCAGTATGGCTGGCTTGCAATGGCGCAGTCTATCTTACCAATAAGGTTTTCTCGCCAACGAGATATGTCAGTGTGCTGTTCCCGCCGCTGATCAACCGTAACATGAAGATTATTAACTGGGCCATAGAACAAAACAAGTATAACGTGTATCTGAATGCCCTTGGTACCCGTTACAGTTTCTTTGTACCTACGAATGATGCATTGTTGGAATATATCGACCCCACGTCCTACGGTAAGGATAAACTCCAAATTCTCAGTTTCCGCTGGAATGAAAAGGCGACCAATGATGTCCAGCGTGTGTCTGCTGTGATTTATAATTATGACCCTGCAACAGGCGAACGCGACTCTGTTGGTACAACGACTGATAACTATCGTATCACCCGATGCCTGCGTGATATCCTGGATACACATATCGTGATTGGCGATGTCTGGAATGGAAAGAATACCTATTTCCGCACCAAGAATGGTTGTGGCGTGCGTGTGACAAATTCTACCGATGAGAATAATATGCTTGTAGAAGGCAGTTATCAAATGAACGAGGGACATCCACTGCACATTGCGCGTGTCTATGATCAGCGTAAAGAGATAACCGGTGGTAATGGCAAGGTGTACGTTCTTGATGGTGAGCCGATGATGGGCACCCGTATGACGGTCCATGATCAATTGGCTGCCCACCCACAGTATTTTGGAAAGTTCTTGGAACTGCTTGATGGCAGTGGCCTGTTCGAGAGTGTTCATGATCCGGGTACAGGCAATAAACAAGACATCAAAGCCTGTGGTGGTATCAATCTGTCATTGTTCAACACCTATCATTATACTATTTATGTCCCCTCTAATGAGGCTATTGAAGGTCTTCAGACTTCTGGCAGTCTGTCATCATGGGAGCAGGTGGAAGCCAAGCGCGAGGCCGGTGATGATGCCGGCGCCGAAGCCGACTCGCTTGCTATTCTCAATTTCCTGAAATATCATATTCAGGATAATGCATTCTATATTGGTGCTGCCAAAGAGTCGGGTGATTATGAGACCTCTCTTATTAATAACAGGACAAAGCGTTTCTATATGTTAAAGAGTGAACTGCTGGATGATGAAATCCGTGTGCAGGATGCCATTGACGTGGCTAATGGAACTTATCACAAAGTGGTGAAGAAAACCTATATGGAAAACGGGCATGAGATACCTCTCTATAATATACAAGCCCGTGAGTACCAATACGACATTGACCAAGGTACGGGAGAAGCGACGAATCTCTATACTTCCTCTTCTGCTGTGATTCACTTGATAGACAAGCCATTAAACTGTGGTAATTAAAAAACAACGAAATCAAAAATAGACAGATTATGAAACGACTGAGTATATTATTATTTTCGTTCTTTAGTTTTTTAGTTACCGCCAACGCCCAGTCTGCCGGTGACATCATCAGTGGTACAGTGACTGATGAGTTCGGCCCCGTGCTGATGGCCAATGTCGTGGAGGTGGATGCCGCCAACCGTATTGTGGCATCGGCCGTGACAGATATGAGCGGTAACTTCTCATTTAAGTTAAAGAATCCGAAAGACAAACTGCGTGTCACTTACGTAGGTTATAAAACAGTGACGCTGCCTTTCAACAAGACCAAGTACAGTATCCACATGCAGAGTGCCACCCAGATCAAGGAGGTGACAGTTACGGCAAGGCGCCGTGCGCAGGGTTCCGGCTTGGCTGTCCCCATGGATGAGATCTCTACGGCTCGTCAGAGTATTGACATGAAGGAATTTGAAGGTCTGGCAATCACTACTGTTGACGAAGCCCTTCAGGGACGTATCGCCGGTTTGGACATCGTGGCCAACTCTGGTAACCTGGGTTCTGGCACGTCAATGCGTTTGCGCGGTGTGTCAACCGTCTCTAATATTGGTTCTGTCGAACCTCTGATCGTGGTCGATGGCAACGTATGGGAGACGGGCGGTCAGCAGTTAGACGGCGACATGAACGAAGAGAAATTCGCCCAGTTGCTGAACATCAACCCGGAGGATATTGAGAGTATTTCAGTGTTGAAGGATGCTGCCGCTACGGCCATTTGGGGTTCGCAAGGCTCCAATGGCGTTATTGAAATTAAGACTAAGCGTGGTTCACGCGGCAAGACCCGTGTGACCTATAGTTTCCGTTTGACTGGTACTTATCAGCCCGATGGCTATCAGATGCTGAATGGTGACGAGTACACCATGATGCTGAAGGAGGCCTATTTCAATCCTGAGATGAGCGATCGGGCCAGCGATATCGATGAGATCAGTTATCGTCCCAATTTCCCTGAGTATAATATGTATGATGACAACACCGACTGGTTGAAGGAAGTCAAGAAGACGGGTTGGCGCCAGAACCACTATCTGTCATTGAGTGGTGGTGGTGAAAAGGCCAATTTCCGTATCGGTGCCGGTTATGACCATGAGACTGGTTCGATCATTGAGCAGTCGCTGGATCGTTTTAGTTCACGTGTCAACTTGGACTACTTCGTCAGCGATCGTATCAAGATTGAGACTAACATCGCGTTGACATACACCAAGAACAAGCGAAACCACGGCGACCTTCTGGGACTTGCCTATGTGCGTATGCCAAATCTCTCTATCTATGAAGAAGACAAAAACGGCAACGACCTCAATGACTATTATACGATGCTGACTTCTGTGTCGGCAGAACTCAGAGATATGTTGGGCAACAAGAACCCTATTGCGTTGGCAAAACTGGCCAAGAGCAATGTGACCACTTATAATATTGAGCCAGAGTTTAAGTTGCGCTACAACCTGTTGGGTATAGAAGACGACAAAACCCGCCTGCAGTATGAGGGCAAGGTGGTGTTCAACATTTTCAATAACTATGAAGATCGGTTCCTGCCACTGTCGCTGAATACAAGGGGATGGAAAGATGAGAATAAAGAGGCCAACCAGACCTATTCCGGTTCTTCAAAGAGCCTTGGCGTGACCACGACGCATACGCTGACGTTCACCCCTGCCTTTAAGAACAAAGACCATTCGTTGTCGATGATGCTCCGTGGACAGTTGACCAGTGGTAACAATAGTTCTCAGAATACCACGTCGTGGGGCCTGCCTGATGGCAGCATCCAAAGCACGGCTGCCCAAGGCCTTATCACCGGTATGAATACTGGTAGTGGCCAGTGGCGTAGTATCTATTTCACCTATTCTGCCCACTATGCCTACAAGGGTCGCTATATGGCCGATTTCTCCATCCGTCGTGATGGTAGTACCCAGTTTGGCGGTGACCAGCGTTGGGGTAACTTCCCTGCGTTCTCTTTGCGTTGGAATATCAGCAAGGAGCCGTGGTTCCAGAAAGCACTGCCTTTTGTCTCAATGCTCTCCATCCGTCCGGGTTGGGGCATTGTGGGTCGTCAGCCCGGTCAGGAGTATCTGTATTTCAGTACCTATGACGACGGTACAGGTAAAGCCTATATGGGTCAGGGTGTGATGTATCCCACCAAGATCCAGTTGAAGAATCTGAAGTGGGAGCAGAAGAAGACCTATAACCTTGGTGTTGACTTCGGTTTCTTCGATGACAAACTGACTGGTAATGTGGAGTACTACTGGCAGTACACTTCCGACATGCTAATGAACAATCGCGGCATCCCGACATCGTCAGGCTACACAGCGTTAGCCGTACAGAATGTGGGTGATATGAAAAACGTGGGTTGGGAGTTCAATATTAATGGTAATCGTATTGTCAAGTTGGGCAAGGTGTCGTTCGATTTCAATATCACCTTCGCCAACAACCGCAACCAGTTGACGTCTATGGACGAGACCATTCTGAACAGTCCAGCGTTGAATCCAGACTACGATCGTCGTAATGGCACTTATCTGACCCGTATCGAGTTGAATCGTGCCTTCGGCAGCATTTATGGCTTCCGTTATAAGGGTGTCTATCAGTACAGTAAGTATTCTGAGACAGAGGTGCCCGGTGTGAGTGGTCCTGATGCGCCAGTGGCCCGTGATGCCAATGGCTTGGTCATTCTCGACGAGCATGGCATGACAAAACCGGTCATGTTCTGTGCCGGTACAGTGGACTATGAGTACAAAGGCGGTGATGCCAAGTATGAGGATATCAACCACGACGGTCAGATCAACGAACTCGATATTGTCTATCTGGGCTCTTCACTGCCTAAGTTCACTGGTGGTTTCGGTTTCAAACTCAATTGGGGCCGTTTGTCATGGAACAACCAGTTCAACTTCCGCTATGGTAATAAGATTATCAATGCTGCCCGCATGAATGTGGAGAACATGGCATCGAACAACAACCAGAGCCGTGCCGTGAACTGGCGCTGGCGCGTAGAGGGTGACATCACTGAGATTCCTCGTGCCTATCGTAATACGGATGGTAACATGAGTTACAACTACCTCGGTAGCGACCGTTTTGTCGAAGATGGCTCGTTCATACGTCTGAACTACACGCAGTTGAGTTATTCCTTCGACCCGAAGGTGATCAAGAAGTTGGGGCTGACCCAATTGAGTCTCTATGTGTCGGCAAACAACCTGTTCTGCTTGACTAAGTATTCCGGCGCAGATCCGGAGGTGGGCTATGGATCGATGGGCGTTGTCACCGATAATGCCAGAACGCCTCGTGCCAAGTCCTTTACCGGTGGTATAACCATTCAGTTCTAATTGTAATGATTAATAGTTATGAAAACATCATATATATATAATAAGGTGAAAACCATCAAGGGTGTCATGCTCTTGTCGCTGGGCTCATTCATGCTGTCAGGGTGCGGTGATTTCCTCGATATCCTTCCCATGGACCAAGTTGTTCTTGAGAACTACTGGAAGGAGAAAAAGGATGTGACGAGTGCTATGAATAGTTGCTATGAAGCCTTGGCCGATCAGGACGTTGTCACCCGTATGGGTGTTTGGGGCGAACTGCGCTCGGAGAATATCCTCGCAGGTTCAAACTCTGGTGTCGATCTCAACGAATTGCTGAAGGAAAACCTGTTGCCGGTAAACTCCATGTGCAACTGGGCAGGCTTCTATAATGTGATCAATCGTTGCAATGTCGTGATAAACTATGCTCCGGAAGTAGAGGTGGCTGATGCCAACTACACCCGTGCAGAACTCAATGCCACGATTGCCGAGGCTACCACCCTCCGTGCTCTGGCCTATTTCTATTTGATTCGTACGTTCCGTGATGTGCCTTATACTACGCAGCCCAGTATCGATGACAATCAGAATTACGTCTTGCCGGCTACCCCGTTTGAAGATGTACTCGACTCGCTGATTAACGATCTTGAGCGCGTTAAGAATATGGCGTTGACTCGTTACTCACAGGAGAAGGTGAGCAACAACCAAGTGATTGTGCCCAATGATAACAACAGCCGCATCACTCGTTGTGCCGTCTATGCCCTTTTGGCCGACCTCTATCTGTGGAAAGGCGACTGGGATCGCGTGATAGAAAATTGTGACTATGTAATCAATTACAAGAAGGCCCTGTATGACGAATTGGTCCAGACGGATCAATTGAACAGCATAGGTCTCTATAGTATCAAAGACTACAAGGTTCCGATGATCCTGGAATCAAAGCCCGGTGCGGCCAAGGAGGTGGGTGTCGCTTATACAAATATCTTCGGCAGGAAAAATTCTTTTGAGAGCCTCTTTGAGATATACTATAATGGTGCATCAAGACAGGAGAACAACTGGGTGGCCAATTACTATGGGTCGAGTTCTAATGCGCTGGGTCGTCTGAGGGCTTCCGATTTCTTGGGTGATGGTTTCGACACTGACAAGAATCAGGTGTTCCTTTCGCAGAGAGATTGTCGTTACTATGAGAGTCTGCAGGCTCGTGACAATACTTATGTCATTACAAAATACGTATGGGAAAATACTGACTTTTCTCTGCAAACACCGAGCAATGTGAGTATGGCCAAATGTAACCGTCGCTCCAACAAGAGTGCCAACTGGATTATCTATCGCCTGAGTGATGTGCTGCTGATGAAGGCTGAGGCGTTGATTCAGCGTGGTGAGGCTGACTATGAGGAGGCCTATCAGTTGATCAATACTGTCTTCAAGCGTGCTAATGCTATCGCTCCAGACGGTTCTGGTACCTCCTTGACGTTTGAGGACTATTCTGGCTCTAAGACTCAGATGGAAGACCTGCTCTTGGAAGAGCGTCATCGTGAGTTCCTGTTCGAGGGCAAGCGCTGGTACGACTTGGTCAGGGCTTCTCGCCGTGATGGTGACACCAAGCGTCTGTCATCCTGTGTCATCCGCAAGTTCACACAGGATACCAACCTCATCAAGATTAAGTTGGCTGACCCCAACTATGTCTATTTCCCTTATCTTAAGAGCGAACTGAAAGCCAACCCGCTCCTGAAGCAGAATCCAGCCTTCAACAAGGGAGAGGATTCAGAGTTGAAGTAATGAAAACCAATTAGAACTATAAAGACATGATGAAACAAGTGAATAAATTCTCCAAATGGCTGTTGACACTCTGTCTGGCTGTTTTCCAACTATCGTTGGGCTTGTCGTTCGTCTCGTGTGTGGATAATGACGATGATGTGCCCATGAACAGATATACCTCTGAGAAGATGACGGCAGCAGAGTTACTCACCGATAATATTGACAGGGTGGGCGATTTCGTTGCTCTTCTCAAGCGTACGCCTTATCTGGCAATGTTGTCTACTTATGGCGACTATACGGTCTTTGCACCCAACAACGAAGCCATTGAGAAGTATTTGGCCGACAACAACTATGCTTCAATTGATGATATTCCTGCGGCAGTCGTGGATACGTTGGCCCGTACCCATATCATCAGGACCAAGGCATGGTTTACGACCGACCGCTCTGAGGGCTCCCTGGGAATGAACATGGCAGAAACCTATATAGAACTCTCTGTCAACAATGATGTCGACAATAATAATGCTATTGTCCACTATGCCAATAAAGTGGCTCGTATGGTTGAGTTCGATGACTCGGTGACCAATGGTGTGGTGCATATCGTGAACCGTATTATTCCCCGTACCAGCGACAAGTTGCCCGATGTCATCGCTGCCGACACAGCCGTCACCATCTTCTCGCAGGCTCTCTTCCTGACCGGCCTTGCCGACTCGCTCATGGCCTATGAGGATAAGACCTATCCCGAATGGGGTAACGATAAGGTGTCGCAAGACTCAGTCTATTCTTGGAATAACAAGGTTGTTTGTAAGTCTGGTTCTGATGGAGGCGTGCCAGTACCTGTGCAGTGGCCTGAAAAGCATTATTACAAGTTCACGGCCTTTATCGAACCCGACGAGGTTTACAATGCCAATGGTATTTACGACTTGGATGACTTGGTGGCCTACGCCAAGGAAGTCTATGATGCTGTCTATCCAGAAGATGCCGATAAGTATGATGACGATTTCCGTAACCGTAAGAACCCGCTGAACCGTTTTGTCAGTTACCACCTCATCGACCGTGTCCTACCATACGATGAGATTATCGAGAGTAAGGAAACACTGGCCTTCTGGGATACCAATAAAGCCGATCCCGAGGAGTTCTATGAGACGATGTGCCCTGGAACGATTATGCGATTCTGCTATCCTAACGAGCAACTCTACATCAACCGTAAAGGTTTGAAGAATAACTATGAGGTGCAGGGTGTGCGTGTGCTGACTGCTCAGGAGTCGGGTGGCGTTCTCCAACAAGCCCCCAATGGTATGTATCATTATCTGGAGGATATTCTTACTTTCAATGAGACTGTGCGTGATGTTGTTCTCAACTGCCGTATGCGCTTCGATTCCAATGTGTTGAGTCCCGACTTCCAGAACAGTGGCGCCCGTGGCCGCTATGGTGAGGAGAAAGCCATTGCTTTCCGTCTTGGGTTCATCAAGAACTGGAAGGTGATGGGTGAGCAGGCAATTATCGCTATTCATGGTGATGCCTTTACATGGTCTCACTATAAGAGTAATGGTGTCACCGTCAGTGGTATCTTTGATGCTACTTTCAAACTGCCTCCAGTGCCGAAGTCGGGTACTTACGAGATACGCCTTGGCTACACTGTGGGTACCGAGCGTGGTGTCGTACAGTTCTATTTGGACGATGTGCCCTGTGGCATTCCTGCTGACCTGCGTATGTATGGCGGCGACCCCACCATTGGATGGGTGACAGACGTTTCCGGCGAGACTGACGAGGCCAAGAATGCCAACAAGGCCATTGACAAGGCGATGCGCAATCATGGCTATATGAAGGGTATGGACTGCTACTGGCAGATGGGCGATAAGGCTCAAACGCTCCGCTCGCATATCCATAATCTCCGCTATATCATGACCACGACGCAACTTGAGGCCGGTCAGGACTATTACCTGCGTGCCCGCCAGGTATTGAAAGACCCCACTTGCTATTGGAGTTTCGATTATCTGGAACTATGTCCGAAGAGCGTTTATGGAAGTCCCGAGGGCGAGGATCAGCACTAATTGATAATTGACAATTGATAATTAATAATTATGAACACTAAGAATTTCAAGAATATAGCCCTTTCGCTGGTAGCAGGTTGCGGCTTGGCTGCAACCCTGGCTGCCTGCAGCGACTGGGATGATCATTACACTGGTACCTCAGGCATGGAAGAGCCCGGTGCCACGCTATGGGAACAGTTGAAAGCCAACCCCCAGTTGAGCGATTTCTGCGAGGTTCTGGATCAAACCAAGATTTATCGGCTGCATCAGAAGAAGTCTGCGAGTTACGCCGATATTCTCAGCAGTGGCCAGACGTTCACAGTGATGGCTCCCGTGAATGGCACCTTCAACAAGGATTCACTCCTGCAGTTGGTTCAGACTGTTGTGGGCGACTCTTCGGTAGAGCGTAGTTTTGTGCAGAACCACATCTCGCGTTCACTCGTCTCTGTCAAGTCTGATCCTGTGCGTATGCTCATGCTTAACATGAAGCGTATCAACATGGCCGATGGCCAGTTTGATGGCGTGGATGTGTCGATAGCCAACCAGCGTGCTTCCAATGGCGTATTGCATGTGATACAGAAGTCTTTGCCATACAACCATAATATATATGAGATGTTATGCGACAATCCCGACTTGGTGAATATCGGCACCAACCTGCGCCGTTTCAACGAGGACATCTTCGATCCAGAAGCCTCGCTCTCCAATGGTGTTGTCGATGGTGTTCCGGTCTATATCGACTCCGTTGTTTACGAGCGCAACCGTGTGCTGGATGTTATCGGTTTGCTGAGAGCCGAAGACTCCACCTATGTGGCCGTGGTTCCCACGACGGAAGGCTGGAAGGAGGCCTGGGATGAAGCCAGTTCTTATTTCAACTTCGAGGATGGTATGCAGAAGCGTGACTCTTTGCAGCAACTCTACACGACCATTGCATTGATGCAGGACGCCGTCTTCAACATGACTGATCAGAAGTCGCCTCAGGATTCACTGATTTCCGTGCCCTATCTGCGTGAGAATTTCACCTTCCCCAAGGGCAAGCATGTGTATCATGTGTTCAAGAATCCCTATGATGAGGGTGGTATCCTTTATGGTGCCAAAGCGCTGGATTGCAGCAATGGCTTGGTCTATACTCAGGAGAAGTGGCCGTTTACACCTGAAGCCACCTATTTCAAGGAATTGTTTGTGGAGGGCGAGAGCACCCATCTCATCACCGACTATACCAAGTGTGTTTATAACATCCGTCAGATTGTTTCCGACCAGGTGTCCAATGGCCGTTTCCTGCGCATCGCCCCGCTGTCTGCTACCGACAACTGGACGGTCGATTTCCAAATCTATGGCACCTTGAGCGGCAGTTACGATATCTATGCTATCGTGCTTCCCAAGACCATTTACAATGAGAATGCCGAAAAACTGCTTCCCAATAAGTTCAAGGCTACTATCAGTTATCTTGGGCAGAATGGCAAGACTCAGTCGTATAGTTGCAAGACTGCAGAAAATAAGACAGAGTTTGTGACTGCCCCCGAGCGTATTGATACGGTGCTGATTGCAGAGGACTTCAAGTTCCCTGTGAGCAGTTATGGTCAGGATGGTAATCGCGTCAGCATTAAACTGGCTTGCTCTATCACAGCCAGGCAGACATCAACTTATGATCGTGAGATGTATCTGGATTGCATCTATCTCAAACCTCGTACCTCTAAACCTGAATAATCATGAAGAAGTATATTATATCATTTGTCATGCTGCTAACAGTCCTGACGACGTCAGCACAGGAAAACCTGAAAACCGTGAAGGGACAAGTTGTCGATGCCGCCACGCAGCAGCCTTTGGCCGGTGTCATCGTGTCTGCCTATGGCGAGACGAAATATACGGCCATGACCGACGAGCAGGGCCTCTATGAACTGAAAGCCCCCGACTATGTGACATCGGTCTTGATGCGTGTTGACGGATATAACCTGCAGCAGTGTGCCATTGCCGATGGCAAGGCCAATGCCTATTTGTACAATGAAGCCTTCTCCTCCGAGTATCAGCGCCAGACCACGGCCATGCAATCGGTAGGTGCTGCCAATTTTGACAATACGTCTGCCTTCAGCATCGACCCCTTGATTGCGCAGCAACTGGGCGGTGACCTCCGTTCGGTGTCTCATAGCGGCGTCCCCGGTCTCGGCAATATGCTGATGGTGTCGGGTATCAACTCTATCAATATCAATGCCCGTCCGCTGATTGTCGTCGATGATGTCATTCTGGATATGCAGTACGACCGCGCAACATTGCACGATGGCTATTTCAACAATATGCTTGCTAACCTCAATGTCAATGACATCGAGAGCGTCGAGGTGTTGAAAAACGGTACAGCACTCTATGGTGCCAAAGGTGCCAACGGCGTCATCCTGATCAAGACTAAGCGCAACAAGTCGATGGCCACCAAGATCGATGTGACCGCAAATGGCCGCTTTGAATTAGTGCCCCGTCTGCCGGAGATGATGGGTGCCGAGGACTATCGCCTCTATGCCACCGAACTGCTGGCTGGCAAGACCGCCTCGCAAAGTCACATGAAGTTCCTTAACAACGAGGGACCTTCCTATCCTTATTATGAGAAGTACCACCAGAACACCAACTGGAAAGACGAGGTCTATGATAATGCCTTCTCGCAGAATTACGGTATTAATGTGCAGGGTGGTGACAATGTAGCCTCTTACAACCTGTCGGTAGGCTATTCGATGGGTAAGAGCACGCTGAAGGAAAATGATTACACCCGTTTCAACATGCGCTTGAACAGTGATATCTCCATTGCCCGTGGCCTTGACGTGCGCTTCGATGCCTCCTACAGTGATGTTGACCGTTCGTTGCGCGACGACGGTGCGCCTGCTTCCATCTTGACCGGTGTGATATCCTCTCCGGGTTTCCTCGGTTTAACCAAGGCTCCGTTCCTCTCTCCTTTTGCAGTGGACAACAGCGGTAGAATCAGTCGCTTTCTGGCTGAGGCCGATGACTACCTGGATGACTCGGGTGCTGACTATAAGTTGATTAGTCGTGGTCGTTTGGCCAATCCCAGGAGTATCTTGGAATATGGCGATGGCAAGAACCGAAACAATCTGGGCAATCGACTCATTGTCTTCTCTATCATGCCGCGCTATGAGTTCAACAAACATCTCTCTGTGAGCGAGCATTTCTCGTTGTCGCTGGTCAATACCAACGAGAACTACTATCTGCCACATCAGGGCGTGCCTCATTTCGTGGTTGATGGTCTTGACGAGAATACCACGCTTGAGAATTTCGTGCAGAGCCAGTCCTCTAACCTCACTTTCCTCCAGAGTGACACCCGTGTGTCTTGGCAGAACCAGTATGATGCCCATCAGGTGAGTGTCAAGGGTGGCTTCCGCTATATGAGCAGCACGTATAAGTTGACGGCTCAGAGCGGCTACAATACGCCGAACGACAAGAAGCCCAACATGACTTCGTCGCTGGCCTTCCAGAATACTGATGGTGCTAATGATCAGATTAGTGAAATACAGTGGTATGCCTTGGCAGACTATAACTATGCCCAGCGCTATTACCTGAATTTCGGCCTTTCTGCCCATGCCTCTTCTCGTTTCGGTAAGGATGCTTCTGGTCTGAAGGTCGCTGGTGTTGTCTGGGGATTGTTCCCAAGTGTTGAAGGTGCCTGGGTGTTGACCAACGAGAAATGGCTTGCTGGTGTGAAAGGTATCGACTACCTGCGTCTGAATGCCGGTTTTGATATTGCCGGCAACGACAATATCGACTATACCGCTTCGCGCAGTTACTTCGTTTCCCGTCGTATGTTCCATAGTGATGCTACGGGTATCGTCATCGGTAATATCGGTAATACCGAGTTGAAGTGGGAGACTACCTCACGTCTAACTGCTGGTCTGGAAGGTAACTTCCTTAATAACCGCCTGAATGTTCGTTTGAATTATTTCAAGAGTTGGACTTCTGATCTTCTCTCGCTCCGTCAGTTGGCATGGACCACAGGTCTAGAGAGCAGTTGGAGCAATGAAGGTAAACTGCAGAACGAGGGCTTCAATGTCCATGTGGGTGTAAAGGTACTCAACACGAAGGATTTCCGCTGGGAACTAGGTGGCACCGTTGGTCACTACCAGAATAAGGTGACCGCTCTTCCTGACAACAACCGTGCCTTCGAGACCCAGGCCTATGGCGCTTCTGTTTTGACAGCCGTGAATCAGCCCGTTGGCCTGTTCTATGGTTACAAGACCAATGGTGTCTATGCAAATACTGGCGCTGCCAATGCTGAGGGCCACTATCTGGTGCTTGACAATGAGGACAAAGTCTATTTTAAGGCTGGTGATATGAGTTTTGTCGATGTCAATCCCTACAATGCCAACGGAGAGTATGCACCTGGTCAGATTGACGAGGCCGACCGTGTGGTCATTGGTGATCCCAATCCCGATATCTACGGAAATATCTATACCAAGGCCAATTGGAAGAACTTCACCCTTTCGGCTGTGTTCAACTACTCTTTGGGTAATGATATCTACAACTACCAGCGTTCGCTCTTAGAGGGTGGTACCTATTTCCTCAACCAGACCACAGCCGTCAGCAACCGCTGGATGGTTGAGAATCAGCAGACCGACATCCCTCGCATCAGTTATAAGGATCCCATGGGTAATTCCCGTTTCAGCGACCGCTGGATAGAGGATGGCAGTTATCTGCGCTTGGCTTCTGTCACGCTGAGTTACTACCTGCCTATTCAGAGCACCTATCTGCAGGGTATTACCATCTGGGGCAATGCCTCCAATCTGTTCACTATCACTCGCTATCTGGGTAGTGATCCCGACTGTGCCCTCACCAGTGGCGTGTTGACTCAAGGCATTGACCGAGGCGTTCTCGGGGCTGGCCGCAACTTCTCTCTGGGCGTGAACATTAACCTCTAACCTAAAGGTAAAAACATTTTTTTAAATAAAGAAAAGATATGAAGACAACAATATTATATCAGGTGGGGAAAACGGCTAAAGGCTTTTTACCTTTGTCCCTTTTTGCCCTTTTACCTTTGTGCTTCTCCTGCTCCAGTATGTTGGAACCAGATTCTGATCTGGTGGAATTTGCTGAGAATCATACATTGAACCATGCTACCGACTCTGTCTATAGTGTGATGGGTATCATCAGCAGCCTGCAGACAGTGGCTGACCGCAGTGTGCTCCTCGGTGCTGCCCGTGGTGACCTGATGACTGTTACTAACTCGGCTTCCGCCGACCTGAAGCATCTGGCGGCTTTCGACTTCACTACTACCAACAAGTATAATGAGGTGAGCGACTATTATGCCATCATCAACAACTGCAACTATTTCATTGCTCATGTCGATACAGCGATGGAACGTCGTGGCCGCAACCTCTTTTTGCGCGAGTATGCTGTCGTCAAGTCGTTCCGTGCATGGACCTATTTGCAACTGTCGATGAACTATGGTGAAGTGCCTTTTGTCCTCGAACCAGTCATGACTGAGAAAGAGGCTCGCGATGTCATGAATCAGCCGCGCAAGGGCATTCAGGAAATCTGTGATGCCCTCATCGCCGACCTGACTCCTTTCGTGGGTGTTAACCTGCCGGAGTATCCTACTGTCTATAACGATAATGCCCAGCGTTATTTCATCCCGATGCGTGCCTTGTTAGGCGATCTCTGCCTGTGGGCCGGCCGCTATCGTGAGGCTGCCTATTGGTACCACGACTTTCTGACCGACAAGGACGATCCCATCATGATGAGCAACAATCAAGCCCGATGGGCCAGTTCTTCTAGTTTCACTAATATCATCAGTAGTTATTCACCGGTCAGTTCGCGAGAAGTGCTCACTTATATTCCTATGGAGCAGCAGGTGTTCGATGGTGTGGTGAGTGACCTGCCGAACATCTTTAACTCGACGGCAGAAAACAACCGTTTCTACCAGTTGACACCGTCTTCTGCCATGTCAAGTCTCTCACAGTCGCAGATCTTCTGTATTGAGGAGAAGACCGCGACAAAGGCCGATACCACCTATGTGCCTCATACTGGTTTCAGTGAGCCACTCTTTATCGGCGACTTGCGTATGTGGTCGAACTTTACGCTTCGCTCTTCTGGCACCCAGAGTGAATTCTCGGAAGAGAATTCGTTCTATCAGACGATCTCGAAGATTCAGAAAACGCGCATCCCCCTCTATCGTGTCACGATGCTCTATCTACGCTATGCTGAGGCACTCAACCGTGCTGGGTTCCCCCAGTCGGCTTTCGCTGTGCTGAAGTATGGCATGTGTGAAGATGTCACGAAGAATTGTATCGACACCATCGAGAGCAAACAGGCTGGCAATCTGATCTATTTCGACCCCAATGTGTATAAACTGAACGACGAAGCGGGCAACCTGCAGATCATCGGTGTTCATGCTTTGGGTTCTGGTAGTGCTCATGCCAACAAGTACTATGTTCTGCCGCAGCCTGAGCAGGAACTGGCAAATCGTCAGGACACCATCGACTATCAGATACCTCTGGTCGAGGATATGATCATCGATGAGATGGCGCTCGAGGGTGCTTTCGAGGGCAATCGCTTCTACGATCTGATGCGTGTGGCCCTGCGTCGTAGCGATCCGGCCTACTTGGCCGATCCTGTGTCGCGTCGTAATGGCGAATCCGATGATGCCCTCCGCTCTAAGTTGATGGACAGCAAGAACTGGTATCTGCCATTACCATAACTTCATTTTCATGAATGTGAGTAAAAACTAACGGCTACGAATTTCTCGAATTAGGCGAATGATGGATATGTATCACCAATGGCTATTCAATTCGTATCATTCGAGAAATTCGTAGTTTATAAATTCATAAGAAAAACGCTAATCTACCATGATGAAACGATTACTATCAGTGGTATCGGCAGCCTGTCTGGTCACAGCCATGCAGGCCGCTTCTATAACAGTCACTATCAGCAATACCCGCCATCAGACTATCACTGGCTTCGGTGCTGCCTGCTGTGATGGTGCCATGTGTCCTTATGGCAGTGATACGCAACCTGTGAAACTGCTCTACGGCAAGGAGTCAGTCATCGGCTTGAATATCATGCGTATGGAGATTTCGCCAAACTTCAAGGGTAACATAACGACCCCCTGGGATACCCCTTACGATTGGTTTGGCTCTACGCCCAGTGCCAGGATTGTCAAAGAGCGTGGCGGTATTGTCTTTGGTACCCCTTGGTCGCCTCCAGGTGACTACAAGACCAATGGTATTGCCGGTGGCGGCAACTCCGAGGAACAGGGCTATAAGCGGGGTGAGTTGCGTAGCGACTGCTATGATGACTTCTTCCCGTGGATCAACACCTTCTTGTCTTATATGCAATTGCAGAATGTGAATGTCGATGCCGTGTCTGTTCAGAACGAGCCTGACTGGTGGGTCAATTATTCTGGTTGTCTCTATACCCCAGAACAACAGGTTAATCTGGTCAAGAACTATGCCCATATCCTCGATCGCAAAAAATTCAAAGGCGTGCGTCTGATCAGTGCCGAGCCTTTGGGTTTTAACCCCAGTTATTCTGATGCGCTGATGAACGATCCTACGGCTCGCGAACAGATTGACATCGTGGCAGGTCATATCTATGGCCATCCCGCTCATGGCGATCTAAAGAAGTCTGCCGTGTTGGCCAACAAGTACGGCAAGGAAATCTGGATGACAGAACACTCTTCGACCGATCATATCGACCACCTGCCTAACTGGCATGAGCAACTGCTCTTTGCCGAGGAACTCAACGAGTGTATGACTGCTGGCTGCACGGGCTATATCTATTGGTATATGCGTGCACACTGGGCATTCGTCGGTACGGGCGAGGCCAAATATAATCCGGGCAACACCAAAAACACATTGCTGCCTCGTGCCTATGTCATGTCGCATTTCTCGAAAAATGTCACCGGTTCCACCCGCTTAGGGCTGACGTCGAGCGTCAAGCAGGCTGGTGATGCAGGTGCTCCTGTGACAGAAACGGCCTTCGAGGCTTCTGCCTATATTAAGGGCGATTCGCTCATCGTCATGGTCATCGACACAACGAAGAATGCCCTCGACCTGAAACTTAACTTGCCCTATATGGTGAAGAGCGGCACCCATCTGCTGTCCACTGGTAATGAGCCGGAAAACCGCTGCCAGTTGAGCGACCTCGACATCACTACTCCTGTCAACGAAGTTATGGTGCCACTGCCTGCCCGTAGTCTCAATACCTATGTATTTATGATAGACTGGGATGCCACTGGAATTGCTACTGTCGAGCAAAAAGAGGCGCGTGGCACTACTCAAACAACCTACTATGATCTGCATGGACGTCGTTTGCAGCAACCCATTCAGGGCTTCTATATCGAAAAAGGCCCCGAGGGTATCAAAAAACGCTATAATTCCTTGTAAATTTGATTCATTTTCACGGTAAATGTGAAATCTAAAGGTAAAGAAACAAATAATAAAGCCCGTTTCATCGTAAAGTCTTATTTTTGCATCGTGATTTTGGACAAGAACTAGATTGTTAGTAATAAAAGTAGTTTGTAGTAGTTTCCTTCGTAAGAAAGGTAAATAGTTAGTAGTTGATTTTATTTTTTGTAGTAGAGTTAGTTATAGTACAAAATTCTATGGAGCGACCACCCGTATGTGAAATATAGGTGGCCGTTCTTTTTTGGACAAATTATTTGCAGATTCCTTTTTGTTTTGTAACTTGTAGGAAATAAAATGCTGACTGTAGAATAATGCCTGTTGTGTCAAATTTTGCGGTAAAAAGCCCAAAAATACGGTTTGTAACGAAAACGAAATGTTATGAAACAAACAATAAAGCCCTTTTGCGCAAAGGATTTTATCTTTGCACCGTGATTTTGTGGAATCAACGATTTATTAATCAATATTATTAAATTATTAACTAAAAACATTATGCACATGAGAAGAATTTTCCGCATGTATGTTGCTCTGGCATTGGTAATGCTGGGCGCAATGAACGTGAGTGCACAAGACCGTATTCCATTTGATGCGGAGCATTTTACGTTTAACGACTACACAGGGTGGGACAATGACGCCGTTGAGATAGGTCCCAATGGCGGTTCAAACTTCCTGCTGAACGAGGCTAGTGGCTGCCCCATTGGCGACACTAACTGTAATGCTTGGGTAAATCTTAGTGGTTACTCTAAGATGTATATCAAGATGGCCGGATGTGATGGTGATGGTGCACTCAATGGTTCCAATCCTCGTATCTTCATCAATCGCACGGTCGATAATGGCCAGTTTAATGCCGACAGGAGCCAGGCAAAGTGCCTTGTCATTCCTAATGCAGGAACATGGGCTGAGACATACTATACCAAGGAGGACGATGATACGTATGTCATTGATTTGGCTAAGATTGCCAAAGACTTCGGCTTCGTTCACTTCCACTCCATCAAGGGGTCGGCTTGGAATACTAAGGCTATTGTGTATAACATTGAGGTGGAGAAGGGTGCTGCTGTAGGCTGGACAAGTCTGGTCAACAATGGTAGTTTAGAGGGTAGCGATGTGTCGAACTACTTCGTTTCTCTCGATGCCACCAATAATGAAGGCTATCAGCCTGCTGAAATTACCGATGGCGCCGGAGTTGATGGCAGCCGTGGTATCATGGTTACCTCACTGGATAATCCTAAGGAGTCGTGGGCTACCCAGTTCTTTATCCGTCTGAATGAGCCTTTGGCTGAAGGCACGCCTTGGCGTATCTCCTTCGACATGAAGGCCGACCACACCGCTGCATGGGGTGGTGGTATCCACAAAGAGCCTCGTAACTGGATGGGAGGTGCTCTGTTCCCTGCAACACCTGACTTCACCACAGAGTTCTATACTTATACTGCAGAAGGTACTATAAGTGCTGATCAGGCTGGTATGCAGAGCATCGCTTTCGACTTGAACAATGACACACAGGCCAATAACTATTATTTCGATAACATCAAGTTCGAAGTTTACAAGTATGGTACGATTGTTGGCTTCTCTCAAGACATCTTGCTGGTTGATTTCGGCTTTGAAACGAATTTGGCTGAACTGGTAAAGAAGTCGGGTAAGACACGTTTGATATTCCCTTCAGACTGCGCTGCCGTCAAGGTGAATGGTACGAATGTTGAACTTTATTCTATTGAGGCTTATGCTGATGGTCGTTTCTATATCTTTACGGTGGAACCCATTGAAGAGACTGACGAGGTGCTTGTTTCGTTTACAAACCCCACTGACCCCAACTTCCATTTGCTTTACACTTCAGAATCTGTAAAAGGACAGACCGTCAAGGACTTTGCTGATCTTGAGGCTACCTATGATTCAGAGGTAGAGGCTGATGATGCTTATCCTTATATTATGGCTACGCCTATTCTGGTTGCTGCCAATCCTGAGGATGGCTCGTTCAACTTGCCCAACAGCATTAAGGAGTTCAAACTGACCTTCGATAAGAATGTAGATTGCGCAGCCCTTGTCGCAACGCTCAATGGTGAGGCTTTGGACATCACGCCTAACACCAACTTCGCGACAGAGTTTACTTTGACCCGTAAGGGCACCAATGATCTTGCTACAGGAGCCTATACCATTAATGTGACAAAGATTTATCCGGAAATTAGACTTGCCGATGAGGTCTTCGGTGACACCACCTATACGTTCAACGTGGGTAAGGTTGAACTGGATCCTACGGATGTAGAGGAAACTGTGATGACTGATGACTTCGCAGCAAGTGGTGCTTCATGGATTGTGAATGCTGATGCAGGTGGTATGCAGGATGCCAACTCTGGTGCTGGTTGCCGTCTGATGCATGGCCGGAATACGGCGTTTGTTCCCGACCTGCTCTATTTGTGTCAGCGCGGTACGCCTGCTGAACAGGGTGGTGTTGCCCTGTATGGCACGAAGGATGATGCTAAGTTGACCCTGAAAGCAAAGAATTATCATCTGACGCTCGGTGCTAGCCAGTGGGACCGTGACGATGCCCGTACTCTGAGAGTGCAGGTGCTCCCTGAGAATGCAGTCGACTTCACTAATGGTGCCATTCTCGATGAAAGCCAGATCTTGGCTGAAGACTTCAAAGCTATTGAGCCTAAGTTGGAGTCTGGTAAGGCTGTTCGTTTCGATCTCTTGATTCCCGTGAAGGTAGAGGGCAACTATATCATCCGTCTCGTTCCTGGAAATGCTGCCGGTCAGCCCAACGGATTTGCCGATGGTTGTGCTATTGGCGACATCAAGGTTCAGTATTTGCCCAATACTCCTGGTGCAGAATGGATCCGTCTGCTTGATGCAGCACTGAAAGATGCTATTGCTATGCGCGACAAGTTTGCTGGTGAGCGCTATGAAGGTGAGACTCAGACCGCTCAGAGTACAGCCATTGAGAAGTATCAGATTGAGAAAGAGAATTATACCAATCCTACTGCTTATCAGAATGCCGCTGATGATTTGAAGGCTTTGACTGCTGCTTTGGAAGCCTTTGCTAATCAGTGCAATAAGTATGATGAACTGATTAAGAAGGGTGTCGATGTCATTCGTCAGACTTCTGCCGAAGAGGATAACGGCAAACCCAACCAGAAGCGTAAGTTCATGGGAACAGAGTTGTTCGCTCAACTGACTGATGTCGTTGCCAAGTATCATGGCTCTTCTGAGTGGAAGGATGTGGCTAACCATGAAGGTGAGGATCCCGAGAATCCAGTTGAGGCACAGTGGCAGTTGTTCTATGAGTATGATGTGCTGAAGGACGCAACGGCTCTGGAGACTGCAATCTCTGAACTGGATAACATCGTCAATGAGACTTCGAAGTTGTTCACCGTTGGCAAGCCGAGCATGACAACTACAGGTGTTGCAGCACTGGTTGAGCGTCAGCGTCTGGGTGCAGAAGCACTGAAGTCATTAGGTGTTGCTGAAGATGACGAACTTGTGGTCAGCGCCTTGAATGCTTTGACTGATGACGATGCCTTGTCCGAGAGACTGAAGATTCGTTTGACTGGGATTATCTACGGTCAGTTGCAGGATCCTGACAACAAGTTGTTTGAGGGTGTCACGAATGATCAACTGGAAGTGATTACTCCTACCTATGACATGACTGCATTTGTGAAGAATCCGAACGCCTATGCACTGGCTTATTCAAGCGAGATCCCCGGTTGGGAGAAGATTACGGGTAACGCTAAGTCGTGGAGCAGTTGGGATGGCAATGTTTCTCACAACGATCAGACTCCTTATATCGAGGATTGCGCATTGCATCCAGGTTGGCACGCTGTTGCCAGTGTCGAGCAGACCATTAGCGACCTGCCTGCAGGTGTCTATACTATCCAGTTCCGTGCTAATGACAATAGCGCAACCTCTGACGGTACTTACGCTTATGTGAAGACTACAGAGACACCTGCTGTTGAGGATGGCGCAGAGTTTGACAAGGATCTCAATCTGGCTGGTTATGCTGATGTCAACAACTCTGGATGGGATCGTGAAATCACCAATATCACTGTTACTGATGGCATTCTTACCCTCGGCTTTGCATGGGGTCCTGAATCTCAGGCCTTCTTCGATGAGGTTCACATCTTGCTGACAGGTCCTGCTGATGTTGACTACAAGCAGCGTAATAAAGAGCACGAAGATACCGGCGTTGAGGCCCTCGCGGCTCAGCCTGCCAATGCTTGTGCTATCGAACTCTATACTTTGGATGGTCGTCGCATCTCGAACGCTCGTCAGGGCATCGTAATCGTGAAGAAGATCATGAACGACGGTACTGTTCGTACTGAAAAGGTTATTCGCAAATAATCTCATATCATCTATATAGGATTGTGGGCAAATGTGCTGCAAGGCATGTTTGCCCGCTTTCATAAAAAACAAAAGACAATGAAGAAGTCCGCACTTTCTATTATAGCCTAGATGGTCAGCCGTAGCCCCAGATAGGCACAGCCGACTATAAGATGCGCTTTGACTATCGCCACTTCTTCATGGGTATGAAGTTTGCCGTCTTCAACTATGCCACCAAGCGGTCAGGCGGTTTTGTCTATATGGGCCGCTTTGACTACTGGAATAAAGACAAGATTTATGAGCAGAATTCTTAGAACTATCAGTGTACTCCTGATGATGGCTATGACAGCCGTCAGTCAGGCTCAGGTGTTGCAGTTCAGTCAGCCTCACGGCTTCTACGACCAGCAGTTCACGCTGGCCATCACTGCCGATGGGCTGCCTGACAACGCTACCATCTATTACACCCTTGATGGCAGCGAGCCTTCGCAGCAGAGCATGGCCTATGTGAATCCTATCGTGGTGAAGGGTAACACCATCCTGCGAGCCGCTGCTGCCGACGCGAAGGGGTTCATCACACCCATCACGACGGCCACCTATCTCTTTGTCAACGATGTGCTCAGTCAGAGCAACACGCCAGCGGGTTATCCTGGCACATGGGGCAAGTACACCGATATCAGCGGTACGGCCAAGGCTGACTATGAGATGGATCCTGAGATGACCGCCGACAAGACGTTGCGTCCTAAGATCATTGAGGGGCTGAAGTCGCTGCCTGTGCTAAGCATCGTCACTGACAAGGATTATCTGTTCAGTCACGAGAACGACCCTGACCGAGGCGGTATCTATATCTTCACGGGGCCTCCTGTGGGCGATGATACTGGTCACGGCTGGACACGGCCCACCAGTATTGAGATGTTCACCCCGACGAGTCATTCAATAGATTTCTCCACAACCTGTGGCCTTCGTCTGCATGGCGGGCATGGCCGGCTGGCTGAGAAGAACCCCAAGCATTCGTTCCGTCTGGTCTTCAAGGAGCAGTATGGCCCGAAGAGCCTGAAATATCCACTCTATGGCGAGAACGAACCCAAGAAATTCGACCAACTGGTGCTGCGCTGCCACTTCGGCAATGCTTGGCAGCATTGGAATGAGGGCAATCGCCAGAAGGCACAGTACACCCGTGACGTATGGGCTCGGCGGATGCAGCGCAAGATGGGACATACCAGCGTCAATGCTCTCTATGTGAATCTCTTTATCAATGGCATGTACTGGGGACTGTATAATCTGGCAGAGCGTGTGGACGATCAGTTCGGCAAAGACCATATAGGCGGAGAAAAGACCGACATCGACGTGGTGAAGATCGAAGAGTCGGGCGGTAACCATCTGGAGGCCAGCGAAGGCGATATGGCGGCATGGGAAGAGATGGTAGCGACAACGGCCAATGCCGCAGATGAGGCATCATACGCCAAACTCGACACCCTGCTTGATATCGACGCTTTCATCGATTATATGCTCATCAACCAGTATGGTGGCAATACCGATTGGGACCATCACAACTGGTATGCTATCCGGCGACGTGGCGCAGACAGTGAGGGCTTCCGCTTCCTCTGCTGGGACAGCGAAATTATCTTTGAGAATCTCAGCGAGAATGTGCTTAGCAAGAATAATGGACAGACTTTTCCAACGGGCATTTTCCATAATCTGATGAGCAACCAGCAGTTTGCTCGTCGCTATGTGAAACGTGCCAAGCAGGTGCTTGCCGATGACGGTCTGCTCGGACAACAGTCGGTGGTCGGCGTCTGGGACAGTCTCTATCATACCATCGAAAAGGCCATCTATGCCGAGGCAGCCCGCTGGGGCGACTATCGTCGTGACGTGCATCGCTGGCAGTCGGCTGGACAACTTTATACCGTTGACGAACACTATATGGCTGAGCGTAACCGGCTGCTAACACAGTATTTTCCCTATCGAACAGGTATCGTGCTCGACAATATTCTCGCTTTCGCACCGATTGATGACTTCGAGGCTCCGGAAGACTGGGTTCCGCTGAAGGCGACCATGTTCCACCAATGGAACGGGACGAATGCTAACGCCCAGGTCATCAACGATAATCCTGGCGCAGAACTGAACTTCAATCGGAGTGTGGGTAGCGGTGGTGTCGTTGCCGGCTTCAGCAGCGTGGGCTACAACCTCTATGCTGATATCAGCCAATACGACCGACTGGTGCTCCGTGGCACTGGCGGCGAACTGCGTATCCTGGCCAACCGCCAGACCGACCACGGCGAGTATAAGCAGATAGTCGTTTCGTTCAACGAGTGGGATCCATACTGGGATCAAACACTGCAGGCCATTGTCCTGCCGTTGGCTGATCTGCGTACTGCCAAGACCAACCAAAATAAGGCGCGTGTGGATAATATCACCCATCTGAATGCCATGAAGGTTCAGAATGGCAATGTCACTCTGCGTGGGGCATGGCTTGTCCCTGCCGTCGATACTGCTGTCGGCACTATCCGCAAACTGTCTGTTGATGATGGTCAGTACTATAACCTGAATGGTCAGAAGGTGGCATACCCTGTACGTGGTGGCGTCTATATCTGCAATGGCCGCAAGGTGGTGGTGAAGTAATTAATTGATAATTAATAATTGAAAATGGGAAACAGAATCAAAGTTCTATTGACGGCAGTGCTGACCATGATGGTCTGTGCAGTGGCTGCCGAGAACATAACCGTGAATGGCACTGTACGTTCGTACAATGTCTATGCCCCTATGAATCTGGGCGAGAACCGTCCGTTGCTCATCTTCTGCCATGGCTATAATCAAGATGCCAACTGGATGCAGAACAGTGAATTCAAGAACGAAACCGTGAGTATGGAGTCCGTCTGCGACACCGCTAAGTTCGTTGTCGTCTTTCCCAATGGTATAGGCAAGGCTTGGGACATTGGCGGCGACCGCGACATCAACTTCATCAAGGCCATCATCGAAAAGATGGCTACCCAGTACAAGATAGATCGTAATCGTATCTATATGGGCGGATTCTCCATGGGCGGTATGCTGACGTACAACGCCATCAACAAGATGCACAACATCATCGCTGCTTTTGTTTCTTGCAGCGGCCCGTCGGTAGTGACACCTAATTCCAATACGCGCCCTGTGCCTATTCTGCATATTCAGGGAACGGCCGACAACTTCGGTGGTGTGCAGCCGGCACTGAACCCCTGGATACAGCATAATGGCTGTTCCACCACGGATAAGGTCATTGACAATTACAATGGTTTCAGCGGTGCCAAGTTGCACATCTGGGGATCCGGGGAAAATGGTGTCGAAGTGCGGCTCATAGAACTCAAGGATAAAGGCCACTGGATCTGTAAGGAACCGCAGGTGTACACAGGCAAGGAAATCTGGAACTTCTGCAAACGCTATTCCTTGGAGTTGAAAGACCCAACGGTGCGGTTCACCACGCCACAGTCTGGTCTCCGATACGTCACCATAGGTGGTGCCACGGAATTGGGATACTTGACACTCACGGCTACGGCCAGTGATCCGGATGGGCAGGTGGCTACCGTGGCTTTCTATGACGGCAAACAGTTGCTGGCTACTTTTGACAAAGAGCCCTATTCTTATGTGATACAGGGACTGACGAAGGGCGAGCATACGCTGCGGGCCGTCGTCACCGATGACGAAGGCCGCACGGGCAGTTGCGAGGTGGTGGTCAGCGTGGTGGAGCCTACCACCAACTATCTGTTGCAGCAGACCTTTACAACTGAGGGAAGCGTGCCGGAAGGGTGGGCTACCTATGATGGCAATGAGCGCCGCGTGGGGTTCGCATCGGGATTCTCTTCAGGTAGTCGTGTGTTTCATTTCACAGGATCAAAGCACGACTTCGAGTGGGGACTCTATACCCGTAATACCACAGGTGGCAAGAAGTCAGGCTATGCCCGCTTTGCCGACAAAGCCACGCAGACCACGCTGACGCTCTATCCTGGTAACTACAGACTGATGTGTCGTGTGGCCAACTGGAACCAGGCTGGTTTCTCGCCCGTCACCGTTGCCGTGGAGGATATGACAGGCAAGGAGTTGTGGAAGGATACGTTCACACCAACCTCTAATGTGGGTAATGCTGCCTCTAACGATTTCTCTGGCACGACCACGGAATCTTTCTTTTTTGATGTGACAGAAAAGGGACGCTATGCCATCACCTTCTATACGGCTGATGCTTCGTGGGCAGACCTTGTCGTCGGACCGGCTGCCATCCATCGAATGGGAAATGTGACAGGTATCTCTACAGTGACGGCTGGCATGAAAAACACCGATGCCTATTATAACCTGAATGGGCAAAGGGTGAAAGAGGGACAACCGAGTAAGAAAGGTCTCTATATTCATCAGGGCCGGAAAGTAGTGGTAGAGTGATGTGTTTATCCCAGTCTTCGTGCGAGCAGGTTATGAGTTGGACAAGCAATAAGAATTGATAATTGAATAGAAAACAAGATATGAATAAGCAGATTATTTTAACGGCTGCGCTGACACTGACGGTAGGCGCAGCCATGGCACAGAACCCCTTTGTGCAGACATGGTGCACCAGCGACCCAGCACCGATGGTACATGGCAATCGGATGTATGTCTATACTGGTCACGACGAGGATGGTGCCGACTTCTTCTGGATGCAGGAGTGGCGTGTTTACTCAACGGAAGATATGGTGAACTGGCAAGACCACGGCTCACCATTGGCGCTGGAGTCGTTCTCATGAGCCGACGATCGTGCCTGGGCTTCACAGTGTATCGAGCGTAACGGTAAGTTCTATTGGTACATCTGTGCCCACTCTCGTCTGTCGAAGGGTATGGCTATCGGTGTTGCCGTTAGCGATTCGCCAACAGGCCCTTTCCGTGATGCCATCGGAAAACCTCTCTATGAAGATGGCAAGTGGGATCATATCGATCCGACGGTGATGATAGATGTGGTGAACGAGGCTGTCGGATCACATCAGGCCGATACTTATGTGATGCGTGAAGCCCTTGGTGGTAACGGCAAGACGGGCTACGACTGGATTATCAAAGCCTTTGAGATGGCCCATGAGCGCTGGCCGAACGCCATTCTGATTTACAACGACTTCAATACGTTCAACTATGATACCGATGGCTTCATCGACTTGGTGCGCACCCTGCGTGATGCTGGTGCTCCCATCGATGCCTACGGTTGTCAGAGCCATGATTTGGGCGGTATGCCTCAAGCCAACTTTAAAACCGTGATGGCCAAGATCCAGAATGCGCTGAAGATGCCGATGTATATCACGGAATACGATATCGGCGACACAAACGATGCCAACCAGAAGTGGAACTTCCAACAGCATTTCCCCGTGATGTGGGAGGCTGACTACTGTGCTGGCGTCACCTTGTGGGGCTGGTTCTACGGTCACACTTGGATCAACGGCAGCACAGGCGAGAATGGCATCTCTGGCCTGATCAAGAACAAGCAAGAGCGTTCGGCTTTGACTTGGCTGCGTGACTATATGAAGACAGACAAGGCAAAGACGGCCAAGAGTCCGTTCCCAGACATGAAGAAGGAGGCCTCGGTCTATGTGAAGCCCGAGGCTCTGCTGGTCAATCCGAAGAAAGAGATGACCATCGACGTGACTGCCAAGATGCGCACCAAGACCGTGCAGAGCGTGGCACTCTATGTGAATAATGTACTCTATCAGACTTTGACTGAAGCGCCCTATACCTTTACTTATACACCGGCAAGTGCTGTGAGGTATAACCTGAAGGCAGTGGTGACCACTACCGATGGTACCACGTATGAGCGTCTGTCGGCCTTTACGGCAACTAATAACTATATTCCCCAGGAGGGTGATGTGCTGACGGTGACCAGTCGTCTGACGAGTATCTCAGCAGGCAAGACCTTTGCCATTGTCAACGAGCAGGAGAGTAAGGCCCTGTATGGCATCAACGATCAGAACTTAGGCTACGACACCTATGACAAGGCTTTCGTTGAGAGCAACACTGGCTATCTGTTTAAGTTGGTCAATAGCAGCGTGTCGGGTAAATATCTGCTTCGTCTCATCACGCCGCAGAATGCAGAATATAGCATCTGGGGACAGCCTGGCTATCTGAACTCGCAGCCCGTGACCGGCAACTGTTGCTTCATCTTGGGAAATACACAGAAGACCAACGGTCAGGATATTGACAATGGTGCTGTCTGGGAAATCAAGTACGTCGCTGGCAAGGGCTTCTCCCTGAAGAATGTCGGAACCGGGAAGTACCTGAAGACTAACGATACGGCCAAATACGACGAACCGGCCTTCTTCACCTTCGGTACGCTGGACTATCAGCCGTCGGGTATCAAGACCATCGTCAATGGGACATTGCCAACCGATCATTCTGTCTATAATTTGCATGGCATGAAAGTGGGCACAACCGACCAATGGGACAACTTGCCAAAGGGAATCTACATTGTCAATGGTAAGAAAATGATGAAACGGCAACCATCATGGTAGGTGCTGTCATAAAGCAGAATGAACAATACTCGTCGCGGTAACTGTATTATCGACGGAAAGAAGGTGATACATAAACAATAATTGTTGAGACAACAGCGAAAGCAGGTCTTTGGGATTCTTTGTAATTTTGCACCAGAATTCTAAAGACCTGTTTTTATGCAACAAAAAATCTACTCACTATGCATCGCTTTGCTGATGCTTCTCTTTGTAGGAAACAACCTCTCGGCTCAGCAGCGCCGACCTATTGACAGTCAGCACCCGATGTGGCTCGTCCATATCGACGTGTGGAACTCTGCCGACCCGCAGAAGATCATCGATCTGATTCCGGCTGACATCAAGCCGTATGTGGTGATGAACCTCTCGTTGTCGTGTCAGTTCGATACCAAGACTGGTATGTATCGTATGCCGCGTAATGCCGTTCGTACTTATAAGTCGTGGGCTTCAGTCTGTCAGTTGAACAATATGTGGTTCACCTGTCAGCCTGCCAGTGGTGGTCACACCCATATTCAGGACAATGACCTGGAAACCTTCGAATACTTCTTCAAGACTTATCCCAACTTCCTCGGTTGGAACTACGCCGAGCAGTTCTGGGCCTTTGGCGATGCCGGCGACCTGAGTTCGCAGACAGCATCCAGCCGTTGGGCTCTGTTTGCCAATCTAGTGGAGATGTCTCATAAGTATGGTGGCTTCCTCACCGTCAGTTGGTGCGGTGGCGACTATCACATGAGCACCAACCCCATGGGCGAACTCAAGGCCGACAAGAAATTCCTGGCTGCTTGTAAGAACTATCCCGAGGCCATCCTCTTCCTTTATAAATATACTCATTCCAGCAGTTTCTACAATAACGAGAGTATCTGCTGGGGACCGTTTGTCTCTGGTTTGGCCAAGAACTATGGCGTGCGCTACGATAACTGTGGATGGAACGATATGACCTCCAAACTGGTGGGCGAAAACAAGTGTAAGTATCCTGGCAGCGCCGGTATCGGCACCGTCATGGAGCAGACTTGTGTCAATGGTGGTGCTGTCTGGGACGGCCCGGAACTCATCTGGACAGAGGATTTCCAGAACCAATGGGATTCTACGGTCGATGGCTACACCCGTCGCAACTGGGGCACCTTCGACAACTTCAAGGGCATCTGGCTCGATATGTGGCGTGAGATTATCAAGGGCAATATGTATATCCCCACTCGCGAGGAGGTTGTAAAGAAAACAAAGATTGTCGTTGTCAACGACATAGCCAGCGGCTACGAATCTTATACGTCATGGGACGATCTCTACAACGGCCTTTATTTGCAGACCGACCCTGCTAACCAGAAGAAGGAAGCCCGTCATAACTACGGCCAGTGGTACAACAACCTCTGCTATTTCAAATCGACAGGTCGCTACGGTGCTATACCCATCGTGATAGGTCTCTATGATGACCTAGCCAAGTCGATTCCACTTCAGGTGAAGCGTTCCACCTACACATCACGCTGGAGTACGCAGGCCAAGAAACAGACCGATTTCAACGCACAGTATCCAGAGGTCAGCAAGGGCGATCTCTATGTCAATCGCTATCGTAACCAACTGGTCACCTACACGCCGTACACCTATCTGAACGCCAAGAAGACGGCATCGGCAGAACTGCCATTGCTCTATAACACCTGCGATTCGCTGAAACTCCAGTATGGTAAACTCTCCAGCGCTGTTATCCGTGAGTACGCAGACCATATCGACTTCTATTTCAATAACTACCGCAGCGACTCTACTTCTACGCAAATCGACAAGATTACTGTGACGGGCGTTGCTGCTGAGCCAACTTACAAAGTAACGAAACCTACCACCGGTGCTGCCGGACATACTTACACCCTCTCAGGAAAGTCTTATAATGCTGAGACGAAGACCTTCACCATCAGCATTGTCCACATGGGTCCGATCGAGTTCCGACTCAACTGCTCTGGTGCGGCTACCGACAAACTGACCGATGTGTTGCCTTCCGAGCAGTTGGGTATTCCCCAGCAGCCTGCTCCTTTCAAAGGACCTATCATCATCGAGGCTGAAGACATGGATCGCAAAAACGTCACCCACAAACTGACTAATTCGGGCTGGTGGGCACAGGAATACAAGGATTTCGCCGGCCTTGGCTACATCGAGACACAGACCAGCACCAGCAGTGCTCTGCGCCATCAGTTGAAATTGGCTGAGGGCGGAGAATATAATATCCGGGTACGTTATTGCAACAGTAATAAGGCTGGCAACATGAAAGCCATCGTCAATGGCACGGCACAGGATATCAGTTTCGAGAAACTTGACATCAACGACTGGCGTGAGGCTGTCGTGACAGCAACATTCAAAGCAGGTACAAATGACTTCGTGCTCCAGAATTCTGGTTCCATCAAGATGACCATCGACCAGATTATTTACGAGCCTGCCGGCACACCGGCCGAGAAGTTTGACGTCAGCGTTCGTAAGGCTGACTTTGGTAAGGTGGTGGCTGATGTTGATGCGGCTGAGGCTGGAAAGACCGTACATCTTAGTATTATACCGGAAGAGGGCTATGGCATCAAGGCTCTGAATGTGGTCAACTCTGTGTTCTTTACCCAGGGAAAGACCATTCCTGTAGAGAAGGATGCCTTGGAGGCCACTTTCGTGATGCCCGACGAAGGGGTGACGATTCAGCCGGTGTTCTACGACAAGGCAGCCGTCAACTCGATAGACTTTACCAACGTGGCTGCTGGTGCTCTGCCTGAGGGCTGGCGCACAACCGATGGCGGCGATGTCCGCAACTATCCCACCTCGAATGGCAGCGGTCCTCGTACCTTTGCCGGGCTGGTTGGCTATCAGGGTAAGGCTCTCTATTGGCGTACAACCAGTGCCGAATACGGACGCCTCGCCAATTATCTGCTGACGCTCGAACCAGGCAAATACCAACTCGTATTCGTGATGGCAGCATGGAAGGGCACACCTACCTATCAGGCTAAGATCCTTACCAGCAGCGGCACGACGATTAAGTCATCGGCCACGCTGACGGCCACGCCCAACATCAATGGTAATGCTGCAGGCGACATCTCGTCGGCTGAGCGAAACACTATGGACTTCGAGATAACGACAAAGGGCAATTATATCATCCAGTTCAAGGAAGTGGGCAGTGGTATGCAGGAGTTCCTTCTGGCAGAATGTCGTGTGAGGGATCTCAGCACGGTGACGGGTATCACAACCGTCAATGCAGACATCAGGCGTCCTGCCGGTATCTACGACCCGTCTGGCCGTCGCCTCAATGCACCGCGTCGTGGTTTGAACATCATCGTCAATGCTGACGGCACCACTCGTAAGGTGATGGTGAAATAACTCAGGAAACACAATAGAACAAGGCACCCGTGCAGGTCATCGCGCCCTGTGCGGGTGTTAAAATAACAGCAGTTACAATCCCTTTCGAGGGTAACTGCTGTTGTTATAGAAATTAGGTGTTGCTACCTATGCTGTTGTTGACCCGCAAAGAAATTACTACATAGAATTTTTTCTTCAAAAAAGTGCCACATCTGTCACTTTCCCTTTAGTTTATCGAAACCTGCCTTCAATAATGAGTAAGATTTAACAAATTGTTAAGATTATTTAACTTTAAATTTGAGGCAATTTTGCCGTTTGTCAAGTCCAACTGACAATAGAAGGTCATTTTAGGGCTTTACAGATAGCACGAAAATCAACGAAAAATAAGGTTCTTGTACCGCAGTTGTATCTCAGATGCTCTAAATATCTGGGATTCAATGGCAGTTAATAATTCAAAGTCAACTTTGGCTATTTCAGTGCGTATTTTATGGGAAATGTGCTAAAATGCTTACAAATTCACGTTAAACTCTACAAATCTTATTTTTTTAGTAATATGTGTAAATAAAAAATTTAATTTTTTTCTTTTTTACTATAAATTCTAAACATCTAAACTTCTAAACTCTTAAACTTTTGGTAGGGACATCCTACATCAGACATCGTTAATATCACTCGCCCCCTGAAATAGGTTACGGCATTATTTGGCGCCCTTCTGAAGCCCCTCGCCCCCTCCATATTTCCGTCCCCCTATAAGGGGGACTCCAATATGAGGGGGAGGCTTCATTCGGGAGTAGGGAAACAACTGGGCGAAGGAACGTCATCTACGCTCCGTTCCGACGGCACTTTACGCCCGAAAGTGCCGTAGTTTACCAGGGAAAGGAAGCATCGGAACAACCGTAAACTGCCGTCGGAACGGGTCGTAGATGACGTTGGAACGACCCGTAGATGACGTTAGGACGACCCGTAAAACCTTATCTCTTCTTATCTCTCCTTATCTCTTCTTATCTCTCGTAACTCGTCATGTGTTCTATGAAATGCTATATATTTGCAAGTAATAAAGGGAAGGGTGAATAGTGAAGAGTGAATAATTTCTTTCAGTCGCTCCGCTTGGTGAAAGCGAGCAAGCTCGAGCGGCTGCCGCCCTTGAGAGCATAGTGTTTTACCGCCCTTGAAACTATCCTCCATCCACCAGTTACCATCCACCATCCGCCAAATAAACCAACATGCGCCAAATAAAACCCATCCACCACTTCACCAACTCCAATACACTATACAGTAAATACAGTAATAATCTAGGAAAAAGTCCCCCCCCCGTACCGCGCGCACACGGTACGCGCGAAGAAGTTTTAAGAAATATACTGTATTTTACTGTATAGTGTAATAGAGAAAAAGAGAAAGACCATGAAAGCAATGGACAATCGGAACTGGCGATGGTGGCAGGGACGTTGTCAAGCGATCTTTGAAATATTGTCACAAAAAAAATCACGGAAATCCTTATTTATTCAACTTTCGGAAGTTGATCTGATAAAGACAAAAACCATAAAAACCCTTTCATTGATTTCAATCTTTTCAAGATTTGCGTATAGCGCTGATGCTG
>CADCCB010000035.1 GCA_902799905.1 uncultured Prevotellaceae bacterium
TTCCCTACTCCCGAATGAAGCCTCCCCCTCATATCTAAGTCCCCCGTAGGGGGACAGATATAAGAGGGGGAAGAGGCTTCAGAAGGGCGCCGAAAAATGCCGCAACCGATTCCTATTGCCTTGCTCAATTAAGAATCAGGGGACTCTCTGATCTATAGTTTCTTGTTATTATAGTTTGAAAAGAACAACTGCAGGTCTGCGATGAATCGATCCTTGTCAAAGGACTTCCTGATTTTCAGGGGCAGTGGTGTTTCTGTAAAATACTTCACCAGTGTTTGTCCTATCATGGGTACCGCCTCTTCTTCACTACAGGTGGCAAACTCGTCCGGCAATGGGATGTCCACTAAGAGCAAGTGATACATCCGAAAGGTGGCATCACATTTTTTGTCACGAGGTAATATTTTTACCGTCTTGTCTTCGTGGTATCTTGGCCTAATATGATGCTTCAGTCTAAACGGAGTTTGGAAACAATAAAGGTCAATGTTTATCTCTTCCACCATTGGGGAATATGTCCTTTCCATAAAATAGGAAGATAGGCATTTGTCCAGCAAGGCAACAAGATCATATTTCTGCCCTGCTTGCATATCAAATACTGTCTTTAATATATATTTCATATTGATATAACGCTTGAAAATGCCCTTTGGTTTCACTCGGGGCGGTTCTCAGAATATGTTGGGGCTTCCCCTGAAATGATCACCGTCCCTTGGTCAGGACAATCCTGTGATTCATGTTCAAATTTCTTCTTCCACTTTTTCAATTTCTTTTTCGTAATTTTAATCTCGCTATCGTCCCTTAGACGCAAACGGCGTCATCTGAATGTTATTAGTCAATTCATGGCGCAAATATAGTAATATTTCGTATAGAAAACAAATATTCTTATGGTTTTCTGTACAAAACAGAACTATTTCAACTTTGTTTTACACCCGACACTTTATAAATAAATGCTCCGCTTACCTTATCACATATTCAAAACTATCAAAAATAGTGAATCCCATCGATTCCAGTTGAGTACGGCTTTTGGCTATGTCAGCGGGGGTGTTGTAATCGGGGATATGGGGCAGACGGATGGTTATCTTCTGCGCATATACATGGGCGATGAGCCAACGGAGATTGGCAATCACCTGACTATTATCAACTGAAGTATATCGACTATAGATGTCGGGATTCATGTCTTTTACATCTATAATATAGTGGTCTATGTAGGGGGCTACTGCCTGCAGATGGCGGATGTCTACATTTAGCGATGTTTCGATAGCGATATGCCAGTCATCAGGCTTCAACTGGCAAAAGGCTACTATCTCATCACTCCTAAGCAATGGTTCGCCACCACCAAAGGTTACTCCACCATTCGTGGCCTTAAAGTAAAGATCGTCTATCATCACCTCGTCCAGTATCTGCTGTGCATCCATCTGCTGCCACACACCATCAGTCCTATGACACTGCTCGTTCAAACAGTATCGGCAACGCAGCGGACACCCATGGAATGCCACCAGCGTAGTTACACCCTGACCATCAGTTGTCAGCCGATGGCGACAGATTCCTATCAGTGGTGTCTTCATTGCTTTCAGGAAGTCGGAAAGTGATGGGGACGGTATACTTAACTCTGGTGGGTACACCATTTAAATTGCCAGGTTTCCACTTGGGCATAGACTTGACTACACGAACTGCTTCCTCGTCGAGTGACGGATGAATACTCTTAACCGTCTTTACATCACTTATACTACCATCTTTCTCAACAATGAAAGATACAACCACGCGCCCTTTGGCACACAACTCCGGTTCGTCAGGATAGTGGGTATTCTCCTTCAGATATTCAAGCATTTTCTCACTTCCACCAGGAAATTCTGGCATAGACTCAATAACTTCACCTATAAACGGAGCAAAATTATCGACAGATGTTGCAGGCATCGCTAATGACTCATTGTCTATAGCACAACTATTCAGCGCTGCAAGCCCAGCAGAAATGCCTATAACTGCCACGGCCTTGCCTAAATGTCGGCGGATATCCAACTGCTGCTGAATATATCTCACCTCGGCCTCGCATGCAGGACACGTGCCACGACAGTCGCCCTGATGCTGACACTCACGTGGCTCGTACTCAATTCCATTGGCATCGGCCACCTGCTTACGGATGGTCTTCAGCACGCTACATATAGATTTCCCTCTTGGCATATAACTATCGTAGGTTTATAATAATCTGCAAAATACAATAAGAATACTAATAATAACCAGCAGATGAAGAAAATCCAATCTAATACTAATAATAGCTCTAAATATCTTCATAACTTCTATGTTATTCTCCGAATGATACTATAGTCAAAACGAACATTTTTCTTTACTTTTTCTTTATAACCAACATGTCCTTGCCACGACTGGCGAAGAGATCGAAGAGTTGGCAAAGCATGTCGTATTGTTGATGGTCGTAATAGACATTGCCTAGGCGGAACTGGAAGTTGATGGTAATAGTCTTGTCATCTGTAATACCATAATTTATACGACCAGATGCGCTCTTATCGGGTGTTGACACGTTGACACTTTTCGGCATCTCTTCCAACTGCCAGCCTTCTGGCAATGTCAGTTGCACATAGGCATTAAACGTATTACGACAGGGGAATTCCACAGGTAGCAGACGTTCCTTCTCAGTGAAAGGATTGCTGGTAATAGGGAGTTCCGTAAAAGGATTGATATAGATGTGGTCATCAGTGACATCACCCTGCTTGGTGAAGTTGATGACTTCCGTTACACTAGGTAAGAAAGAGCGATGTCCCTCAATCTTACATTGGCTGATAGAAATGCCTGTCTGCTGTGCTTTAGCGGCTATGAATGATGTACTATCAGAAGCCGTACGGAAGGCTTTGCGCTCGTTGGCAGCAGCATTACCCGAATAGATGGTACTCTGCTCACCCTTCATCAGTCCGTCGGCTGTCAGCGTCGCCTTGATGTTGTGTACACTCTTGGCCTCACCAATTTTCTGCAAGTTAACCCACTGGCCTGGTGTACCCTTTTCGATGATTCGAGCCTGTTCTACATAAAGATTGGCTGGCAACACGTTCAGATAACCATCAGCCGACGACGCGTCAAGATAGATCCACGATGTGCCATCAGGAATACCAACGATAAAGGTATTCATCTTGTTGAGTGTAGGATAAGTCTTAGGTATGCGTCCATGACGGCGTGTACTCATCAGCACAGGACAAGCCTTGACACCTACATCACCCAGCATATTGATTAGCATCATATTCAGGTCTGCGTTCGAACCACTGCCCTTCTTGACGATGTCTGATGAAGATTTTGTCAGCAAGTCGTACTCACCATTCCATGCTATACGTTGGCGCAGGAAAGAGAAAGTGGCGGCGACTTTTTCTTTCAAGTCCGCAATCTTGTCGATACCGCTGGACAATAACTCTTCACGATACTTACTGTGCTTGTAGAGGCGTGCGCCAAAGTCTGAATGCTCAAAGAGCGTATTATCCACCTGTTCCCAAGTCTTCCGCATGTCGCGGTGGTCGTCAACACTCAGATGGATGCTCTGAAGTTCGGCTGTAACCTTGGTGGCGTAGTCGTTCACATTCCATACGTAGTCATCTTTCTTCAGAGCCTGCAGGTTGCGCGCCGTACAGTTATAGACATTGGTATAGCGCTTATATTGCCTGGCCATAGCATCGTTGGCGACTTTATAGTTGATAGCCCCCTGCGTGACGCTACTCTGCAATTGCTGTATACCTGCTGTTTCCACATTATAGATAAAGACAGTGGGTATCTCCAGTCGATAATTGGCAAAGGCTACTGGGATATTCCCCTGGGGTTCCCAGTCGTAGATATGGTAGAACACATTACTATGCAACTTGTATTCGTATTCTATCACTGTACCCACCTTTACCTGTGGGATGGCCGCCTTGGCGCGCATATAAGTATCATCGATACGCTCTTTGTGAACTTGATCCAAGCCAATTTTTGTTTTTTTGACTTTGCCATCCTCGACGTTATAGGCAACGGCCTTGAACTCTTCAAGATTCTCCTGTGCAAACTGCTGAGACATGTTGTCGATATAGATGATGTTGACATTGGCATAATCCCTACCCTCTTCCTTGAGGACTTTGATGCGTGTCTTCACATAATAATCGACAAAATAGTTGTGGAAGTCCATCGTGTAGCCAACATCCGTGAGTTGACAGAGTACAACGGCAGATGCGTCTTTGTCCTGTTCATAAACTGTCATCGACAACTCTTCGTCAGTAGGCTTTCCGAATTTCAGGTTCTGGGCTTCGACGATTGAACAATATAAGACAAGTCCCATGAGAAGTGTAAGTTTCTGTTTCATCATTATTCTTTCTTTAATACTATTTTCTGATTATAGGTGTTGCTGATGGTACGATAGAACTCTGAGAGTTGTGAGAATAGAGACTTATCATAAGTGCCAGAGTGGCGAAGCAGGCGATTGTGGACGTGGATGGTATTACCTTCAACCTGCATGGAGAAAGCAAAGGTGGCAAAGGGGTATTCAATGCTTACGTCCTTGGGACGAGCCTCAACAACGTAACCTTCTGGGATGGTCAGCGTGATGTCATCGACATCTAAATAACCCATTTCCAGCCATAAGTCTTCCTGACGCTCTTCTTTATTGGGAATAGTATAGCCGCGATGCAAGGGACAGACAGGAACAAAAAGACGCAGACCAGTCTGTGTGGCATATCGATGGCTTTTAACCTCCGCTTCGAGCACCATCTTTGGTTCAGACTCACTGGCTCTGACTTCCAAGTGCTTAATCTCTGCCTGTGGAACGTGGGCGAAGCGCTGTAAAGCCTTCTCACGATCCTTCTCATCCATCTTCAACAATGGTATGCGGTCCTCATATTGCTGGTTGAATGTCTCCTGTCGGATAGTCATATCAGCAGCACCTTGTGCATCGATACGGATGTCAAGGGTGCTATGCATGAGGTTAGTACTGTCAGCATAGACAGGCAGGCGCACCAGTCGTCCCCCCTGCTCGTTAATCTCTATAGCATTGTGCCCTGCAATGCCATCGTGGACATAACCCATTGGCAATTCAGGATTGGTGCATTCCAACCAGAGAGTGTCATTCTCAAGTGGTACCTGCAGGATGACGTGATTCATCTGACCCGCACTGGCGAAGTCGGGCAGTAGATTGCGGTTGACAGTGCTGATGGTGGTATAGTTGGAGGCTATACCTACCTCTTTGAGCATAGCATGCATATAGTTTGAAAGGCCCTTACAGTCGCCATAGCCACTCTTACAGACATTGGCAGCAGGTGCAGGACGCTGACCACCAATACCCAGAAGAACAGCAACATAGCGAGTCGTTTTCTCTAATCGTTTATACAATGCCCCAACTTTCTCACGAGGAGTTTGTAGTCCGTCCGTCAACTGGTGCAGTTCCTGACAAACATTCTCAGGCAGTACATCGAGACCACGGATAAGGCTATACTCCCACAATCCGTAATCTTTCCATGAACGCAGATTTCCATGTCTGCCATAATAACTGAAGTCGGTGGGCGCAAAACGCGCCAACGGTATTCTTTCAGACAGAGGAAGGGTAAAAGACTCTTTCTTGAGTGCCGGCAGGTCGTTAACCTCAAGGGTAAACAGTTGGTCGGAAGATGAATCGTCGCTGACTTCTACCTTATTGTTAATATGCTGAAGGGCGTAACGGACATTCATGCTCTTGGGAGCCTTCAGACGGTAGGTGGCTTTCTTCACGCTGATATCATAGTCTGACTGTGGGCAGAAGGCAGGAAACTCTATCAGGTTGTCGTGACTGTCGATAGTCCATTCATAACTGATGGTAATAGGATAGACAGGCGGTGTATATTCCAAATACATCTTGTAGTCATCTATAGCCAGGTAGGGCGAATACTCCGTCTTCTGCAACTCACTCTCCTTCATCTTGCGGATGACACGACCTGTGGCATCAGTGACCACGCCCTTGAAACTGGTCAACTTGTCGTTCTTGCTGCACGAACAGACAAACAAGGCCAACGACGCTCCTTGCTCGTTGAGGATAGTAGTGACCTCACGGAAGTGCTGCACAGCATGTGTGGCACTCTCGCAATAGATGTCTATGGCATACTCTTCTATGACGGCCTTTTGTGCCATAGAAGTGATGAATGATAAATGGAAAATGAAAAATAACAGCAGGAGTCTTTTCATATCATGCTACCTTCTTTATGGCAATTATGTTCTTACAGTTCTCTACCAACTTTTCCATGAAAGCCTTCAAATCCGGATATTGCTGCGAAGTGAAGAATGTTTGCTGGATGTCCAGTTTGTAAACCGTAGACAACTGGTTGCCGCTCTGCCGGAACATGATGCTGGCTGTAATGCCGTCGAACTTCAGTACGATAGGCTTCGGCATCTCTTCTACCTGCCAGCCGTCGGGTAGTGTCAGTGCCACATTGATAGTCTCACGTTGTTTATAGGGCAGTTCTACGGGCAGGTTGCGCGTTTCGGCAGTAAAGGGGTTCTTGTTTATAGGTGCTATCACCAGCGGGTTCAGGTATATGATGTCGCCTGTTGATGAACACTGTGTGGTGAACGTAATGGTCTCACGCAGGTTAGGTGAGAAATCGTGGCGTCCCTGCAACTGATAGCCCGTAATCTCCATACTATTGTTCTCTTGTATCTGGTGGATAACGTCAGTGCTGTCCTTGGCTGTGCGCCATCTCTTTCGCAGGGAGGCGGCTGCCTCCTCTGTCAAAGCCCTCGACATGGTGCCGCTGATCTTACCATCACCATCTAAAGTGGCCTGGATAAGGGTACGTTCCGTGGCCTGTGCAACCCGTTGCAGATTAATCCATTCGCCTGGCTTGCCTTTCTTGATAAGTCGCGCACGATCTACTGATAGCCGCGCAGGCAACACGTTCAGATAACCGTCTTCTGCCGAACTGTCGAAGTAAACCATCGTGGAGTCGTTCAGCGTGATACCTACGACAAAAGTCGACAGGTACTTCATACTAGCATGAGTAATAGGCAAACGGCCACGGTCGCGCAGACGCAAGGCAATGGGACTGGCCTCGATGCCAGCATCGTGCAGCATGTTGATAAACAGGAAGTTGATGTCTGCATTGCTTCCTGTGCCGTCCTTTAACACCTTACTGCCCGACTTGGCCCAGAAAGCATAGCCGCCATTCCATCTGACTCGCTGATGAAGCAGTTTCCAAGTAGCCTCTACACGCTCCTTTGCATCTGCTATCTGTGGTATACCCGCAGCCACCATCTCGTCTTTCAGAGGACTGCTACGCTTGATACGACCACCAAACTCGTCGTCCTTGGCTAACATCTCGTCAATGTCAGACCATTGCGAAGTGTAACTCTTATATACGGCACCAGGAATGTAGATGCCCTGCAGTTCGTGGGTCACCTTGCAACCATAGTCCTCTGCACGCCACACGTAGTCGTCATCCTTCAGCGACGGCAGGTTACGCCCAATAAATGTCTGCACTTTGGTCGCCACAGGCTCATTGCCAATGGTTATCGAGCCGTCGTCTTCTTTCTTTTCCAGATGGCTCATGCCACTCTCCTCGATATGAAAACTAAGCCATTCGGGTATCGATAGCGTGTACTTGGTATAGGCTACGGGAATGTCCTTCTGGGCGTACCAGTCGCGCAACTCATAGAAGAAGTCGCTCTCCAAGTGGTATTCGTATTCTATGACAGTACCCACACGAACCTGAGGAACACTGAACTTTATCAGTTTGTCAGTCTTGTCAAGTTGCTCCTCATGGATCATTGAACTCTCCATCTTGGCCTTAACCACCTTGCCATTCTCCATGTTGTAGGCAGTAGCCTTCAGACCTTTCACCGTCTCTATTCTAATGGTGTTGCTCTCGCTACCCCTGGTTACTACGCTGCCGTCTGCCACCCGCTTACCATCAGGCTTCAGCACCTTCAGACGGCATTTCACCAAATAATGAACACGGAAGTCACCATTGATGAACTCATAATACACATCGGCCTGACGGAACAGTTCTACGGCATCAGCATCCTTGTCAAGAGCATATTCGGTCATGGTTAGTTCTTCCTGTGTGGGCTTGCCCCACTTCAAATTAGGCTCTACACCCTCTGCCGAGACAGTCAAAGCCAGTAATAGTGAACAAATAAGAGTATATGCTTTCATAATAATTTATAAGATTTTGCCTGCAAAGATATATAAAACAAATGACATAGGCAAAAATATGACGAGAAAAAATCGACAACAAATAACCCCCAAGTAAACAAAAAGTGGGAGCGCAAAACTTTCGCAATGAAAGATTCACGCTCCCACTATTATAGGAAAGTATCAATTACTTCTCTTCAAGAACTGCCTCCTCAGCGAAATCGAGCACATTCTTGCGATTGGCCTGCATGCGCTCATACTCTTCCTTCGAGCCAACGATGATCTTCTCGAACTCACGCAGACCGGTACCAGCGGGGATGAGGTGACCGCAGATAACGTTCTCCTTCATACCCTCGAGGAAGTCCTGCTTGCCACGGATGGCGGCCTCGTTGAGCACCTTGGTGGTCTCCTGGAACGATGCGGCCGACATGAACGACTTGGTCTGCAGGGCGGCACGAGTGATACCCTGAAGAATCTGCGTTGATGTGGCGGGCACGGCATCACGCACCTGGACGATACGCAAGTCGCGGCGCTTCAGCGAGGTATTCTCGTCGCGCAGACGGCGAGCGGTAACAATCTGTCCAGGCTTGAGGTTCTCAGAGTCACCAGCATCGGTAACCACCTTCTTACCCCAGATACGGTCGTTCTCCTCAGCGAAGTCGAGTTTGTCGACAATCTCCTGCTCAAGGAACGAGGTATCACCAGGATCGTTGATCATCACCTTACGCATCATCTGACGCACGATAATCTCGAAGTGCTTATCGTTGATCTTGATACCCTGCAGACGATACACATCCTGCACCTCGTTCACGATGTACTCCTGAACAGCGGTGGGACCCTTGATGGCAAGGATGTCACTAGGAGTGATGGCACCGTCGGAGAGCGGTGTACCTGCACGCACGGCATCGTGCTCCTGCACCAGGATCTGCTTGGACAGCGAGACGAGGTACTTGCGCTGATCGCCAGCCTTCGAGGTAACGATGATCTCGCGGTTGCCACGCTTCACCTTACCCATGGTCACCTCACCATCAATCTCAGAGACAACAGCGGGGTTCGACGGGTTACGAGCCTCGAACAACTCAGTGACACGAGGCAGACCGGCGGTGATATCACCACCCTTGGCGGCTGCACGTGGAATCTTGACGAGGGTCTCACCAGTCTTGACGGTCTGGCCGTCTTCGACCACAACGTGACCACCCACGGGGAAGTTATAGGTACCTATCTTCTCGCCATCGGCGCCGATGACATCACAGGTGGGCACCTTCGTCTTATCCTTCGACTCAGTGACAATCTTCTCAGTCAGACCAGTGGTCTCGTCGGTCTCGGCACGGAAGGTGACACCCTCGATGACGTCGTTGAACTTCAACGTACCAGCATATTCGGTAACGATGACGGCGTTGAAGGGATCCCACTGGGCAATCTTGTCGTTCTTCGATACCACGTCGCCGTTCTTGAAATAGAGCGACGAACCGTAAGGCACATTAACGGTAGAGAGCACTATCTTAGTATTAGGATCGACAAAGCGCATTTCACCCAGACGGCTGACCACCATCTCGCATTCGCGTCCATCCTCATCGAAGGGCACTGTGCGCACCTCTTCGAGTTCGATGCGAGCCGACTCGTACTTGCAGACGATGCTGGCGTTGGCGGCTGCGTTGGCAGCCACACCACCGGCGTGGAAGGTACGCAGCGTCAACTGAGTACCAGGCTCACCGATAGCCTGAGCGGCGATGACACCTACTGCCTCACCCTTCTGCACCATACGGCGCGTAGCCAGGTTGCGGCCATAGCACTTACGGCATACACCCTTCTTCGACTCACAGGTGAGCACGGAACGGATCTCGACGCTCTCAATCTCAGCCTTCTCAATCTCCTCAGCCAGAACCTCAGTGATCTCCTCGCCAGCAGGCACGATGACCTCACCGGTCTTAGGGTTGACCACATCGTGAACAGACACACGGCCCAGGATGCGCTCAGCGAGACTGGAGATGACCTCGTCGCCACTCTTCAGGGCGGTACAGATCAAGCCACGCAGCGTGCCACAGTCCTCCTCGTTGATGATCACATCGTGAGAGACATCGACCAGACGACGGGTCAGATAACCAGCGTCGGCAGTCTTCATGGCAGTATCGGCAAGACCCTTACGGGCACCGTGGGTAGAGATGAAGTACTCCAGCACGGACATACCCTCCTTGAAGTTAGACAGAATGGGGTTCTCAATAATCTGGTGTCCCTCGGCACCTGCCTTCTGAGGCTTGGCCATCAGACCACGGATACCTGACAACTGCTTGATCTGGTCCTTAGAACCACGGGCGCCAGAGTCGAGCATCATGAACACGGCATTGAAGCCCTGATCGGCCTCGGTCATCTCCTTCATCAGGATGTTACCGATATCGTTGTTGACGTGCGTCCAGGTATCGATGACCTGATTATAGCGCTCGTTGTCGGTGATGAAGCCCATGTTATAGTTGTCGGTGATCTGCTGCACCTCGTCATTACCCTTGGCAATAAGTTCTGCCTTCTCCTTCGGGATGATGATGTCATCGAGGTTGAACGACAGACCAGCCAGGTAAGCCATGCGGTAACCAAGGTTCTTGATACCGTCGAGGAACTCGCAAGCCTCAGCGAAACCTACATTCTTGATGACATCGGCGATGATGTCGCGGAGTGACTTCTTTGAGATAACCTTGTTGACATAGCCCACCTCCTTCGGCACGATGCCGTTGACGATGACACGACCAACAGAGGTCTCAACCTGATGACGCACCGAGATGCCATCGACCACGTCGTCGACCATCACCTTGACCTGGGCGTGGAGGTCGCACTTGCCCTCATTGTGGGCAATGATAGCCTCCTCAGGGCCATAGAACGAGAGGCCCTCGCCCTTGGCACCCGGACGGATCTTGGTGATATAGTAGAGGCCAAGCACCATATCCTGCGAAGGCACGGTGATAGGTGCGCCGTTGGCAGGGTTCAGGATGTTGTGGCTCTGAAGCATCAGCAACTGAGCCTCGAGGATGGCCTCGTTGGAGAGGGGAAGGTGTACAGCCATCTGGTCACCGTCGAAGTCGGCGTTGAAAGCCGTACATGCCAGCGGGTGCAGTTGGATAGCCTTACCCTCGATGAGTTTAGGCTGGAAGGCCTGGATACCCAGACGGTGCAGTGTTGGTGCACGGTTGAGCAGCACGGGGTGACCCTTCATCACGTTCTCCAGGATGTCCCAAATGACGGGCTCACGGCGGTCGACAATCTTCTTGGCCGACTTCACGGTCTTAACGATGCCGCGCTCGATGAGTTTGCGGATGATGAACGGCTTGTAGAGTTCGGCAGCCATCAGTTTGGGCAGACCGCACTCACCCATCTTCAACTCAGGACCGACGACGATAACCGAACGGGCTGAGTAGTCGACACGCTTACCGAGCAAGTTCTGACGGAAGCGGCCCTGCTTACCCTTCAGCGAATCGCTGAGGGATTTCAGCGGACGGTTCGAGTCGCTCTTCACAGCACTCGACTTGCGGCTGTTGTCGAAGAGGGAGTCGACAGCCTCCTGCAACATACGCTTCTCGTTGCGCAGGATGACCTCAGGAGCCTTAATCTCCATCAGACGCTTCAGACGGTTGTTACGGATGATGACGCGACGATAGAGGTCGTTCAGGTCGGAGGTAGCGAAGCGGCCACCATCCAGGGGAACGAGCGGGCGCAGTTCGGGAGGCGTCACAGGCAGAATCTTCATGATCATCCACTCAGGACGGTTGATTCCCTTCTCCACACTGCTACGGAATGCCTCAACAACCTGCAGGCGCTTCAGAGCCTCGTTCTTACGCTGCTGCGAACCGTCGGTATTGGCACGGTCACGCAGTTCATAGGACAGCGAGTCAAGATCGAGTTGCTGGAGCAGTTCATAGATAGCCTCAGCACCCATCTTTGCCACGAACTTGTTGGGATCGGTATCATCCAGGTAATAGTTGTCTTCTGACAGTTGGTTATCAAGTATCTCGTTGTACTCCTCCTCTGTCAGCAGGTCGAGTTTCTGTGAACCCAGCATGGGATCGCCCTCGGAGTTCTTACGACCTTCGAGCACACCCGGCTGAATGACAATATAGCGCTCGTAGTAGATGACGGCATCGAGTTTCTTGGTAGGCAGACCCAGCAGATAGCCAATCTTATTGGGCAGACTGCGGAAATACCAGATATGAGCCACAGGGACAACAAGTTCGATGTGTCCACTGCGCTCACGACGCACCTTCTTCTCAGTCACCTCGACACCGCAACGGTCACAGACGATACCCTTGTAGCGAATGCGCTTGTACTTGCCGCAGGCGCACTCATAGTCCTTGGTTGGACCGAAGATGCGCTCGCAGAACAGACCGTCACGCTCGGGCTTGTAGGTACGGTAATTGATGGTCTCAGGCTTGGTAACCTCACCAAACGAACTCTCGAGGATGTCTTCAGGCGAAGCCAGTCCGATGGTAATCTTGGTGAAATTATTCTTTGTCTTTGAATCTTTCTTGAAAGCCATATATGTATTTACAATTTGACTATTTACAATTTACTATTTCCGAGTGGAAGCAAAATTGTTCACTCTTCACTTTTCACTTCAATCAGTCGAGGGTAACACTGAGACCCAGGCCGCGCAGTTCATGCAGCAACACGTTGAGAGACTCGGGGATACCAGGCGTTGGCATCGGCTCGCCCTTGACAATAGCCTCATAGGCCTTGGAGCGGCCAACGGTGTCATCGGACTTGATGGTTAGAATCTCCTGAAGCACGTGGCTGGCACCGAAGGCCTCCAGTGCCCAGACCTCCATCTCACCAAAGCGCTGGCCACCAAACTGGGCCTTACCGCCGAGAGGCTGCTGAGTGATGAGACTGTACGGGCCGATAGAACGGGCGTGCATCTTATCCTCGACCATGTGGCCGAGTTTGAGGAAGTAGGTGATACCCACGGTGGCAGGCTGGTCGAACTTCTCGCCCGTCTCACCATCATAGAGGTGGGTTGAGCAGAGGCGAGGCAGGCCGGCCTTGTCGGTCCATGCAGCGAGGTCGTCGAGTTTTGCACCGTCGAAGATAGGCGTAGCAAACTTCACGCCCAGGCGCTTACCAGCAGCACCGAGGATAGCCTCGAAGATCTGACCGAGGTTCATACGAGAAGGCACACCCAGCGGGTTCAGCACCAAGTCGACAGGACGTCCGTCCTCGAGGAACGGCATATCCTCCTGGCGCACCACCTTCGACACGATACCCTTGTTACCATGACGACCAGCGAGTTTGTCACCCACACCGATCTTACGTTTCTTAGCAACGTAGACCTTAGCCATCTGCAGGATGCCAGAGGGCAGTTCGTCGCCAATGGTGATGGCGAACTTCTTGCGCTTCATCTCGGCATCGAGCAACTTGTACTTCTTCATATAGTTGATGATCAGACGAGCAATGAGTTCGTTCTTGTGATCATCATTGGTCCACTTGTTGGTCTGCACGTCACCATACTCCAGGTTCTTCAGGTTGGTCATCGTGAACTTGGCACCCTTAGAGATAATCTCGGCACCAGTGTAGTCACGAACGCCCTGTGAGGTCTTACCCTTGGTCAGTTCGAGCAACTTGTCGACTAGAATGTCCTTCAGGTCGCTGACCTTTGCCTCATACTCCTCGTCGATCTTAGCCAGGAGTTGCTTGTCCTGCAACTTGGTCTGACGGGTCTTGATGGCACGGGCAAAGAGTTTCTTGTCGATGATGACACCTGTCAGTGACGGATTGGCCTTCAGTGAAGAGTCCTTCACATCGCCAGCCTTGTCGCCGAAGATAGCACGGAGCAGTTTCTCCTCAGGTGAGGGATCACTCTCGCCCTTCGGTGAGATCTTACCAATGAGGATATCACCGGGCTCGACACGGGCACCCACACGAATGACACCATTCTCGTCGAGGTCCTTGGTGGCCTCCTCAGAGACGTTAGGGATATCGGCGGTGAACTCCTCCACACCACGCTTGGTCTCACGGACATCGAGTGAGTACTCATCGACATGCACTGAGGTGAGGATATCCTCGCGGACAATGCGCTCGTTGAGCACGATAGCATCCTCATAGTTGTAACCCTTCCAAGGCATATAAGCCACGAGCAGGTTGCGGCCCAGAGCCAACTCACCATTCTCAGTAGCATAGCCCTCGGTCAGGATGTCGCCCTTCTTGACGCGCTGACCCTTGTCGCAGATAGGACGCAGGTCGATGGTCATGTTCTGGTTGGTGCGACGGAACTTGGGAATGCGATATTCCTTCAGGGCAGGCTCGAACGAGACAAACTCCTCGTCCTCGGTACGGTCGTAGAGGATGCGGATGGTCGTGGCATCGACATACTCGATGACGCCATCACCCTCAGCGGTGATCATCGTACGGGAGTCCTCGCAGACCTGCTTCTCAATACCGGTACCCACGATAGGAGCCTCGTTGTGGAGCAGGGGCACTGCCTGACGCATCATGTTAGATCCCATCAGTGCACGGTGGGCATCGTCATGCTCCAGGAACGGAATGAGCGATGCGGCGATAGAGGCAATCTGCTGGGGAGAGACATCCATGAGGTTGACCTCGGTGGGAGGCACCACGGGGAAGTCGGCATCCTGACGGCACTTCACCACAGGACGGATAAATGTACCATCGTCGTTCAGAGGTGCGTTACCCTGACCGATGATGTAGTTCTCTTCTTCCTCGGCAGTCAGATAGACAATCTCGTCGTTATTGAGGTTGGCGACGCCATTCTCAATCTTACGGTACGGTGTCTCGATGAAGCCGAGTTCGTTGATCTTAGCATAGACGCACAGCGACGAAATCAGACCGATATTAGGACCTTCAGGGCTCTCAATCGGGCAGAGACGGCCATAGTGCGTATAGTGCACGTCACGAACCTCGAAGCCGGCACGCTCACGTGACAGACCGCCAGGACCCAGTGCGGAGAGACGACGCTTGTGGGTCACCTCGGCCAGCGGGTTGGTCTGGTCCATGAACTGCGACAGGGGGTTGGTGCCGAAGAATGAGTTGATGACACTTGAGATAGTCTTGGCGTTGATCAGGTCGACCGGAGTGAACACCTCATTGTCGCGCACGTTCATACGCTCACGAATAGTACGGTTCATACGAGCCAGACCGATGGAGAACTGATTGCTCAGTTGCTCACCAACGGTGCGGACACGACGGTTCGACAGGTGGTCGATATCATCGACCGAAGCCTTCGAGTTGATCAACTGGATAAGATACTTGATAATCTCTATGATGTCTTCCTTGGTCAGAACACGGACTTCCATATCGGTGTCGAGACCAAGTTTCTTGTTGATACGATAACGGCCTACGTCACCCAGGTCATAGCGCTTGTCAGAGAAGAACAGGTTCTGGATGGTCTCACGTGCACTGGCATCATCGGCAGGGTCGGCATTGCGCAACTGACGATAGATGTAGAGCACGGCCTCCTTCTCAGAGTTACTGGGGTCCTTGGCCAGCGTATTGAAGATGATGGAATAATCCTGAGCCGTCGTCTCGTCCTTGTGGACAAGGATTGTATGAGCACCGCTCTCAAGAATATCAATCATATTCTCCTCGGTGATCTCGGTCTCACGGTCCATAATGACCTCGTTACGTTCGATAGACACCACCTCGCCGGTATCCTCATCGACGAAGTCCTCGTTCCAACTCTTCAGAACACGGGCGGCAAGTTTACAGCCCACGACCTTCTTCAGAGCGGCCTTGTTCACCTTCACCTCCTCAGCAAGGTCAAAGATCTCAAGGATGTCCTTATCGTTCTCGAAACCGATAGCACGGAGAAGAGTCGTAACAGGCAACTTCTTCTTACGGTCGATATAAGCATACATCACGTTGTTGATATCGGTGGCGAACTCGATCCATGAACCCTTGAACGGGATGATACGGGCCGAGTAGAGCAACGTACCATTAGCGTGCACATTCTGACCGAAGAACACACCAGGCGAACGGTGCAACTGGGACACCACGACACGCTCAGCACCATTGATGACGAAAGTGCCGTTGGCTGTCATATAGGGAATGGGACCCAGGAACACATCCTGAATCACAGTACCGAAGTCCTCGTGGTCAGGATCCGTACAGTAAAGTTTCAACTTGGCCTTCAAGGGTACGCTATAGGTCAGGCCGCGCTCCAGACACTCGTCGATGGTGTAGCGGGGCGGGTCGATATAGTAGTCCAAGAACTCAAGAACGAAATTATTACGCGTGTCGGTGATAGGGAAATTCTCTGCGAACACCTTATACAAACCGTCATTCTTGCGTTCCTCAGGCGGAGTGTCCAACTGCAGGAAGTCACGGAATGACTTTAGTTGCACATCGAGGAAATCCGGTAAGGGCATCGGATTCTTGACGCTGCCAAAGTTTACTCTGTTGTCTATTACTTTCGAAGTCATAAAAAATTATTTTTTCCAGAATTTCTAGTTCATCTAGATAATCTAGGTAATCTAGAAAATCTAGTATAAATGACAAGAAAAGGTTAGGAACCCTCTACTGGAGAGTCCCTAACCAATAGTTATTGTTGTGCTTCAGATTACTTCAGCTCAACTACGGCACCAGCGGCCTCAATAGTCTTCTTCAGGTTCTCAGCCTCTTCCTTAGACAGGCCTTCCTTAACGGTAGCGGGAGCACCGTCAACCAGATCCTTAGCCTCCTTCAGGCCAAGACCGCAAGCCTCTTTCACAGCCTTCACAACCTGCAACTTAGCAGCACCAGCCTCCTTCAGGATCACGTCGAAAGAGGTCTTCTCTTCAACTGCCTCAGCAGCACCGGCTGCAGCAGGACCAGCAGCTACAGCAACGGCTGCAGCAGCAGGCTCAATTCCATACTCGTCCTTCAGGACTGTTGCCAACTCGTTAACTTCTTTTACAGTAAGGTTTACCAACTCTTCTGCATAATGTTAATGATATTACCTTCGCTTATTTGTTACGCTCAGCGATAGCGTCAAGCAGTCCGTGGATCTTTCCACCGGCATTCAAGCCAGAAACCACATTCTTGATCGGCGACTGCAGCAGAGCCACAACATCGGCGATAAGTTCGTTCTTGCTCTTGATAGCAACCAGTTCATCAAGTTTGTCAGCACCGACGAAGATACTCTCCTCGGCATAGGCACCCTTCAGAGCGGGGATACCTTCCTTGACATATTCCTTGAGGAGTTTGGCAGGCACGTTAGCCGTCTCAGTGAACATGACGGCAGTATTGCCCTTCAAGCAGTCGTACAAGGGAGAGAAATCAATCTCAGAAGCCTCGAAGGCCTTGTGGAGAAGGGTGTTCTTCACCACGACGAGTTTGATATCGCTCTTGAAGCACTTGCGACGCAGGTCGCTAGTCTTCTCTGCATTCAGTCCAGTCAGGTCGACCAGATAGAAATGAGGGAACTGCTTCAGTTTCTCACCAAGTTCTACGATAATAGTATCTTTTACTTCCTTTTTCATTTGTCTAATCTTTTTGCGAGTTATTCAACTGATTTAGGATCTATCTTGATACCCTTACTCATAGTGCTTGAAAGGAAGATACTCTTGATATACGTACCTTTTGCAGCAGCAGGCTTCAGTTTGATAATGGTGGAGATGAACTCCTTAGCATTCTCGAAAATCTGATCTGCGGTGAAAGACACCTTACCGATTGACGTGTGCACGATACCGGCCTTGTCAACCTTGAAGTCAATCTTACCCTGCTTCACTTCCTTCACTGCCTTAGCAACATCCATAGTCACGGTACCACTCTTGGGGTTAGGCATCAGGCCACGAGGACCGAGAACACGACCCAAGGGACCCAGTTTACCCATGCACGAGGGCATCGTAATAATCACATCAACATCGGTCCAACCACCCTTGATCTTCTCGATATACTCGTCAAGACCAACATAGTCGGCACCGGCTTCCTTGGCGGCAGCCTCCTGATCGGGGGTACAAAGAGCGAGCACGCGAGTCACCTTACCAGTACCGTTCGGCAGCGACACAACGCCACGAACCATCTGGTTAGCCTTACGCGGGTCAACGCCCAAGCGTACATCGATATCTACAGAAGCCTCAAACTTGGTCGTGGTAATCTCCTTGACCAATGCTGCGGCCTCTTTCAAAGAGTATGCTTTCCCTGCTTCAATCTTATCAGCCACCAACTTTTGATTTTTTGTCAGTTTACTCATTGTCGTTAAATTGAAGTTATTTGTTATTCACCAGGGAAGTCCCCTTTTACAGTAATACCCATACTACGGGCTGTACCGGCAATCAGTTTCATAGCAGACTCGATAGTAAAGCAGTTCAGGTCGGCCATTTTATCCTCAGCGATAGCACGCACCTGATCCCAGGTCACAGATGCCACCTTCTTGCGGTTAGGCTCAGCAGAGCCGCTCTTTACCTTTGCAGCCTCCAGCAACTGAACAGCAGCGGGAGGAGTCTTGATAACGAAACTGAATGACTTGTCAGCGTAGTAAGTGATAACGACAGGAAGAATCTTGCCTGCCTTATCCTGGGTTCTGGCGTTGAACTCTTTGCAGAATCCCATAATGTTGATGCCCTTCGAACCCAGAGCAGGTCCTACGGGAGGAGAGGGATTCGCAGCGCCACCTTTAATCTGTAATTTGATTAATCCAGCAACTTCTTTAGCCATTTCTTCCTGTGACCGTATACTAGAATCGGTGCACGTAACAATCACACCCTATTCTTTCTCTACTTGATTGAACCCTAACTCCAATGGAGTCTTGCGTCCGAAGATCTTGACCATCACCTTCAGTTTGCGCTTCTCGGCGTTCACCTCTTCGATGACACCGCTGAATCCGCTGAACGGACCGTCTGTCACCTTTACGGCATCGTCAAGGTTATATGGGATGGTGACTTCCTCCGTACGGATGGCAGTATCCTCCACCGTTCCCATAATTCTGTTGATATCGGCTTCACGTACAGGGCTGGGATTATCCATGCCTCCCAAAAAGCCCAGCACATTAGGAATGAAACGGAGCGTATGTGCAACATCGCCATCGAGACGGGCCTCAACGAGTACATAGCCAGGGAGAAACAACTTCTCCTTGACCACTCTCTTTCCATTGCGCATCTGAGCATATTTCTCCGTAGGCAGAAGAATCTGTCCGACATTGTTAGCCAATGCGGGGTTATTCTTCATCAACGCCTCCAGATACTCCTTGACCTTAGCCTCTTTACCGCTAACGGCCTTCAGAACATACCATTTCTTTCCTGTCGATGCCATTTCACTTAATTACTTTACAGCAGAAGGATAGACCAGACTCATAATCTGCTCGAATGTCAAATCCATCGCGAAGACTACCAATGCTATAATAAGAGAAGCCGTCAGCACCAATACAGCGCTTCCCGTCAACTCCTTACGTGTAGGCCATGTGACCTTGTGTGCCAACTCATCGTAGCAGGTCTGGCAATACTTGAAGAATTTAGTAAAAATATTCATCTCTTTTCTTATTTAGCACGGGAAGGAGGACTCGAACCCACGACCCTCGGTTTTGGAGACCGATGCTCTACCAACTGAGCTATTCCCGTAGTTAAAAGCCCCCACCCGACATGAGCGGGGGCTTGTTAATTTATTGTTGTCATGTTTGTTGCGACTCAGTCGCAACGCACTGGACGATTAGTCCTCGAAGACCTCAGTGATCTGGCCAGAACCTACGGTGCGACCACCCTCACGGATAGCGAAGCGCAGACCCTTGTTCAGAGCAACAGCGTAAATCAGTTCAACAGTAATCTCCACGTTGTCACCAGGCATCACCATCTCAACGCCTTCGGGCAGAGAAATCTCACCCGTGCAGTCCATGGTGCGGAGGTAGAACTGAGGACGATACTTGTTGCCGAACGGAGTGTGACGGCCACCCTCTTCCTTCTTCAAGACATAGATAGAAGCCTTGAACTTCTTGAAGGGCTTGATCTGTCCGGGATGGCAGAGCACCATACCACGCTTGATCTCATTCTTATCGATACCGCGGAGCAGCAGACCTACGTTATCACCAGCCTGACCCTCATCCAGCAGTTTGCGGAACATCTCAACACCAGTTACAACTGAGTTCTTGTCCTCACCAAGACCGAGCAACTCAACAGCGTCACCAACGTGGATAACACCAGTCTCGATACGGCCGGTAGCAACGGTACCACGACCTGTGATAGAGAACACGTCCTCAACAGGCATCAGGAAGGGCTTGTCGGTAGCACGGGGAGGCTCCTGAATCCAAGTGTCGCAGGTATCCATCAACTCCATAACCTTCTGCTCCCACTTCTCAACACCGTTCAGAGCGCCGAGTGCAGAACCACGGATGATAGGAGTCTCATCCTCGAACTCGTACTGAGCGAGAATCTCCTGAACCTCCATCTCAACGAGTTCCAGCATCTCCTCGTCGTCAACCATATCACACTTGTTCAGGAAGACCACCAGACGGGGGACGTTTACCTGACGAGCGAGCAGGACGTGCTCACGGGTCTGAGGCATAGGACCGTCAGTAGCAGCAACTACGAGGATAGCACCGTCCATCTGAGCAGCACCAGTTACCATGTTCTTCACATAGTCGGCGTGTCCCGGGCAGTCCACGTGAGCGTAGTGACGAGCCTTCGTCTCATACTCAACGTGAGCGGTGTTGATGGTGATACCACGCTCCTTCTCCTCGGGAGCATTGTCAATCTGGTCGAAAGACTTAACCTCAGAAAGGCCCTGCTTAGCCAGAACGGTGGTGATAGCAGCGGTCAGAGTTGTCTTACCGTGGTCAACGTGACCAATAGTACCAATGTTTACGTGCGGTTTGGTGCGCACAAATGTCTCTTTTGCCATTGTTTTTGTTGTTTATTAATTCTATGAATATACTACTGTTTTTGCTCCTCCTATTCTTTCTCAGAGAGAGCTGTAACTGAGAGTTGAACTCAGGACCTCTTCCTTACCAAGGAAGTGCTCTACCACTGAGCTATTACAGCAATTTGTATAGAGCGGAAAACGGGGCTCAAACCCGCGACCCCCAGCTTGGAAGGCTAGTGCTCTATCAACTGAGCTATTTCCGCAAAAACGTTTTGCTCTTGAGAGTGGGAGGTGATGGATTCGAACCACCGAAGTCGAAAGACAACAGATTTACAGTCTGCCCCATTTGGCCGCTCTGGAAACCTCCCAAAATTTGGCTGTTGGCTGTTGGCTGTTAGCCGTTAGCGATTAGCCTTTTTCCGACTAGCGTGTGCTTTCGCGCCGCCTATCCTTGAGCCTCTTGTCGGATTCGAACCAACGACCCCGAGATTACAAATCACGTGCTCTGGCCAACTGAGCTAAAGAGGCTTTTCTTAGCAGCCGCTCTCGTTTCAGATTTACGACCTGTCGGAAAACGGCTGCAAAGTTACGACTTATTTTCGAAATACCAAAACTTTTTCGATGTTTTTTTAGTATTTTCTCAATTTTTCCTTGTTTTTCTGCAGTTGCACCTTCAGCGAGTCCACACAGAGGTCGATACCTTCCTCAAATGTGTCGTTCACCTTTTCTACGTGGAATGTATTTCCAGGCACTGTCACAGTGATGCTCGTTTCTTTATTTTGAGCCGTAGCAGGTTTCACAACCTTCAATTGCACCTCTACTTTCTGAATATCTTCGTACGTTTTTTCTAACTTGGCGACCTTCTTCTCGATGAACGCCTCTAACTTCTCGGTAGCGTCGAAATGAATCGACTGAATCTTAATTTCCATAGTTACCTCCAATTTTTAAAAGTTAAACTATAAAGGTCAGCCCCTTGGATGGGCTTCTTTGTAAACTCGTTTCAACTGGTCGAACGTCGTATGCGTGTAGATCTCTGTTGTCTCCAGGCTTTCGTGCCCCAGCAGTTGTCTGACACTCTCCAGTCCTGCGTCATGGTTGAGCAGTGCTGTGGCGAAACTGTGCCTTAGCACGTGAGGCGACCGCTTCTTCAACGTCGTGACCTCTCCCAGTTTGCTGCGAACTATCAGATAGACCTCTTCTGCCGCTATGCGGTTTCCCCGTTTTGTAAGGAACAGGGCCTCCGAGTTTCTTTCGATAGTCTCATCGCGTAGTGCGATATACTTCTGCAACTGGTCCCTGAGTTCCTCTGCGAAGGGGATGATGCGTTGTTTGTTACGCTTACCGGTCACCTTCAGTTGACAGGCTTCCAGGTCTACATCCTGATCGTTCAGTCCAGTCAGTTCGCTTCGTCGCAGTCCCGCTTCATAGAGTAATATAATAATGGTACGCGCACGTACATCTTTATATTCTTCACCCCATTCTGTCTCGTCGAGGAGTTTATCCATCTCGCTCTCCTTCACAAACTGAGGCAGCGGTTTCTGCTTCTTGGGCCCCTGCACGCAATATGCAGGATCCTTCTCAACCAGTTTTCTGGCAAGTGCAAACTTATAGAAAGAACGGATGGCGGCCAAATCCGCATTGACGGCAGCAGCCTTGTAGCCCTTGTCCATCAGCGATTCCATCCACGCTCGGATGATGTCGGCGTCAACCGTCTCCCATGTCTGTCCCTCGCACTGTTCTTCGAAGAAGGCCTGAAACAGCCGGAGGCTCTTTCCGTACCGTTCTATCGTCAGTTCGCTGCGGTTTCTCTCGTAGCGCAGATAACTCAGAAACTGGTCAATCATGGGCGTTGCTCACTGGAATTGTTCTATTCGGCAACGAATTTACGGAAAATTTTCGAAACTACCAAATAATTCCGAGTACTTTAGTACTTTTTTAGTTTTCCTCGGCTGTACGGAGTTGCTGTACGTAAACGGCATGCTCCATCTTCAGGCGCTTCAAGACAGAAGGTTTGTCGAATTGTTGACGACGACGCAGTTCCTTCACCACACCTGTCTTTTCAAACTTTCTCTTAAACTTCTTGAGGGCCTTTTCGATGTTCTCGCCTTCTTTTACCGGTACAATAATCATACTGTTTTTTGATTTTAAATTGTTTAAATTGTTATACATTAGTGCATAGTTCGGGCATAGCGCACACGAAATGCGGCTGCAAAGGTACAACCTTTTCGCCAAATAGCCAAGTTTTTGGCCATCTTTTTGCTATTTAGGACCTTTTTTGGCCCCTTTTTCGTCTCTTTTCCTATGATTCTTGTAGCAGTTCCGTCAATGTTGCCTCCAGTTCTTCCGCTGAAAGACGAAGGTTGAAACTGCCGTTTCGGGCTATCGAGATGCCACCCGTCTCCTCCGACACAACGATGCAAAGTGCATCACTCTCCTGCGACATGCCCAAGGCAGCACGATGGCGCAAGCCGAGTTCCTTAGGTATGTCCAGATCGTGGCTCACGGGCAATATGCATCCGGCAGACTTGATGCGACGTTTGCTGATAACCACAGCACCGTCGTGGAGTGGAGAATTCTTGAAGAAGATATTCTCTATCAGACGTTGACTGATAGCCGCATCGATGACCTCGCCCGTATTCACGATGTCGTCGAGGGGCACGTTGCGTTCGATGACGATGAGTGCCCCCACCCTGCCCTTCGACATCGACATGGCTGCCATCACAATGGGCATGATGACGTCCTTCTGGGCAGCATCGTCACTATTCTCCGAACGATGGAGCGAGAAGAACTTAGCCAGGGTGCGCACGCGGCGATGGGCTCCCAGATCATAGAGGAACTTGCGTATGTCTTCCTGGAAAATAACGATGATGGCGATGAAACCCACCGACACCAGTTTGTCGAGGATGGAGCCCAGCAGTCGCATCTCCAGCACCTGCGACACAAAGACCCAGAAGACGATGAAGATGATGATGCCCACAAACACGTTCATCGAGCGTGACTCATGCATCACCCTGTAGATATAGTACAACATCACTGCCACGAGCAGGATGTCGATGAAGTCTTTCAGTCCAAACTCTATCATGGTCGGTCGTTCATCATATTGACTATTTTCACGCACTCCACAGCCTCCCTCACATCGTGCACCCTCAGGATGCTCGCCCCCTTCATCAGGGCAACGGTGTTCAGAGCCGTCGTACCGTTAAGAGCCTCTGCAGGCGACATGTCCAGCAGGCGGTATATCATCGACTTGCGCGAGATGCCCACCAGCACGGGCAGATCCATCACATGAAGGCGCTCCAACTGGTTCATCATCTCGTAGTTCTGCTCCAGCGTCTTGCCGAAGCCGAAGCCAGGATCCAGTATGATGTCCTTCTGTCCCAGGTCGCGCAGCATCTGCACCTTCTGGGCAAAGGCCAGCAGCGTCTCACGGAGTGTGGGCTGTACAGACATTAATATATAAGGTACGCCTAAACGTGCCACCATGCGGAACATCAGCGGTGCCTCGCCCTCGCTGACGTCGTTGACGATATCGGCACCAAATTCCTCCACCGCCATCCGCGCCACATCCGGCCTGAACGTGTCGATGCTCACGGCTGCCTCCGGCTGCTCACGACGCACCACGGCAAGTGCCGCCCTCATCCGGGCCATCTCCTCCTGCTCCGGCACCTCCGTGGCACCTGGCCTCGTCGAATAAGCACCCACGTCGATGATCCCGCCACCCTGCGCCACTATCTCGTTCGCCCGTTCGGCTATCTCATGTTCCGTCTGCCGCCTGCTGCCTGCAAAGAACGAGTCTGGCGTGGCATTCAGTATGCCCATCACCACCGGCTCACTCAAGTCCATCAGTCGTCCCTTGATATTCAGCGTATATTGCATCTTCACTTTCTTTTGCCTGCAAATTTAGCCATTTATTTCCAATTATCAGCAACAAAACGGAAAAAACTGCACAAAAGTGGTATTTCCTGCCTTCTTTGACGACAGGCACTCCGAAATCATCAGCATATTCTTCGACGCATTCTTGGCTATTTGGAAAATAATTCATACTTTTGCACTCAGAAAAGTGACTACGACTATGGACATCAAGGAACTATACAAACTGTACCAGCAACATCCGTGCATCACGACGGACTCGCGCGACTGCCCCGAAGGGAGCATTTTCCTCGCTTTGAAAGGCGAAAAGTTCAATGGCAATCTGTATGCTCTTCAGGCTGTGGAAAAGGGCTGCGCCTACGCCATTATCGATGAAGAAAGCGAAGAAGTAAAAGCGAAGAGTGAAGAATTGGCTGCCACCCTCCATTACAATCCGATTATCAAGGTCTCCGACACGTTGCAGACCTACAAGGACCTGGCACGCGAGCACCGCCGCCAGTTCAACATCCCCGTCATCGGCATCACCGGCACCAACGGCAAGACCACTACGAAGGAACTCATCAAGGCCGTGCTCTCCGAGAAATACAACGTGCTGGCCACTGAGGGCAACTTCAACAACGACGTAGGCGTACCCAAGACCCTCTTCCGCCTGACCAAGGAGCATGAGATAGCCATCATCGAGATGGGAGCCAGTCATCCCGGCGACATCAAGACACTGGTGGAGACGGCAGAACCTACATGCGGACTGATCACCAATGTGGGACGCGCCCACCTGCAGGGCTTTGGCTCGTTCGAGGGGGTGGTGAAGACCAAGGGTGAACTCTACGACTTCCTGCGAGGACGCGAGGATGGCTTGGTATTCATCAATGCCGACAACGATTACCTGGTGGACATGCTCACCGACGAGATGTGGTGCACCCCCTACTCCACCGACCCAGAGAAGCAGTACTCGTGCATCTCGGGCGAGGTCATCGCCTGCGACCCGCTGCTGAAATTCCGCTGGCGCAAGCCGCTGTCCGAACTGGAGGAGACGGGAGCCTCGCAGAAGTGGCACAAGGTACAGACGAACCTGATAGGTGCCTACAACATTGACAACCTGCTGGCAGCCATCGCCGTCGGCATCAACTTCGGCGTAGACCGCAAGCAGATATGCCACGCCCTGGAGAACTACGTGCCCACGAACAACCGCTCGCAACTGGTCAATACAGGCCACAACCGCCTCATCGTCGATGCCTATAACGCCAACCCGTCGAGCATGGCGGCTGCCCTGGAGAACTTCCAGATGGTGGAGGTCCTACAAGGCGAGACGAAGATGGCCATACTGGGTGACATGCGCGAACTGGGAGAGGTCAGCGAAGAGGAGCACCAGAAGACTGTCGACCTGCTGGCCGCCTCAAGTTTGGAGAATGTTTGGCTGGTGGGCGAGGAGTTCGGCAAGACACGCTGCAACTTCCGTAAGTTCAAGGACGTGGAAGAGGTCAAGGCCGAGATTCAGAAAGCACGACCAGAGGGACACCTCATTCTCATCAAAGGCTCCAACGGCACCAAACTGTACCAACTGCCAGAACTGCTTTGAACGCAAGAAAGGTATTCAGGCCAAGACCACGCTTTTTCGTTACACTCGCAAATTTTTCAAGAAAAAACTTGTGGAATATCAGAAAATGTTGTACCTTTGCAGCCGGTTTCATCAAAAACCGGCTGCGATTATGGGCTGCACCATAATAGCACAGAAAAAAATCGGGATGTAGCGCAGTTGGTAGCGCACTACGTTCGGGACGTAGGGGTCGGGCGTTCGAGTCGCCTCATCCCGACCAAAATCTCTGAAAACCGCCATAAACAGGCGGTTTTTCCTTTGGTCGCCAGTCAAGGGTCGGACGCAACTCGGACGCGATCAAAACACTTGGCGGTAAAATCTCATCATCCATCGCGCTAAAAATTTAGGGCAATGGATAAAAAAATTTTTAGTTTAAATTCAGGAAGCGGAGTAAATAAAACGAAATTATGGACTCCTCCGGCATACCACAAAGGCAAGGAAAACTACGTAGACTTCTATGCCTTTGACCCTGCAACTGGGCGCTTGCGTAGAAAGAAGATCATGCTCGATCACTTGAAAAGTGTGAGAGCCAGGAATTCCTATGCTCGATCACTCGTCGAAGAACTGACCCAGAAACTAGTTAGGGGTTGGAACCCATGGGTAGAGTTAAAGGCAGGAGCACAGTTTACTTCCTGGAAAGAGGTCTGCACACTATACAGGCAATATGTCACGAAACTATATAACGACTCTTCCTTCCGCGAAGAGACCATGCGTGACTACCTCTCGAGACTTGGCATTCTTGAGAGATGGGAAGGAATAGAAAAGTTTAGCATCTACTACCCATACCAGATAGACGAATATGTTATCTCCCAGTTCATGGACTACCTCCTGATAGAGAGAAACAATGCGCCTCTTACCTATAACAACTATTTATCATGGCTTCATTCCTTTTTTAAATGGATGAAGACCAGGCGATATATTCATGATGACCCTACTGAAGGGCTCGAGAGGATTAAGCGAAGGCAAGGGAAAAACCGAACCGTTATTCCCGATGGCCATCTGATTGCCATTCGAGAATACCTGGAAAAGAACAACAGGCACTTCCTCCTGGCATGTTACATCTTACATTATATGTTCGTTCGCCCCCATGAGATGTCGTTGCTCAGGATCCGGGACTTCCAGATAGAGAAAAAGACACTCCTGCTTTACGATAACCAAACAAAGAACCGGCAAAATGCCGTAGTGACTTTGCCTGACCATATTGTAAGGTTGATGATCGACCTGAAGGTTTTCGACAATCCCGGTCACTACTATCTCTTTGGGGACAAATGCAAGCCAAGTGAAGAATGGCGTGACTCCAAGCAGTTCCGTGACTACTGGAACCATCATGTTCGCAAGGATCTTAAACTCCCTGCAGAATATAAGTTCTACAGTCTGAAAGACACAGGCATCACGAACATGCTGCGCTCGAACACTGACCCCATCAGCGTAAGGGATCAGGCTCGACATTCCTCCCTGCTCATCACGAATACCTACACGCCTTTGGACATCAAAGAGGCAAATCCTCTTATTCTCTCCTATAAAGGTGTACTCTGAATTATGTCCTAGGATTCGATTAATTCCCAGAAATAGCCTGTCATAAGGCGTTCCAATTCTCCGTCTATTATACTTGCTTCTATCTTCTCACAAGCAAAGTGCTTACCTTGCACAACAAATATATTTGTCGGGTCTGGTATAGTGTCAGACAGGAACCTGAACATGTGCTTCACCTTATGAGAACACATAAAAGTTTTCTTGTGGAGTTGACCAAGGTAAAACTCATAACCAGACAACTCGTTCAACGAGAAACTCCACTTTTTCCTGTTGTTCGTCAACTGCTGCTTATAGCCATAGTCCGTAAATGACAGATGTATAGGGAATGTCACCAATCTGGATCCTCGGTCATTTACTGCCTTTATATTCTCTTTCCTGCCATCTACAAACACAACCCTCATTGTGTCAGACTTGTCAGATTCGTCTATAATAGACTTCGTTCCCTCCACCAGTTCCTGGAGTGTCGGTGTCTCGCTTTTACCAGAAGATGGGGCGAAGAAATTACTCAATCCAAATGGGTTCTCGATAGAAGGCATGTGAACGCTGAATTTCAGTGTGTCCATTGCTCCAGCCCAGAAGTCATAGACATATGCTATTGTACATTCCACATCCTCTTCCATTAAGGCCGGCGATATCTTCAGTTTTACACTGTCGGCATCTGCATATCTTTTGAGCGGATTAAAAGGTGCTATTCTTCTCAGTTCGTACTGGTCTTCTCCTGTATTCCATCCCACATATTTCTCTCCGTTCACCTCGTAGATCTTGTGCATCCTTGTTTCCTGGTTATCGGAACGGAAGGCATTTTCCATTGCTCCGGCATTTGGATATCTCACCGTACTCTGGGCTTGATCTAGAATTTCGTCATCTATAATATCCAGACCTCCAGAGTCCATATCGAACTCGACGTTCTTGTTCATCACGCCTTCCGCTTCATCCTCTTCCGAATAATCAACCTGATACTCTTCTCTCGGTTCAATCTCTGTGGTCGGATTATTGGCAAAGGCACTTATAGGAACAAGTTTGAGCGACTTATTCCCCGTTTTTGTGAAAGTGCATCCAAAGAAATTCTGGAACTCCTTAAAGAACTCCTTGACAGTCCAGTGGGGAAGTTTCTTCCCAAGGTTCCCCTGAACCGGCGTAACAATATAAATACAACGGCAAGCCTCCGGCAAATAGGAAAGATCCAGAGTGTAACCTATCTTGCTTGCTACTAACGATGCAATATCAATAAGCCTCGGACAGTCGCTGATATATGGAAAACCACGGCCAATCAATATATCTGACGCACCTAAGTTAACAACTGCGTCATTCGTACTGTCGAGCATAATTACCCCATATCCAAGGTGGTTATCGCCTACGATGTTGCCATAATCCATACTGTTGTACGAACCGAAAGAATGAACCAATAAGTTATAACCCTCCTTCTCGTTTACAATCCTGTCAATATACAGACCCTCTTGTTCGCTTGACATTTTTAATGCAGATACGCCACTGGCTATTTGCACCTTCACCTGCTGTTCTGTGGACTGTACGATATGAGCCGTGCCCTCCATGATTACAGAATTATTGCACATCAGCCTGCTTGTGAACTCCCGATAAGACTTGGATACATTCTTACGTTGGATACTGCCAAAGACATTCCTGTTCTGGACGATGTCAAGTGGTATTGCAACATCCAGCGTGTAAGAGTCTGACAGGGTGAAATATGGATTTTCCTTTGTGATCCTTATTTCTTGTGCGTCGTCGATGATCACTTCTTTTTCATCCAGGAATAACTGTACTGCCATACCTATTTATTCTTTAACATGTTATTCAATCTCTTTTGCTGGGCATTCAGGCCGTTTGAGCCTGTCAGCACAACATTCGCTTCTATAGGATCCTTAAGTCTGTCTAACAGCAAATAGGTTGCAGTACCGCTTGCCTCCAGTACTTCTCTAAGTTCCTCATTGTCGTTATTTATATTAACCACCGGGGCAACAACAGCAGCCGCGGCAGGGCCTCCCATAACATTGGTCACATCTTCAGCCCTAAGCGATCCAACACGATTGTTACGCTGCGCCTGGTCTATCAGGCTAAGCACAGGCATCAGATCAGGATTGTTTACTGCCTGATGATTGGCGACGAACTCGCCTTCATGAACCACACCAGCCTCCTTTCTATACTGGCGGCCACCTGTGAAGCCACCTTCATAGTAGCCTGCCTCCTCTGCTTCATGCTGCTTCTTAATGGTAGCAATCTGCAGGGCACCTGCAGCAAGAGCAAGGCCAGCGGCAATAGGTGCGAGCGTAGGACCCACGACAGGAATTGCTGCAGCAGAAGAATAGGCGTTGATCGCAGCAAGTGCGGTCGATGCCGTAGCCTGAGCCAATTCTATAACCATAGCCTTCTTGTTGGCCTGAGATTTGGCTTTTGCAATCTCCTTATCCCTCTCTTTCTCCAGCTGCTCCTTTTTCTTTGTGTTGTTGCCTGCTGCTGCTATCTGCTTGTCGTAGTTAGCGGTAATCTTTGCCACTTCCAGATCACTGCAGGCCTGGGCGTAGTTGCTGGCTGCAGACATAAGTGAGTTGATGGTGCTATATGCGGCCTGTGCCCCTGCCACAATGGTCTGCATCGTCTCAGCATCCAACTGTCGCTTAGCCTCCTGGTACTCACGGTTATTCTCGTAGTCCTCCCCATAGAGGGCCTTCAGTTGTTCATTGATCATCTTCTGCTGACTGACAGCCTGACTAACGGAGAATATGCCGGAGGCTGCATCGTTCCCTGCAGAGACTGATTCTGCACCTGCCTTCTTCTTGGCTATATCAAGTGCTTTGCCTGCCTTTTTCTTGATGCTGTTATCCTCATTCTGACTGGCGGCCAGTTCTTCATACTTCATCTTGATGTGCTCGATGATGGCATCGTGCTCCTCCTTTGTCATCTGTCCCGTTGTAAGGAGTGCGCCATAGAAAGACTCTGCACCTTTCATCTCAACCTCCATCATACGCTTATAGTCCATCATGCCGGCTTCCTCCCTGTACTTAGAAAGTCGCTGCATCCAACTCTGCTCCAGTTCAAATTGGTGCTGACGTTCTTTCTGCTGGATTTGTTGCTCTATTTCAATCCATTCTTTCGAGCCATTTTGATAGAGGTTCTGCTTTTGTTTCAGATAGGCAATGTCACTCTCGAAAAGCGATTCGTTCAAAGAGTCCTCGTCTTTAATACCCTTACGGGCGTACTCCATCCTGATGTTGTGCTCCCTGACATATTTCTCCTGCAGAAGTTTATTGTCCTTCTGCTTGTTCTGCCACTGGTTGTATTCCTGTTCGTCCCTCTCCTGCTGAAGTAAGGCCTTCTTGTATTCCTTGGAGTTCTCCCCATAGATGCTTTTCAACTTGTCATAGTAGTCCTGTGTCAGGCTATGGCGCTTCTCCATGTAGTCTGTGTACGAAGTAAGGCCTTGCCTGTACGAAAGCATCTCACATGCCAGTTCCTCCTGATAGGTAGCCTTTGCTTCATCGGCACGTTCTTTCAGTTTTCTTTGTCTTTCCTTTTCGCGCTTGTCCGCTTCCTTTTCTTCTTTCCTGGAACCGCTTGTCCCATTTAAAGAATCAAGTTTTCCTTGAGCCTCTTTTACCGCCTTCTCCGCATCTTCTATGGCAGAAGCAGTTGAATTAGCGTCTTCGCGAAGTTCCTTGAGTTTCCTTTTCCGCTCCTTGATTTCCTCCTCCCAATATCCTTTCGTGTCATATTGGTTTTTATTGCTGCCACTTCCAATATTACCCTCTATTTCTCTTAGGGCTTTTCCCTGTTCTGCAAGACGCTCATGAATGTAATCCTTAACGTAGTCATCATCCAATTCAGCCTGTATGGCGTCGATGATTTCTTGCTGCTCTTTGATAACCCTCTCCTGAATCCTGGTTTGTCTATTTGAAATTTTTACGTCAAATCCACCTTCATCATTCCGGATATACTCATGCTGTTCCTGGCTACCAAACATGATATAGTTGAATGTATCCATCCAAGTCCATTCGACTTCTCCATTCTCAGCATCCTCCTTTTTCTTCATTGCCTCTTTGAGCCTCTCCATCTTCAACTCATTCTTGATTCTATTTTGGAGAGCCTTATTATACAATTCGAGTGTATCCTTTGCCTTTCCTGTTTTTATATCCTCTTCTGTCAGGTTTCCCAGATGCTCTTTCATCAAGCGACCGTTGATTTCCTCCAACAGTTCCCTACGCTTGTCAGTTGAGATGTTTGATAAGTCAAGTTGTCTTATCAACTGCTCCATTTCAGCCGTCTCGTCTACGGCATTTTTCTTTGATTCGTTCTCAATATCGTTTAAAACGTTCTGGGCCTTTGATGCCTCATTGCTTGCTTTTGCTAAATCATATATAATGGCAACAAGGACGGCTGCTGCAGCAGCAGCGGCAGCATAAGGATTAGTTGCCAATACCTTATAGAACTGTTTTACACTTGATGTGACAGCATCTATAGCAGGTTTAAGGGCTTTATGCCAAGTAACACTTGCTATTGTCTGTATGTTCCATAACACAATTGAAGCAGTCAGTGTTATAATTGCTGTCTTGAAGTCGTATATGAACTTCATTAACACGGACAGTCCCTTCACTAAGAGGGATCCAGAACTTATCGTGTATTTCACAACAGGCAGCAGTCTTTCTCCAAGTTCAATTGTCATTTCCTGGAATGCCTTCTTGCACTTGTCAATTCTTGCCTGAACAGTGTTATTCATCGTCCCGTACTCATTGATTACACTGGTACCTTCAGCATATGCTTCAGTTGCCCTTTGTTGATGTTTGCGGACATCGTCAATCTTGTCTGCCAACGTAGAAAGAACACCGACAGCACGGCTGCCGTCAAGTCCCATGGAGTCCAACATCTTCATCATCGTTGTTGGATCCTGGCGCTTCAGGCTGTCAGCCACGGCAAGTATGGCACCATTGGCATCTTCTCTGAGAAGTTTTGTAAAGTCTTCGATACTTTTTCCTGCAATCTGGGCAAATACCTGTGTATTGGTTTGCATCTTCGTGAGCATATTCCCAAAAGCAGTTGCAGCCATTTCATCCTTGAGCAAGTTTTCGTCCATTACGGTGCCGAATCCCATGATTTGTGCCTGGGTAAGACCCAACTGTTTTCCAAACCCAGCGACACGGGCAGTAAACTCCACAAGATAACCGGCCTGAGCGGAAGAGTTTTGTGCTAACTCGTTCAGGGCAGAACCTGTAGCAAGCATGGCACCTTTAAGTCCCATCTTGTCATCTTCGCCAAATGCCATAGCAAGTTTACCTATCTTGTCAACAGCACCATCGCCAAGATCATCACCCAACGCCACACCTATCATGTCGGCTGCTTGCACAAAGTCCATGATATCTTCTTTTGACTGTAATCCCAGGCGACCCGCTGCACCGGCCAACTGGTTCAGTTGCTCACGGCTGGTGCGTGTGTCCATTTCCTTGAAGGCCTCGTTCAAATCACGCACCTGCTCTTCAGTCATGCCAGTGTATTTTCGAGTATTAGCCATTTCTTCCTCCATATCCGCATACTCCTGAACGGATTTGCGAATAGTTTGGGAAATGCCGGTAATGCTTTGGAAGAGGATGGCCAGGCCACCCCAACTCTCATTCAGGAACTTGAAGAATTTACTCCAGGCAGATCTGTTCTCCTGAGTAGCATCCTTCATCTTCGCGAGTTCCGTCTTAGCCTCTTTCAGTACAGCCACATAGGCTTTCCACTCTTCACTGCCTTTCTTGATGAGTGGAGAGTCCAGTTCTTTGTTTATCTGTTTTATTAATTCCTGGAGTTCCTTTGATTTTGCGGTACTCAGGTTCTTGATTGTCTCAGAGAATCCATGCGCCAGTTTCTGCTGCTTGTCCAGTTTCCTGGTCAGAGCCTCTGCCTCCTTGTTCGCGGCCTTCCATACGTCCAGCCTTCCTTCCGCAAAAGCCTTTGCTCCACGTTCCCTTACGTCTGCAATCTGCTGCTTCAACTTGGCAATGTTATTTATTGCCTGCTCTGAATTTATAAGGATGCTTGCCTTGAAGACCTGTTCCTTCGTAGCCATAATAAAAGCGGTATTTTTTTATTTGCAAAAATACCGCTTTGTCATTTGATACGAAAATACTCCGGCCGTTTCATGGCTCTCTTGTTTATCTTGTCCCTTATCCTCTCTTCGAGGCTGCAGAACTCCTTCTTTATCTTTTCCTCCAGTTCCTCCTTGCAGTCTGCCACAACCGTCCACCTTGAATCCAGTTCCGGACAGACCACCTCTGCCACATATTTCCCCATACCTGCATAATACCCTGATTTGTCAACGTGACATTTGCCGCTTGGGCTTACCGTATTGTCGAGAACAACAGGATCCAGTTTGGGATAGGTCTTTTCGTTCAAAGACCTGATTCCTGCAGCAATCAACCATCCTACGATGATGACAAGCATGAATATTCCGAACTCTGGAGGTAAGAAGTAAATCATAACTCTGCCTTTTGTTAAATGCCCCGATGCCCTGCGACACCGGGGCTTGTGATAGATTGCGCCCGTAGGCGACGGGCGGCTTTTGTCAACAGGGGAGTTACACCCTCGCCTAAATCTCTATAGTGTCTGCGGCTCTGCGTATGCGGTCAGCCAGATCACAGAGTGCGCCTTTGAGTTGTATACGTTCCTGAAGGTTGAACTCAGTTGGCTTTCCGTTGCCATCGATACCCTTCATTTTGTTGTAGAACCACGAGGCCGACTTGTCGAAGTATGTACGTGCGAGGTCGCCCCAAGTGATGGCGTCGAAAATATCGTCCATCTGTTGATACATTGTCATCCGCTTTGTCTGCGGTTCTGAGATTGTTGTTGCCATATCTTCTGTTTTTTTTAAGAAGCCCCGCCCGCTCTTGTGGCGGGGCTTGCTTGTTAATCGTTAATCATTTCGTCGAATAGGATTGTAGCGTAACGCCTTAATTCCTTGCTTTTGTTGTGATAAGAACTCTTGTAGTTCCTAATCGCCTCGATGAGGTCGTTTTCTTGTTCTGTGATTTCTTTTACCATAATTTGTAACTCTTTATGTTTGACAATGCAAAGATAGTGTAAATTTTCGTATTAACCAAATGTTTAGTGTAAAATTTTACACTACCCCCGTATTTTTAACATTTGATGCACAAAAAAGGGCTGGAAATCCTATTTTCCAGCCTTTATATATTTGTTATATGTTACTCGAGAATGCGGGTTGAAGTTAACGATTTTAAGTCGGTATCCCTTCGTGCCCCACCTCCACCAAAGGAAGTGGTGACGGTACTCTCGATACACCATGGTACTCAGAGAGTCACGTATATTATAATAAAATGTTGTGTCCTTCAGCGACAGTTGCAAGTCAGCCCACTCGTCGCTGTAATAATACAGACTATCATCCGGCTCGTGATGGGCGGGTACCGTGTCGCTTGTTTCTACCACTGTTGTCTGCAGGGACTCCAACTGCTTCACTTTCAGTTCCAGTTCACTGATTAGTTTCTGGTCAGCCGCCAGAGCCTCTTTCATTTCCTTAGGCACCACTTCGACCACCACTTGTGATACCACCTCAATGGAGTCACGGATGGTGTCACGCTGCAGTGGGATCTGCGCTTGCGACAGTTCTACACTCAGACGGTTGATATCGTCTTCCAGTTCCCCGACCTTTATGGCCTTGGCCCCGACTGAGACTAATGCAATAATGGCCGTTATTGTGGCCAATACGGCCCAAATAAATAACTTTATACTTTTCATAAACTCTCAATGTATCTGATGATTCCTTCTACATGAATTCTCTCGATGATGTGACGGCCCTCGTCGCTCAGCAGCAGGGCCACATCATTGATATTGTCCTGGAACAGGTTCTCTGTCAGCACAGCGGGACAGTTCGTTTCGTTCAGGACTTTCAGTGACTGTTCCCAGTATTTCTGCTTTTCATTCGGGAGCCTTACTCTCAGGCCGTGTTGCTTGGCAGCGTCAAAGAGGCATTCGGCCAGCATTTTACTTTGCCTTGATGCCTTAGGAGAAACACGGACGCTCCAGCCGTTAGGATCATGCCATTTGCCGTCGCTACCGCTGGCATCCACGTGAATGCTTACGTAAATCACATTCTTTGCACCGTTCTGCCTGCACAGTTCGTTGACATAGTTCACACGCATGGCCAACTCGTTCTGACGCTCCTGTTTCGTACTTGGCGACTGCATCTGCTTCGGAAGATCGAGCGGCAGGTAGTCTATGACGCATTTGTATCCCAGTTCCTGAAGCATAGCGGCTACCTCTGATGCTATCTCACGCCCATAGACACATTCCTTCAGCCTGCCGTCAGGACTCTGCTTGCCTGGTTCACGTTTGCGGTGGCAAGTACCCAGCGCAACTACGATATCATTCTTGTCCATGATCCATTTCCTCCTTTCTTATTGTTTGAAGTTCCTTTCTGATTTCATCCTTGAACTCAGTTACCTTGTTGGCGAAATAGTTAGTTACCCCAAACAGTAACAGTGCTGCAGACAAAGCCTCTCCGATGTAGGTCAGCGGTCCCGTTCCTATTTCTTGTGTCGTAATGAAACACAGAAAGCCCATAGCAATAGCAGAGGCAATAAGAGCCATTGCTGATGTGTGCTGCATCCAATCTTTCGTATTCTGCTTCATATTCCCTTGAATTAATTGATGCACAAAGATAGAAACAAAATGAAAGGTATGAAAATACAAGCGAAGCCCCTGAGTTGACTCTGAGGCTTCGCTGATGTTTTACTGTGCTGCTTTTGCCGCTATCCAGTCTTTCGCCGTCTGTACGGCATACTGACACCAGGAGTTGTACTGTTCGTACTCCTGAGGTGCTTCCTCGTATTCACCATTGATCGCATGACGCTGGATGGCCAGTTCCTGGCTTTCTGTGTAACGTGTGCGTATAATGGCGTTGGCCAATTCCCCGGAATCATCCTGCTTATCACAGGCCATGACAGTGCCACCATCTGCCTCGCTACCGGTGTAGGCGTATGCCTCTGACCATGGTTCTGGCTCATTTGCTCCCTCTCCGGCATTCGGTTCGCTGGCGGGCTGGTAGTTGTTTAACACTTCCTCGTTGAGGTAACCGATAATGTGCGCTTCATCATATCTCTGATATGTACGGCGCTCCTTGTAAACGTGTCTGTTCATATTATGTGAATTTTACGAATGTCTGACCGTTCTTGCCCCTGTACTGCTGAACGACAGTAGGACATGGAAGGTCTTCAATCGTAAAATCATTCAGAGCCTGGTCAATCAGGATCTTCGAACCTGTAAAACTATAGAACTCCGCATCATCCAATGTCGGGTTGCCCTCTTCGTCTTTCTTTTTCTCGAAAGTGTAGATCTCGTCTCCGCCTACCTCCGTGGTCCTGAGTATTCGCTTGAAACGGATGGCCAGGGCCTTGTTGGGCGAACTCTTCTCTACCATCTGCTGGCTACCTTCTGAGTTTTCGACCTGCACCATGACAGTGTTTTTGTCGATCTTTGAGTCCATGACCTTGTAGTCCATAAGTAAAATTTTAATTTTACCCCCCCCCCGTTTTCACTTAAATTAACAATTGAGGAGAATTTTACCTTTTGACTGCCGGTCATCCCAGGAAAGGGAGGTCTGACACGGCGGTTCTTGATGATTTTTCCTAAAGATTTTTCCATACCTAATGTCTTGAATAAATGTATACTGTTTGCGTGTTTCACATATCCGAAGCGGGAAGCCAGTTTTATTCGTATCTGTTCTTCACTGTATCCTTTCTTTCTCAGTCTGGTCACCCTCTTTGCCAACTCTTGTTTGTTACGCTTGTTCGTTTCTACTTTTTCATGGAAAAATACATTTCCGCACAAGCGTATCCCCGTCCAAACAGGGCGTACATTATAGTCCTTGTTGACTGTTACGTGCCAATCGCGGGACAGATGCATGATGGCCAGTTCGAGAATGATGTGCAGTGCTGTTTTGTCGGCATGGATAAATATGATGTTGTCGACAAAACGGAAATAGTGTGTCACGCCCTCCTCAACGTAATTCTGGAATTTGCGTGACAGATAGCCTGGTCCCTGGCATAGTTCTTTGTAGTCAGACTGTGAGGCAGTACAGATGCGGTCTGTCACATACCTCTGAGTCCAATATGCCAATTTCTCAGGATCTTCACCGATATCAAAGAACCTCATGGCAAGGCGGTCGAACCGTGCCAGGTACACCTGCCCGAACAACTGTGCCACCTTAATACCCAAAGGTACGCCCTGGACATAACTGTCTACGACCTTGTAGCAGAAGGTGAGCAACTTGCCAGGCTTCATCAGCCTTGAAAGTTCTGCCTTCAGGATGGAATGATCCATCAATGGGAAGTAATGGTGTGCATCGATGGGGACATAATAAGCCATCTCTTCCTGCGTGTTTGCGTATAACTCATTGCGCAGGAAACGGAAAAGCCCGTGTGTGCCCATGTTAGGCTTCACGGCTGGCGCTCTCCATGTTGAGTAGTCATAGATGGCTTTCTCGTATGGCAATATGGAAGCACTCTCCAGAACATGGTCTTCGATAGGCGCTTTCGCCAGAACTCGCCTTTTCCTCTCATAGATAACCTTGCGGGTGTATCCCTTAGGTATCCATGATTCATCCTTTATCTGCTGCACGATTCCTTCTAGGTTGTGCTGCAGGTCGGCATCGTAGGCCTGAACGTAATCGCGAGAATGCTTTTGGTCGGAGTAGTTGTCGTATGCCTTATAGGCATTGTCAATCGACTCGTTCTCCCGGTTGTCGCGTATTCGACGCATAACGGGTTCTTTGCGGTTACTGAATAAGGTGTCTTGGCGGGATCTTGGCGGGGTCTGTGTGTTCTTGTGGGAGTCTGCAAATACCTCCCGACAGGTATGCCGCTCACCATCAGGGCTACGAGGCTCGCTGCCATCTATGATATGTTCGACCTTTGGGTCCGGCTCACTCTCTTATACAGGTTTCAGGTCTTGTTGAGGAACGCGCCCCAGTTCGCATTGGCATTCGAGACCGCATTGTTGCCATTGAGGTACAACGAGCCAGCATTGTCACCATTGTTCGCATTGCCGAGCAATTTGGCACCACGCAAACCGCGCTGTGGGAGTTCTACCGGCTTTCGCTTCGGAAAGCGAGTGCAAAGGTACACATTTATTTTGTATCAGCAAGTCAAAGAGCGAAATTTAATCACTAATTTAATAATTATTTAATCACAGAAAGAAAAATGCCGACCGCTACCGCGGTGTCGGCCGCCCTTTCCGGGCGGGGGCGCTGTCGCGCCGGTGTGCTTTGCGCTCCGCGCCTACTGCGCCACCTTGATCCACTTAGTCTTCCACGGCCCAGAATGGTTTCGTCGTGAACGCCTCTGCCCATTCGCAGAGGAACGCGCCCCAGAGCGCATCGGCAGCCGAGACCGCATTGCGGCCACTGAGGTACAACGAGCCAGCACAGTCACCATAGCTCGCAGTGCCGAGCAATCCGGCACCACGCAAACCGCTTGTAGCGGCAGGATTGTAGTAACCGTCGCAGTAGAACGTACTGGCGCTGCCGCCGAGTTCTTCGCCTGGGAAAAACGCAAGGTTCTTCAGGACATAGTCCTTTGCGTACTGCCAGCCTGCAGACGCAGCAACGGGTCCCTTGGCAATCTGAGTCAGGCCTGCCACGCTGCCAAGATTCATGTTAGAGCCATCAATATCGTCAGCCACGAAGAGCGTCTGAGACTTGTCGGCATTACTCTGCAGCAGCATGTTCTCGCTCATACAAACGAGATACTTATAGTCATTCTTCAGACCATAGAAAGACGGAATGTTTCCGATAGCCTTCTGGGCACCATTCTCTGTAATGGTCGTATTGATCAGGCCTGTGAAGTCACCCTGGGAGATTCCCACATCCAGAGTGATGTACGGATAATAATTGAAATTGCCACTCCAGTCCGTTGGCATGTCGACACCCTGTCCGGTACCGCCCTGACGAAGACCGTTTGCATCAAGCGTGGCATTGAATGATGCCTGAATGTTACGGTTGCCGAAGATAATACGCTTTAACATGGCAGTTACATACTGCATGACTCGCTCGTTGGCGAACCACAGAGTCCCGTTCTTACGTGCTGCCGTGCGGAATGAACTAATGTCCATATTCGTAGCAGGCTTGCACAACTGAGACTTATATGTAGCGTCCAAAGATGCGTCGTTGTTACCTCCACGGTATTGGACGGCATCGTTAACATAACTCACAAGTTTGCTGTTTGTGCGGTCCATCGTTGCATAACCAGCACAAGAACGGGAGCCAACGGGGATGTAGTAGTTCCAGAAACCCTTACGAGGCCCGCCCAGCGAAATTGTCTCGTAGACATAGGTGTCATCTTCATACACCTGGTAGTACATCGGTACGTTCCAGCCCCACTGGTAGTGGCCAGCGGCACCTGTCAGGTCGGCAGCGCCACCATTATCCAGGAGATTATGGTTTGCTGCAGACAGTTTCCTGCGAGTGTGGTCATTCTGTACGAGATAGCCTCCAAGTCCCAACTGTTTTGCCAGCACCTGTCCGAGGTCAAAATCGCCTACAGGTGAACCTACTGGAGAAGCGTTTCCTTTCGCCCACTTACGGCCAAACCAAGGAAGGTTACCGTTTACTTGCGACACGGCTACAAGACCGGTCTTTCCTGCCAGCGTGTCATAACCTACAAGGTAAGTGTTTGCACCTACATTCAGGTTTTCCAAATTCCTCATTAATTGTTTATCCATATCTTTTCTGATTAAAAGTTATCAAGTTAGTAATCTGCCATCAGGAAGGACCTGGTACCTGTCCGTCCCGTTTATTTGGTCCCGGATGCCAAGTATGCCTCGTTGTCCTACAACGACCCAGTTTGTCCCGCTGTTAGGCCCATAGGCCATTATCGATTGAATAGTCAGTACGCTCAATCCTTCTACTGAGTGAGCGGCCTTGAAACTCATCCCGTTCTGTGTCACCTGTGTAGTGCCTGTATAATAAGCCATATAGATGCCACCATCATAAGCCAGTACTGAACCTGCAGAAAACAGTATAGTCAGCGACAGTCCTTCATACGGAGCCGGAGCAGGCAGGTACACTGTCGTATTTCCAGGCAGCACATAGGAGTTCCCCGGATTCGTGTCCAGGTCTATCATCTCTACGCCATTGACTGTTTTTATTGATCCTACTATTGTGTACAGTGCCATCACTTTAAGGACACCTCTGACTACAGCATCATTCAGGAACCCCTTACCCAGTAGCAGGTCAAGAGCGAGGTTCGGCCTAAAATGTCCCTGGACAGTACCTTCTGGATCACTGGCCACGAATGACTGATAGGCCGTCGATGCAACACCGTCTATCTTGCCATGCTGCGAAATCATCCAGTCTCCGCTGAAGATGGCAGAGCCTAGTTTTCCGAACGCAGCAAACAGCGCCTCGATAAAGACAACTCTCAGGTTGTCACACAGCCCCCATGCGGTACTGTTTGCTGTCGGCTCCTCGTTTAAGGAAGTCGGCTGCTTTAAATACCAATAAGAGTTGTTCCAGACAACGTAGGGAGTCAGCACATTATTACTTTCGTACCTCACGCTCGGATCCCAAATACCCGCAGGGTACATCATGGGGCCTGTATTCCCGGTTCCTCCCGGACTGCCGTCCTTCACTACTCTCAGACCCGGACACTCCTTCAGTACCGTTGGTGATCCTGTAGCATAGGTATTATTGCAGACTAATCTTATTTCGAGTATACCAACTGTAGCCCTTACGGCAAAAGCGGCAACAAAAGATGTCGGAGTGTTATACCATTGTCCACCATCTCTTCTGTATTGCAACCAGTAGTACTGCCCGTCCGCTGCTACTGAGTTTCCGACTGTCATTTCTGACCTGCTACCTCCGACCGATCTATACACTTTAACTGTCACATCTCCTGTCTGCACCGAACCAGAATAGTCAGCATGAAGTATAGACTCGCTGGGAACCAGTTCGTATTCCACAGCACTTTCGCCCTGCTTGTTCACCGGAATACTCAGGGAGTCTACAATGTTGTTTGTACCATCCAGGAGTTCTGCCAGTATACTGTCCTTTCCCTGTGCGACGGAAGAACTGAAGTTAAAGTAAGGAGCACAGTTTACCTGACCGAAATATGTTTTGGTCCCGTTCAAGACCGTGTAGAGTTTCAATACCATGTCGGACGAAACGACGGCCCCATCCTTTCCCACTTTTTTCCATTCCGTCACCGTAATGGACTCGTTAGGATTGACGGGCACGCCGTTCTCGTCAGCCGCGATAGACATCACGGTCGAGGTGATATAGTATCTCACGGCATCTTCCGGAGCAGGTATCAGGGTCTTTACTTTTATTACTTTCATGGCTACTGTTTACTTGCCTGTATACGGGTAGCGATGCCTCCGCTTGCAACCAGGCGTTCGTAGGTGATGCCCGTCTGATCGAAGCCCGTGATGACTGTACCTGTTTTCTGTGCCACCAGACTATATGTAAACGCCCACCCCTCACTGACGGTGACATCCTCGTCCTCCTCATTCATGCCGTAATGGCGCTTGTATACCTTCGGGCTAAAGGTTACAGTGTCAGTATTCTTTACTGTATCACCGTCTATCGAGCAGCCGTCAACAATATAATAGGGATCGTGCTCATCTGTCGGATTCAGCAACTGGTACCAGGTGTTGCCGTTATATTGGGCCTTTACCCTGAACAATTCCGAACCATTCACGGCAGCCTCGTAGAGTTTCATTGTCTTGTTCGCACTGTTGATCTCGATGATGCCAGCATTGTTTGCAACAGTAGTCCAGGCTCCATTCTCAAAATGCTCGAAGGTGATGACGGCTGCATTAATGCTGGTTCCCGTTGACATCATCTGCAGGGAGGCTGTGTAGAGAATATAGTCATTGTCATCAGACAGGACCTCGTCACCCAGACCGTTTGCACCAGTTACAGACACCATAAGTTGATAGGCATCACCAACCACACTCTGAACGGGTATGCACTGCTCGCAAGTGAACTGTTTGCCACCATACTGCCCCACATAGTAGATATAGATATCGGTGGATATGAGGTTGGTGCTGTTCACGAGATTTGCCTTGATGGTAAGGGCAGGGAACGTCTTGCCGTTCATGACTACTGTTGTCACCTCGAACCGATCCTGGAAAGCAGCCTTGATAGCACCTCCGGAGTCGAGAATGCCGGCATTGTCTGCAATGTTATTGAAATACCACTGGCCACCGGCTGCAGGAACCACTACAGAGCCAGCCCTGCTACTGTAGGGCTGAGGGAACAGCGTGGCGTGATAAGTGCCGAAATCCGTATTCGTCACGTCATGCGTTTCTGCGTTGTAGAACTGCTGCAGGCCATGGCCCGTTGCTATCTGCACACCCATTCTCGGTGTGATGGTGTCGCCGTCTTCATAGGCGTACAGGGTTTTGATTTTCGATATGTTGTTCATTGCTTGAGTGATTTTACGAATTCAACTGCTTCATTCTCTGTCACTGGAAGGGCGCGATCCATGAAGTCCTCGGTTGCGCAAGCGAAATCGCCTGAGTGCACCAGATATCCATCTGACTCGTTACCCTCGCGGTAGCCCGTCACACCCAACCTGTGGGCATCATCGGCACTAATGATGTAATACTTTAACTTGCTCATGTTGTCTCTCTTGATTTTGTTGGAAACTGTGCAAATATTGGCGTTCCATCGTCCATACAAAGCAACTTTCCGTTGTCCAAAGCCAGAGCACGATAGGCGCTCAACTCACGGCACAGGATGCCTGCCTTTGGCTGGCCGTCTTGAAGATCACTCCTGGTGACTGTCGCCTCAGTGCCGTAACCGATGCTCTCATAGCCGTTGGCACCGATGGCAAAGAACAGTTCCAGATCGAAAAACCTGCACGGGTTGCTGATTATGCCCTTGGCGTTGGCCACCCACGCCTCCAAGGCAATCGTGTTTGAGTCATGGAAGACATATTTGCCACGCAGGAACTCCACGTCGTAGTCAAACTGGCCATACCAACGACGCAGTTTAGTGGTCCAGTACTTCGTTGTCGCATTATTCCCGAATGCGATGGCCTTCACCCTCAAGACTACCTCCTGAATAAAGTCTTGGTCCACGATGATCTCTTTTGTCTGCTCACCGCTTACCAGCCACGCCTGTTCGCTGAAGTCTTCACTCCAGGAGTGTGAAGATTCATTCCACCACTGCCATTGATAGGAGCAACGTGCATCAGGAATGTCGTCTCTTCCGTTTTTCAGTTGCACATGAATACCGAACTGTCCCCAGTGCTTCATTGGCAACAGTCGCACATTACCCTTCCAACGTCCTGTATCCAGTGTCACGTTCATGTCAGTCTGTGCCTCACAGCCGAAGTCTCTTTCCCATACGAACTCCAGGACCTCTCCGCGTCTTGTATCGGTATATTTGCCGTAGAACCGGATATGCAATACCTCCTGAGGCTGCACATTGTAGTAGAGCGTGAGTCGTTTGGTCACGTTATCAACAACATAGTGTGTGACATCACCTGGCGTTGTAGCAGGAAGTGTTGACGTTGCATTTCCGCTTGTCACAGTCAACGTCCAAACCACACTGTTCATCTGAGCAACATAATCAGCCGTGTTCACGATGCCATCAGGATCGCTGAGGATCAGCGACGGCTGCAGCACGAAAGGCGTTGCCTGCCTGTTCGGTATGAACGAACTTGTCGTGGCATCGTATTTCTGCATGGCAGAGCCACCCATCTCCAGTACTTGGAAGATGGCACTCAGAGGAGAGTAGACGACGTGGCCTTGATTTTTCTTTAACTTCATATCTTACATCAGAATTGAATATTGTGTACTAAATGGTTCGTTATATCCATCCAGAAGGATGTCGCACTGGAAACTCACCTTCGAACCTGGCTCCCATACGCCCGGATAGTCAACTGTGGAGTCCAGTTGAAGTTCCAACCCCTGTGTGCCGGTGGCATGCTGGATATTCCACGCGATATCACCCTGCACGTCATCGCTGATACGCTGCCAGGTAATTTTATTGCGACCAATTTCCGCTTCCGTAATCAGCATCTCCGCATTCCATAGTGAAGCAACGAGCGTTGTCTGCCATGGTTTCCCTGCAGGGAAGGAATCGCCAGCCGTCGATATGATATCCATCGACATATTCATACCACCCAACAGGCACACCCAGTCGGCATTGTTGTACCGTGGCTCCCTGCCAATGGTGGGAAGCGCAACGGCAGCCTGCCACAGACAGCCACCCCACCAAACGCGGTCTGTGAAGAATCCCTGAGCAGTCTCGTCGTAGCCATGGATATACTGTACATCTGCCTGCCACGAGCCCCTATCACGGGCCGTGTATTCAGGATTGCCTTGGTAATCTATCCTGATGACATCCTGGACTATCAGGCCTCGTGCGTAGATATAAGGCTGGCGCCTGTTGATTGGAAGGTTCCTCAGGCATTCGAGGTCTGGAGGCAAGCCTATGAAAGCAGAATAGTTCGTGTCATTCACGACAGGCTGAGTGACGCCCTGCAGGAACAGGAACCGTCCGTCTTCGCTGCTGATGAAGAACACCTGCTGTCGATCACGGTCTGCCTGATTACCCCAGCGTATCAGTCTTGCAGCAGGTTCCGGAGCATAGTTCACACCACCTGGCACATCCTCGTTGTCATACAGCGTCACGTCCAAGGTGTTCGCTGTCAGATCCACCGAATCCACTCGCATCCAAGATGTCTTGTAAGTGCGGGCGATATCGAGGTTGTTCATTGAGCAGCGTAGCACATCATAGGCATGAAATGTCACCTGATCATTGTCATACATCTTGCGCATGGTCAGCCGGTACTGACCACTGCCCAGATATTCCACATCGTCGATGATGCCCCTGTCCGTAAAGTATGTGTCGCCCTCCAACACATTCTGATGATTGAACACCAGTTCGTTGAAGACTGCGCTGCCCAGCACATTAATTCGTGAGCAGGAAATGGAGCCGTCAGGGTTGAGCCGGATTTGTCCTGTCTCACCGATGACGGCCCCGGCGACAAGGCGCAGGAGATAGTTGGTTTGGTCTTCCTGGTCCTTACGGATGAAAGGCGTGTCAGGATCCAGGATATACTGTAGCAGCATGAGGAAAGCCGTACCGATACGGGTAGCCGTGTTCGCATGGGTCACCCGCTCATCACGGATCCCTTCGAACCACTGTCTCATATATTCGGTATTCTGTGCCATGTTGCTTGTTTTTATGCAAAGTTAGGAAGAAGATTATGGGTATGAAAATACACAATCAGAAGTTTGCCAGCACGTGACTTATATCCTTCCCGTTGCGATCCTTCAGGCTTCCGTCGGTCCCTCCTCCGAGAATGGCATCGAGCACGTTTGAGAGATTACCCATGAACATCTCCCCATAGACGTTACGCTCCGTCTCTGCCAGCACATACATGGAGCGCAGGTATTTCTTCAGGAACCAGTTTCGCTTCTTGCTGAGAGGCTTACCGCCAGCCACACGGCCGCCCCATGCAGGGCCAACCTTCCTGGGCTTGTTCAAGCCGTGCTCAACGCGGTACGACTGTGACAGGAAAGGAAGGTCTCCAGGATTACCTGGAGTATAACCTCGTCCGGTACCACGCGCCACATAGATACCATACAGGGCAAACTCATGAACCATCTCCTTCTGGTCAGCGGTAGCCATCACGCGGCCTGTCAGCGAACGCATCAGGTTCCCGGTGTCCACAATACCCAGACGCATGATATTCTCCGTCCATATCGTCACCATCATGTCACTCCACTCCTCTTCCCACTTCCGAAGTTCCTCTTCGGTCTCGGGCATGTTAGCACCATTGATCCGCCTCATATTCCAAATCTATGGGTTCCCAGGTGTAGAGTGTAAAATGCAGGCCTGTCATGCCGGAAAGGTAGTATCGGCCTATCTCCTGATTTGGGATGGCGTGTGTATCGAAGAACATCTGCTTTTCCTCATATTCATATTTGTCGTGTATGATTTTACTGACGAACTGATGGAACAGCATCCGGCACAATTCCAGTTCTTCCTGACGTGCGGACATGTTCCCGTATTCGTAGGCCGACAAGATGAACACAGTGAAGGCCCTGCGTTTCTGGAACCCATAGGCACCGTCCGGAGATGCAAGGTTACCGCTGCTGGTGTCAGCGATGGCCACGAACCGGTCGTGGTCACGATACTCTTCCATCAGTCCCTCCAGGTTGTCGGTGTTTGAGATAACCACCGGCAGGAAACCTTGCTCCTGTGCCAACTTGTTGCTCTGAGTCATATCCTCAAAGTAACGGATGGCATCAAAACTAGTTCTTTCCATACTTTTGCTTTATTTCCTCTGCCTCCTTGGCCAAAGCATCCAGTTCAGCCAGCGCAGTCCATGTATCTACATTATCCCTCACATACTGTTCCTTGGTCACATCTCCTTTCGTCAGCAGACGGATCTGAGCCCTCATACTCTCTATCAGAGACTGCCTCGTGACAGCCTCGCCCTGCTCACCTGACAGTTTCAGGAATCTGGGGAACTGCCTGCCTAATTCCTGCTTGACAGCGTTGAACCACAGGAAGGTGGCAAGCAGCATCCAATCGCGTAATTCCGGCACAGACGCATCATCCGGAATACGGTAAAGAATCCTGGCAAGCCCTATCAGGCTTTTCTCTTCCCTTCCAATCAAGTATGACTGGAAGTAGTTCTCTGCCTTGAGGTATTCACCGAATGGAAGTTCCTGAAGCAGGAAATCTACAGCCTGGTACTCCCCTACCCTGTCAATCCTGACGGTCAGGTTGTCCGTATCAACAGTCCATGCAACCTTTTCCATCATCGAGGGCAGCAGTTCCGTGTCCAGGATAAAGCAATCACCGCTTTTCCTCTCACGGCACATCCATCCACTATCTGTCAACTTTTGGATTTCTATGTTGCAGAACTTCACCAGTACCGCGGCCAGCACCCCATCCTTCCACGCATCTCCCGTGCCGTCCCCGCTATACAGCCATATCATGCGTATCACGAAGCGCAACTGCTCCGGCGTCAGTTCCTCCCATCCTGATGGAATGGTGAAGGCCATCTCCCTACATAAAGAAGAATGTGGGATCTTCTTTCTTGTTCTGGTATCTTTCGGCATGTCGTTTGGCATATAGTCTTGAATTGCAGTAGGTAGGATAACTGTCACGGTAGGACTCCAGTTGATGTACTATCTGGCGCAACATCACCTCGTTTGGGCATCCCTTTGTCTGCTCATAGTTCGAGATGAAGTCTGCCATGAAGCGCAGGCACTTGTCAATGACGATGTTGTCAGCGTTATTGGTACCGCCAGTACGCAACTTTTCCAGAAGTTCGTCCATGTATTCTTCACTGATCTCATTACTAAGCAATGCGCTGGCTGTCACGGCACAGCCCATGGCGAACTGCCATGTCTGCGTAGTCAGCACAATACCACACAGCGATTTCAACTGCTGCGGACGATATAAGAAAGTCGGCACACGCCCCTTTGCCTGGTCAGTCAGTCCCCAGCCGTCAATCTTTATCAGTTCCTGGATCAATTCATCTATCAGGTCCAGTTCCTGAAGGCTCAGTTCCTCGATGAGCGCATCGACGCGACTCTTCGAGGCAGGTGCCGTACTCTCAGTAGATACGATACCGAAGCCGGTGGCTGTCAGTACCAGGTCAAGGGTTCGGCAAGTACGAATAAATCCATCGATACACACCAAGGGTATTACCAGCCGCTTGAGGTTGGCATTACTGTCAATAGCGGCCTCACATTCTGGCGATACAATCGTACGTACCATCATAAAGTACGCAGTCTGAAAAGAGGCCTCCAGACGATCGAATACGCTCGTATTCCTGTCCGGCATCTTGGCTGCAGGGACATAAGTCTCAAATACAGTCTTAGTTATTTCCGTCTTCAGATCCATCTCCTTTTCCTCCGTTATTAGTTGTCACTTCCTTCGCATCAGTATTCTTATCCAGCGTGGTCAGCAGAATCATCGGCACGTCCGGATAGACCTTTTCCTGCCATTCGTTATAGTAGATGATGGTATTATGCACGGTCATCATCATGTCGTGCGGCATAGTCTCCAGAGCCTGTTTCATGGTGAACAACTCACGTTTGTCAGAGCCCGAATTGTTCATCTGGCTCTTGCCGGGCGTAGCACCTGCCAGGTTAGGATGCACGTTGTCCGAATAGGCCAGCACATTTGCAGCCTCGGCCACATCGTCGTTATACTCGTTGCCAGCCTTCGACGTGTCCACCACGTTGATCTTGATATTGTGGCGTTCCTTGCCGTCCATCAGCGCATCGAACTCCGACCATATCAATTTGTCTGAGTTCTCAGAACCGCCCAGGTACTCCTTCAACTGTGTAATGAACTCCGTTTTCATTGTCACAAACTCCGGATCGTTCATCGAGATTCCCTTCTCACGGGCACGGCTTTCCCAGAAGCCCGTATTGATCTCCACATGGTAGCGAATATTCTGGCCGTTTTTGATTTTCGCCTTCTTGGCAGCAGTCAGCAGTCCATAGATATCATACCAGCCGTCACGCAGCGTGGCACTCCAGTACGGTATCGGATAGATGCTGCTGCCCACTGTCGGCATACGGCAGACAATGGCAAATTTCTTATACCTGCCAGGCATCACCTTGAACATACCCAGCGGATCTTTCTCCTTGTCAGTACGGGCCATCAGGTCACCCAGGGGGTCGTATTCGTCCAGCAGGGGAACGACCTCCACATTCTCCGGATTGTCGTTATCCTTCCAGTCTGCAAAGAAGATATTCTTGATCCTGCCCATGTCGTCGGGTTTCTGGAAACGGACATGGCAGGCATCCTTGTGCACTACGCGCGCGATCTTCTGACGATCATTGCTCAGGATGACCACACTGACACAGAAGAAATAGTACTTCAGGTCTGTCACCTGCTCCGCAAAGAAGCGCTTCATGTTGTTACGCATGAAGAAAGTCCTAACATTCACCTCCTTTGACGGCAAAGGATTCTTTTCCCCCTGAGTGGCCATGTCCATATACTCCAGACCCCTGCCATAGCAAGTGAGCACGTTGAAGAATTTGTCCTGGCTCAGGACAGAATTCTTCTCCACCCTCTCCTTCAATTCGTATGGCAACTGGTTATTTGTTCCCCACGCAACCACCTCGTAAGTATTACCATCATCGGCCTCTATCTCCATGATGTCCTCTTTCTCCGGACTACTGAAGATGCTGCCAACGGTCACGGCCTCAGAAGCGATATTACAAGTCTTCTGTATCTCGAAAAAATACTGTTCCTTCATCATATATATACAGGATGTCCATTAATCTCAAATATCAATATGTCTCTCACCTTGCGGATCTGTCTGCTTACTGGGTTGTAGAAGTCGTGCGTTCCTGCACGCCAGTAACTACTCTGCACCAGCCAACCGTCATAACGGTGTATCACTCCTTCCGCGTCGAGTGCCACGACCCACACCTTTTCGCGGGTACGCTTACACTCATCGAGGAACAGTTGCGCTTCCTTCAAGTGGATGGCTTTCTTTACCTTCTGGCTCATATCAGTTGAATGTTCTGTCAAACGTGTTGTCGAATATCCTGGCCACCCGCCCAGACTGCATCACATTATGTATGCGCTGCGAGTAGGTATAGGTGAACTCGAATGCCGGCATGTTGTCATCATCGTTGGTAATCTCACTCTTCGAATCACTCAACACCACTTCACGGCCTACGACGCCATTCACCCACAGGAACACCGACTCAGAGCGGAACAGTTCATCAGCCCAGTCGGCCATGGCCTCGTTGAGCCAGCCAGTGTTAGCATGCAGTTGCCTGTCTTCCGTCACGCGGTAGTTCCTCAGGCGTCCGCCTATGCGGGCCTGTTTGCGGTCATACTTCGAGTCCTTTTTGTGCGTACCCACACAATGAAGGAACTCCTCATATCCGAAACTGTTGATGAACAGTAGCGACGGAGCGGGAGGCACCAGGTCTTCCACCATACGGAAGTCCTGACGACGGCTGCCGGCTTCCACCGTATAGCCCAGCAACCGGCCACCGATCAGGCCTATGAGTGATATCACATTGTCGGGCGACACATCAAAATGATAGACGCTGCCCTCATGGTCCGCACTGGTAAGTTCTGCAGACAGTGTGTTATACTGTCCATTGGCCAGAAGAACGTCTGCCCGCACTGTCACTGCCGACACGTTATAGGCATGGATGCGCTCAGCACGCCCAAGGGCTGTCATTTTCTCCCCGTCAAGGGTACTCAGGAAATGATTCGCCACAAAGTCTGCTGCAGTGGTACCAACATCCACCATACCAAAGAGGATGACCACCTGTGTAATGCTGGCAGTACCGCTACTATCCCTGAAACTGCAATTCATCCACACCGACAGATATTTCCTGGCATATGGCTCCACCAGCGAAGCCAAGTCGCCCACCACTACGCTGCCGTCCACCGATGAGTACAATGTCTCTTCCATGATGGTCTGAGTAACTCCTCCACAGACAAGTTCCAGCACGAGCACACCGTTTTCATCGTTGGTACTGAAAACGATGTCATCGATCATCGACGAGAAATTGAGGAACGGGGGTTGACTTACGAGAGTTGCCATCTTTCTTTTCTTTTTCTGCAAAGATAGCAACACGTACGAAACTATGAAAATACAGAGACGGCGACCATCACTGGCCACCGTCCCCCAAATAACATGCAATAGATAAAAAAAACTACATCTTCACCCACACCAGACGATCATCCTGACGTTCCAGGACATAGCCCCGACCCATCATGTACTTCGTCACCTCGTCGGGAGTGAGGCTTACCGTATCACGCAGGTTGTCACAGATGTCCTGCGACGAAAAGCGCCCGTTGTCCTTGCGGTCCTTGAAATAGACATTCAGTACCGTTTCCTTATACTCATCCATTCGTCACCTCCTTTCCTTTGTATTCTGTCTCCAGTCTATCAATATTATTCCTTATACCACGGCGCAATTCTTCCTTCTTTTCATGCAAGGCCTTGAACTTTCCGAAATTCTCAGCCAGCGCATTCACCAGTTGCTTCCGCTCCAGTTCCAGGACTACGCTCTCTTCCATCTCCTCTTCGTAGGTCTCACGCAGGCGGGCCTCCAACCACAGCAGCCAGTCCCTGCAAGGAGAAAAACTGCGGGGTGACACCAATCACCTGACAGAACCTGCTTTCCTCGACCTTCTGGTCAAACTTCGCTCTCAAGTTCTTTACAATTCTTTCAACCATGGAAAGAATTGAGGGCTGAACCTGCCCAACATTGATTGTCTGTTGCATATTGCATCATTCTGTAAGCAAGCCGGAGAACCGCCCCGGCGCGGTGACAGAGAAACGGCTGCACATCCCGTTGCTTACAGAATGATGACTCACCCGAAGGGCAGTTCGATTCTCGGAATGGCAGCCGTAGAGGTATGTTACGAGTAACTACTCTGAATGGCAAAAAAAATGCCCGGCCAATAATGCTGAGCGTCTGACGTGCGCCCTGCCGGATGGACTACCATCATTCTGTAAGCGGGAGCAAAGATAAATAAAATTCCCGAATCTCCAAAGAAATTCGGGAAATATTTTTCACTTAGCGATGATTTTCTTTCCTTTTTGTACAATTTTGTATATATTTGCTATTTCTTTTTCCC
>CADCCB010000036.1 GCA_902799905.1 uncultured Prevotellaceae bacterium
AGGTCTTCCACAAACTCGCTCTTCGCTCAGAAGAGTATCATCATCTGTTCTGCACTATTGCGCTGCAAAGATAATCAATAATCACAAGATAACAAAGAAAATCGAAAGAAAAATCCTAAAAATCAGAAAAAAATAGCGATATTCTTTTGAATTTCAAAACTATTTCGTAAATTTGCACCCAATATGAGGATAGTATCACATAGACGATTAGTTGAGTTCTATAGTTCAGAAGGACATGGAGACGCTCAGGCTGCACTTGAACGATGGTATAACATCGCAGAAAAGGCAGAGTGGAAGAACCTGTCGGATATAAAGGCTGACTTCCCTACAACAGACTACGTTGAAAATCAACATTATGTCTTTGACATTAGGGGCAACAAATATCGACTAGTTGTGGTTGTAAAGTTCACAATCGGGCATTTTTTCATCCGATTTGTGGGTACTCATAGTGAATATGATAAGATAGATGTTTCAACGATATAATATAGGAGGTACAGATATGGCAAAGATTACGAAAGAACAATATGAATTCGCATTGGCACGAATAGAGGAACTGTTGCCGATGGTGGATGACAACACGCCTGCCAACGACCGTAATGCCGTGGAGTTGACAATGATGTCGGATGTTGTCATTGACTATGAGAAAGAACACTATCCCATAGGTAAACCTACCGTAGCCCAGTTGATACAGCTTTCCTTGGACGAGAAGAATATGAGCCAGAAGCAGTTGGCCATAGAGATTGGAGTCAGTCCTTCTAGAATCAGTGACTATGTTTCTGGCAGGGCTGAGCCTACGCTGAAAATAGCCCGTTTGCTTTGTGTCACCTTGGGGATAACGCCAGCAGCTATGCTTGGTTGTTAATCTATTTATTCTGTAACAAAAAGGGAAAGAAATACGATTATGAACGTTCAAATATCTACAGCCTCGTAATGTTTAACCGAGACGGCATGAGACAGCAATCCGTGTCGCCTCATAACATTTACGAGACAATGAGCAGAAGTATGATCTCCTCGTCTGTCATGTCCCAGTCGTTGGTCAATATACAACGGTATGTGTACTCGCCGTCGAAGAGGTCTAGTTGCTCGCCCTTCTGCTTGCGCTGCCGCTGCACGACGAGGCGACAATGCTTTACGTCCTGGAAACTCTCGAAGGGCATGTCGATGGTATTCAACTTCACCAACATCGGCCATAAGGAGAGCCTCGCCGTACAAAACACGAAATGGCGCGTGCGTGTGTTCTATGGGTTGCGATTGTAATCTGGGGGCGTGCAGATGTACTAAAAAAAGGTAAAAGTGAAAACGAAAAGTAAAAAATGCTTTTACTCACTACGTATTTCGGAAAATCTTTGTAATTTTGCAGTTTGAAATACGTATTCGAATATGGGATTGTTTGATTTTTTTAGTAAGAAGAAGAAAGAGGAGACACTGGACAAAGGCTTGGAAAAGACCAAGACCAGCGTGTTCGACAAACTGGCTCGTGCCATTGCAGGCAAGTCGAAGGTCGACGATGACGTGCTGGACAACCTTGAGGAAGTGCTGATTACCAGCGATGTTGGTGTGGACACCACGCTGAAAATCATTGAGCGCATAGAAGAGCGCGTAGCACGCGACAAGTATGTCTCCACCAGTGAATTGAACGGCATCCTCCGCGAGGAGATTGCCGCCCTGTTGGCAGAGAACAACTCAGAGGATAACGCCGACTGGGATCTGCCCGCAGACCATAAGCCATACGTCATTCTCGTCGTAGGCGTGAACGGCGTAGGCAAGACTACGACGATCGGCAAACTGGCCTGGCAGTTCAAGCAGGCAGGCAAGAAGGTCTGTCTGGGTGCTGCCGATACCTTCCGTGCCGCTGCCGTGGAGCAGTTGTGCATCTGGGGCGAGCGCGTTGGCGTGCCCGTGGTGAAGCAGCAGATGGGTGCCGATCCCGCATCCGTGGCCTTCGACACCCTGCAAAGTGCCAAAGCCAACGGCGTAGACGTGGTGCTGATTGATACGGCAGGCCGTCTGCACAACAAGGTGGGCCTGATGAACGAGTTGAAGAAGATCAAGGACGTGATGAAAAAGGTGCTGCCCGAGGCTCCCGACGAGGTGATGCTGGTATTGGACGGCTCTACCGGTCAGAACGCCTTCGAGCAGGCCAAGCAGTTTGCTGCCGTCACGCAGATCACCTCGCTGGCCATCACCAAACTGGACGGTACAGCCAAGGGTGGGGTAGTCATCGGCATCAGCGACCAGTTGAAGGTGCCCGTGAAGTATATCGGACTTGGCGAGGGCATGGAAGACCTGCAACTATTTGACAGGAAGGAATTCGTGGATTCGCTGTTTAAAGGGAAAAGTGAATAGTGAATAGTGAAAAATTTGCTACCGCACAGCCATGAATAAGCCGACGATAGACTTTATTTCGCTCGGATGCTCGAAGAATCTCGTTGACAGCGAGACGCTGATGGGACTCTTCGAGGCCCACGGCTTCCATGTGACCCACGACAGCGACTCGCCAGAGGGTGAGATCGTGGTCATCAACACCTGCGGCTTCATCGCCGATGCTAAGGAGGAAAGCATTAACACCATCCTGGAATTCGTACAGCGCAAGCAGCAGGGACTGGTGGAGCGCATCTATGTCATGGGATGCCTCTCAGAGCGCTACCTGGCTGACCTCGAGGCCGAGATTCCAGAGGTAGACGGATGGTATGGGAAGTTCAACTACAAGGAACTGCTTTCTGACATTGCAAATGAGAAATTAGCAATGAGAAATGAGAAATGTAAATGTAAAAATGAAGAAATGACGGAGGCGACAGCCCATTCCTCATTCATCATTCATCATTCCTCATTTGAGCGAAAGCTCACCACCCCCAGCCACTATGCCTACATCAAAATATCGGAGGGCTGCGACCGCCACTGCGCCTACTGCGCCATACCGCTGATTACTGGCCGTCACCAGAGCCGGCCGATGGAAGAGATACTCGACGAGGTGCGCGCGTTGACGGGCAAAGGCGTGAAGGAGTTTCAGGTCATCGCACAGGAACTGACCTACTACGGCATCGACCTCTATGGTGAGCAACGCATAGCACAGTTGATAGAGCAGATGGCCGACATAGAAGGCGTGGAGTGGATCAGGTTGCACTATGCCTATCCGACCCACTTCCCCTGGGACCTGCTCAGGGTGATGCGCGAAAAGCCCAACGTGTGCCGCTATCTTGACATCGCCCTGCAGCACATCAGTGACCACATGCTCACACAGATGCGTCGGCATATCACCAAGCAGGAGACCATGGAACTCATCGAGCGCCTGCGCCGAGAAGTGCCTGGCATCCACCTGCGCACCACGCTGATGGTGGGATTCCCTGGCGAGACGGAGGAGGACTACAATGAACTTGTTGATTTCGTGAAGTGGGCCCGATTCGAGCGTATGGGCGCTTTTGCCTACAGCGAGGAAGAGGGCACCTATTCGGCCGAGCACTATGACGACGATGTGCCTGAGGAAGTGAAGCAGAAGAGGCTGGACAAACTGATGCGCATACAGCAGAACATCAGTGCCGACATAGAAGCCGCCAAGATTGGACAGACCCTGCGTGTCATCATCGACCGCACGGAGGGTGACTATTACATCGGTCGCACAGAATTCTGCTCGCCGGAGGTTGACCCCGAGGTTCTCATCCCGCTGGCAGAAGGCCCGTTGACGGTAGGACAGTTCTATGACGTGCATATCACCGATGCCGACGAGTTTGACATATACGGAGAAATCATATAAAAACAAATAAATGCTCAAGAAATGAACAACAAGGAGTTTATCAGCGCACTGGCTCAGCGAACCGGACTGAAAGCCACGAAAGTGCAGAAGATGACCAACGAGATGATTGCCGCCATGGGCGAATGCTTCATGGAGGGCAACGACATCCAGTTGGTGAACTTCGGCACCTTTGAACTGAGAAAGAAAATGGAACGAGTGATGGTCAACCCCAATACCGGCCAACGGATGCTGGTACCACCAAAACTGGTGCTTACCTTCAAGCCCCACCCAGGATGGAAAGACTCAATTAAAAATAAAGGTAACGAGTGATGGAAAAGTCAGAAAAGAAATATATGGATGACCTGGCAGCCATTCTGGCTTCCAAATGGGACATCACGAAGAAAGAGGCTCAGCAGTTCCTCACTGATTTCATAGAAACAGTAAAGGAAGGTGTCAATGCCGACGGTCAGTTGAAGATCAAAGGCCTGGGCACGTTCAAGGTGATAGGTGTAGATGCACGCGAGAGTGTCAACGTCAATACGGGTGAACGTGTGCTCATTGAGAGTCATCAGAAACTGACGTTCACGCCTGATGCCTTGATGAAGGAACTGGTCAACAAACCCTTCAGTCATTTTGAGACCGTAGTGCTCAACGACGGTGTGGACTTCCCCAACGAGCCAGAGGACACAGAAGACACAGAGGGCACAGAGGAGACAGAGAACACAGAGACGACAGAGGCTCCAATAGTAGAAACTCCCACAGAGACTCAAGAGGTTGTTGCTGAAGAACCACAAGAGCCTCAAGAACCAGAAGAGGTTGTGTCTGAGCCAGAAGAGATTGAGGAACCGCAAGAACCAGAAGAACCTCAAAAGCCAGAAGAGCCACAAGAGGTTGTGTCTGAGCCTGAAGAGCCCCAAGAGCCAGAAGAGCCACAAGAGGAAGTTTCTGAGCCAGTGGAACCTCAGGAAGTTCTCGCCGAGCCGAAGAGCGAGGAGGAGGTCATTTCAGAAAAGGTTCAGCCTGTTGCCCCCTTAGTATCGGAGCCTGTCGAAGAACAGGAGAAGTCGTCCAAGGGACTGCTTTGGCTCCTGCTGGCCTTGCTTGCATGCGGACTGTCGTTTGGTGCCGGCTACTGGCTGGGTGGTCAGAACAAGGCAGAGGCAACCGCCGCCGAAGAGACCACCGTTGCCGAAGAGGCTACCGTCACCGACAATCCTGTAGCGGAAGAAGCAACCGCTACGGATAGCATTAATCAGGAAGTTGCTGTGGCTGACAAAGACACGATTGCTCAACCCGAAGTGACCAAACCGGTAGAGCCAAAGGCTGCGACAGGCGAGCAAGAATGGCAGAAATACGACGCTATGGATCAGCGCATCCGATTGGGATACTATGCCATCGTTGGTCTTGACCGTGAAGTGGAGGCCAAGGAGGGTGAGACTCTTGCCCGTCTGAGCCGTCGAATCCTGGGACCCGACATGGTGTGCTACGTGGAGGCATACAACGGCATGAAGGCTTCCGATGTGCTGACTGCCGGACAGATCATCAAGATTCCCAAACTGGTCAGCAAGAAAAAAGCGAAGGAAATGAATAAAGGTAACGAATAAAGGTAACGAATAAATAACACACATATTTTATATTATGGCAGAAAACATTGATATCCGCGAACTCAACATACGGATTGAACAACAAAGCGCCTTTGTCACCAATCTGGTGACGGGCATGGACCGCGTGATTGTCGGTCAGAAACATTTGGTGGACTCATTGCTTATTGGTCTGCTCAGTGATGGTAACATTTTGCTCGAAGGTGTTCCTGGTCTGGCTAAGACACTGGCCATCAAGACCCTTTCACAACTCATCGACGCACAGTACAGTCGCATACAGTTCACCCCGGACCTTCTCCCTGCCGACGTGACAGGTACGATGATCTATTCACAGAAGGACGAGCGTTTCCTCACGAAGAAAGGCCCCGTATTTGCCAACTTCGTACTGGCTGATGAGATCAACCGTGCCCCAGCCAAGGTGCAGAGCGCACTGCTGGAGGCCATGCAGGAGAAGCAGGTAACCATCGGCAGCGAGACCTTCAACCTGCCTACGCCCTTCCTGGTGATGGCTACGCAGAACCCCATCGAGCAGGAAGGCACCTATCCGCTTCCGGAAGCACAGGTGGACCGTTTCATGCTGAAGGTCGTCATCGACTATCCCTCGCTGGATGAGGAGAAGAAGATTATCCGCGAAAACATTGGAGGCGGACTGCCCAAGGTGACGCCCGTTACCACTGCAGAGGAGATTCTGAAAGCCCGTGAGGTGGTGCGCGAGGTCTATATCGACGAGAAGATCGAGCAGTACATTGCCGACATCGTCTTCGCCACACGCTATCCTGACCGCTATGGTCTGAAGGAGATGAAGGACCTGATCTCGTTCGGTGGCTCACCCCGTGCCTCTATCAACCTGGCCAAGGCTGCACGTGCCTATGCCTTCATCAAGCGTCGCGGCTACGTGGTGCCTGAGGATGTGCGTGCCGTGGCACACGATGTGCTCCGCCACCGTATCGGACTGACCTACGAAGCAGAAGCCTCGAACGTGACCAGCGAGGAAATCGTCAGTAAGATTATCAACAAGGTGGAGGTGCCCTAAACTAGTAGGACTAGTATGACTAGTATGACTAGTAAGACTAGTAGAACTAGTAGGACTAGTAGAACTAGTATGACTAGATTATGGAAACATCAGAGATCATCAAGAAAGTCAGGAAGATAGAAATTAAGACGCGCGGTCTTAGTTCCAACATCTTTGCAGGCCAGTACCACTCAGCCTTCAAGGGTAGGGGTATGGCCTTCTCGGAGGTGCGCGAATACCAGTATGGTGACGATGTGCGCGACATTGACTGGAACGTGACCGCCCGCTTTAACAAGCCCTACGTCAAGGTGTTTGAGGAGGAACGCGAACTGACCGTCATGCTGCTCATCGACGTCAGCGGCTCGCTCGACTTCGGTACGAGGAAGCAGATGAAGCGCGACATGGTCACAGAGATAGCAGCCACGCTGGCCTTCTCTGCCATCCAGAACAACGATAAGATTGGTGTTGTCTTCTTCTCTGACAAGATTGAGAAATACATCCCTCCCAAGAAAGGTCGCAAGCATATCCTCTACATCATCCGCGAGATGCTCGACTTCCATGCTGACAGCCGGCGCACCGATGTCGGACAGGCAGTGGAGTTCCTGACGGGTGTGAGCAAGAGACGCTGCACGGCCTTTGTGCTCAGTGACTTTTACGTGCGACAGGATTTCCTGCAGCAACTGACCATCGCCAACCGCAAGCACGACATCGTGGCCATACAGGTCTATGACAAGCGTGCATGCGACCTGCCCGATGTGGGCCTGATGAAGGTGGTCGATGCAGAAACGGGCTTCGAACAGTATGTGGATACCAGCAGCCGCAAGTTGCGTGAGTCCTATCGTCGCTACTGGCTCAATCGCCAGGAAGACTTAAGGGAAACCTTCGCAAAGAGCAACGTGGACAGCATCAGCGTGGCTACTGACGAAGATTACGTGAAGGCCCTGATGGGATTGTTTAAACAACGTGGTTAAATGAAGAAGTATTTCATAGTTATTATACTGATTGCCTGCACTTTGCAGTCGATGGCTCAGGTAAAAGTAGAGTCAAATTTGAGCGCTGTAGAGATGCTCGTAGGCCAGCAGGTACAGATCACCGTCGCAGCCACGGCCGACAAAGATGCCAATGTGGTGTTCCCTCAGGAAGCGACGTTTCCTATGGGCGTTGAGTTCATGGGGGCTATCGAGATGCCTGACGAAGAGACCGACAACGGACAGTTGCGTCGTCAGCGCGGCTATGTGATAACCTCATTCGAAGACACCCTGTACTACCTGCCACCGATGACCGTCAAGGTCAACGACCAAGACTATCAGACCAACCAGTTGGCACTGAAGGTGCTGACCGTGGAAGTCGATACCACCAACTATGAGAACTATTTCGGTCCGAAGGACGTGCAGGACAATCCCTTCATGTGGGAGGAATGGAGCCTGTCGTTCTGGCTGAGCATCCTCATGGTGGTGCTTCTAGCCATCGCCTACTACCTCTATCTGCGTCTGCGCGACAACAAGCCAGTCATCGCCCGCATCCGCATTGTCAAGCGTCTGCTGCCGCACCAGAAAGCCATGAAGGCCATCGAGGAGATCAAGGCAGAGCGTATGGTGACTGCCGAAGACCCGAAGGAATACTACACCCGTCTGACCGACGCCCTACGCAAATATATTGAGGAGCGCTATGGCTTCAGCGCCATGGAGATGACCAGTAGTGAAATCATCGAACGGCTGATGGCAAGTGGCGATCAGCAGTCGCTGGCCGAACTCAGTCAGTTGTTCCAGACGGCCGACCTCGTGAAGTTTGCCAAGTATTCTACGCTCATCAACGAGAATGACGCCAACCTGGTGAGTGCCGTCGATTTCATCAACAAGACAAAGATCGAGACACCTGTGGCCGAACAGCAGGTGAAGCCTCTACTGACCAAGGAGGAAGAACGCTCGCAGAAGAGCCGCAAAGTGCTCAAGATTTCCATTGCCTTGCTGCTTGCGGTCAGTATGATGCTCTTTGTGTACGTTGTCTACAGTGTGTACGATTTACTATAAGGAGAACAAATAGAATATGGAATTTGCCAATCGAGAATATCTATTCCTGCTGCTACTCATCATACCATATATAATATGGTACGTGATGTTTCGCAAAAAGAGCGAGCCAACCATCCGAATGGCCGACACCAACGCCTTCAGGCGTGCGCCACACAGTTGGAGGCTGATGCTGATGCCCGTGCAACTGCTATTGCGTCTGCTGGCATTTACGCTGCTGGTCATTGCGCTGGCCCGTCCGCAGACACATAATTCCTGGAATAACGAGACGGTTGAAGGTATCGACATCATGCTGGCCATGGACGTATCGACCTCCATGCTAGCCGAGGATCTCGAACCGAACCGTATCGAGGCAGCGAAGAAAGTGGCGGCAGAATTCATTGCCGGCCGTCCCAACGACAATATCGGCCTGACCATCTTTGCCGGCGAGGCGTTCACACAGTGTCCGATGACGATTGACCATGCGTCATTGCTGTCGCTCTTGCAGAATGTGCGTACCGACATTGCTGCCCGCGGTCTCATTGAAGACGGAACGGCCATCGGCATGGGACTTGCCAGTGCCGTGAGCCGCCTGAAGGATTCTCAGGCAGCGAGCCGTGTGATCATCCTGCTGACCGACGGTAGTAACAACCGAGGCGACATCTCGCCGATGACTGCAGCCGAAATTGCACAGAGCCTGGGCATCCGCGTCTATACCATCGGTGTAGGCACCAACGGCACCGCCCGCTATCCCCTGATGGTAGGCAACAATGTACAGTACGTTCAGATACCGGTGGAAATAGACACTGAGACCCTCAAGGGCATCGCCAAGACGACGAACGGTAATTTCTATCGGGCCAAGAACGAGGATGAACTGCGTGAGATCTATCACGCCATCGACCAACTGGAGAAATCGAAAATAGACGTGCAGCGCTATAGCCGTCGCTACGAGGCATACCAGCAGTTCGCACTGGCTGCCTTGATAGCCCTGATGCTGGAGGTGCTGTTAAGAATAACCATCTTTAGGAGGATACCGTAAAAATGATAAGATTCGAAAGTCCGCAATACCTGTGGCTGCTGGCCATCGTCATCGTGCTTGCCCTTATCCGCTATGCCGTCTACTTCTGGCAGAGGAGGAAATTGCGCAAGTTTGGCGACCCCGACCTGTTGAAAGAACTGATGCCCGACGTCTCACGTTGGCGTCCTGGAGCCAAGTTCTGGCTCCTGGAGGCAGCCATTGCCCTCCTCGTAGTGATGGTGGCTCGTCCGCAGATGGGCAACCGCATTAGCGAGGAAAAGCGTGAAGGCATAGAAACCATCATCTGCATCGACATCAGTAACTCGATGCGCGCCAAGGATGTCACACCTAGCCGTCTGGACCGTGCCAAGATGATGGTGGAGAACCTGGTTGACAACTTCACTGACGACAAGATCGGCCTGATTGTCTTTGCCGGCGATGCCTTTGTACAGTTGCCAATCACCAGCGACTATGTCTCGGCCAAGATGTTCCTCAACAACATCGACCCGTCAATGATGGTCAATCAGGGTACCAATATCAAGGCTGCCATCGACATGGCCTCGTATAGTTTCACCCAGCAGGAGAATGTAGGCAAGGCCATCATCGTTATCACTGACGGTGAAGACCATGAGGGTGGGGCAGTAGAGTCGGCCAAAGAAGCCAAGGAGAAGGGAATGAACGTCTATGTGCTGGGCTTCGGTGATACGAAAGGCTCGCCCATACCTGATCCCGACACAGGCAACTTCATGATTGACAATCGTGGAGAGACCGTTATGTCGCGACTGAACGAGGAGATGTGTAAGGAACTGGCACAGGCGGGCGGCGGTGCATATATCCATGTGGACAACACCTCTGGCGCACAGCGTCTGCTGGACAACGAACTGGATCGACTGCAGAAGCAGGAGACCACCATCTACAGCGACTTTGACGAGCAGTTCCAGGCCGTAGGCATCATTGCCCTTCTGCTACTGATTCTGGAGGTATGCCTGCTGGAAAGAAAGAACACGTTGTTTAAGAACATCAAACTATTCAAGAAATGACAACACTCAGACTAACGATACTGCTGCTTTGCGGGCTGATCATGATGTCGGCCCCTGCTGATGCACAGAACATGAAGGCCCGTAAGATGGTCCGTCATGGAAACCGACTGTTCCGCAGCAATCACCGACAGGATGCGCTGATCGACTACTACAAAGGCTTGAATGCCGATAGCACTGATGCCCGCGTCAACTATAACCTCGCAACGGCTATGTTTCCGGAAAACTGGAGGACAACGCTTGAGGCACAGCGTGACTCCATGCTCAGATACTATGATGCCGCTGCCCAACAGGAGACCAACGCGCTACGCAAATCAAAGGCTTATCACAACAAGGGCGTGCTCTACCAGAGTGCCCGCGACTTTCAGAATGCCATCGAGGCATACAAGGATGCCTTGCGCAACAACCCCAACGACGACGAGGCACGCTATAACCTCGTGGTTTGCCAGCATCAGTTAGACAAGAATGGTAATGGCGGTGGCGGTCAGAACAATCAGGACCAACAGGATCAGCAAGACCAGCAGGAACAGCAACAAGAGCAGCAACAGGAGGAGGATCAGCAGCAGGACCAGCAGGACCAGCAGCAACAGAAGCCTCCCATGAGTAAGGAGAATGCCGAGCAGTTGCTCAAGGCCGCCATGCAGCGCGAGAAGGACACACAGAAGCGCGTCAACGAGCATCAGCAGCCTCAGCGTCGCCGTATCGAGAAGAACTGGTAAGGAAAAATGTAAAAATGAAATTATTTAATAATTTAAAAATACAAAAAAGGTTGGAGAAATCATGAAGCGAATAGTTTTCATATTTTCATTTTTAACTTTTTTAATTGCGTCGGCTGTAGCGCAGACGCTGACAGGCAATGCGCCGCAGCAGGTTGCCGTAGGACAGCAGTTCCGACTGACCTATACAGTCAACTCGCAGGATGTCAGCGGTTTCCATGTAGGACAGATTCCCGATGCGTTTGAAGTCCTTATGGGCCCAAGCACATCCACACAATCGAGTTTCAGCATCATCAATGGCCATACGTCACAGACATCGTCGGTGACCTATACCTTTATATTAAATGCTACGAAGAACGGTACCTTCACCATTCCTGCCGCCAGCATCAATGTGGACGGCAAGGCTGTCACATCCAACACACTGACCATACAGGTGAGCGGTACGGCACAAAACAACGGCGGCGGTAATAGGGGAGGACAATCCCCTCAAACCGAAACCCGTCAGGCAGGTTCACCCATTTCCGGCTCCGACCTCTTCATCAAGGTCAGCGCATCCAAGCGGAAGGTTGTAGAACAAGAGTCCATTTTGCTGACCTACAAGGTCTATACGTTGGTGAGCCTGACGGAACTGGAAGGCAAGATGCCCGACCTGAAAGGCTTTCACACCCAGGAGATACCACTGCCTCGCGAGAAGAGTTTCGTGGTGGAGCAGTTCAATGGTCGCAACTACAAGACGGTCACGTGGAGCCAGTATGTGATGTTCCCTCAGATGACAGGCAAACTGCAGATTCCGCCCATCACGTTCAATGGCGTGGTGATGCAGGTGAACCGCAACATCGACCCCTTTGAGGCTTTCTTCAACGGCGGGTCTGGCTATGTGGAGGTCAAGAAGCAGATACAGGCCCCTGGCGTCGAGATCGAGGTGGAGCCCCTGCCTCAGCGTCCTGCAGGCTTCTCCGGAGGTGTAGGCCGTTTGAACATGAAGGCAGAGATTGACAAGACAGAATTGAAGTCGAACGATCCCCTGACGGTGAAAGTCACCATCAGTGGCGTGGGCAACCTGCAACTGATCAAGGAGCCTGTGATAAAATTCCCGCTTGACTTCGACACCTATGATGCTAAGCGGACAGACAATACGCGCCTGACAGCCAATGGTCTGGAAGGTAATGTCGTATTCGAGTATCTTGCTGTGCCCCGTCATCCCGGCCAGTTCGACATTCCACCAGTGGAATTCACTTATTATGACACACAGGACAAAGCCTACAAGACCCTGAATTCTGACGCCTTCCATCTGGATGTTGCGAAAGGCGAGGGTGGTGAAAATGCCATGCAGCAGTTCGGTCAAGAAGACGTGGAAACGCTGGCCAAGGACATCCGTCACATCAAGACCGGTGAGGTACGTCAGCACTCTCACGATGACCTGTTCTTCGGCAGTTCTTCTTACTGGATTGCCTTTGCCTCGCTGCTAATCGTCTTCGTCTCATTGTTCCTCATATTCCGTCAGAGGGCCATAGAGAATGCTGATGTCGTGAAGTCACGTGGCAAGAAAGCCAACAAGGTGGCTACGAAACGACTGAAGCAGGCTGCCAAGTTGATGAAGGAGAACAAACCCAGCCAGTTCTACGACGAGGCTCTCCGTGCACTGTGGGGCTATGTCGGCGACAAACTGAACATCCCTGTTGAACAACTGTCACGTGAAAACATTTCAGAACGTCTGCAGGAGCGTCATGTCGAAGCGGCTACCATCGGTGAGTTCATCGGAGCCATCGATGAATGTGAGTTCGAACGCTACGCACCAGGTGATCCAAAGGGTAATATGAGCAAGGTATATGAAAAGGCGGTGACCGCCATCGAGGAGATTGAGTCAGACATGAAGCGCAAGCCTTCTAAGAAGGCTCCTGCCACCATTCTGCTCCTGCTGCTCCTGCTGCCGTTGTCGGCTGGAGCCGTCACGAAAGCCGATGCCGACAGTGCCTACGTGAACGAGGACTATCGCAAGGCCATCGAGATATATGAGACACTGCTTCAGAACGGTGTCTGTGCCGAGTTGTACTATAACCTGGGTAATGCCTACTATCGCGTGGATGATATCACCCATGCTGTGCTGAACTACGAGCGTGCTCTGCTGCTGGCTCCAGGCGATGCCGATATCAGGTTCAACCTGCAGATGGCCCAGAGCCGCACGGTGGACAAGATTGTGCCAGAGTCGGAGATGTTCTTCGTGACTTGGTATCACTCCATTGTCAACCTGACCAATGTCGATGGCTGGGCCTATATCGCCCTAGGGTCTTTGGCAGTGGCCATCATCTTGGCTCTGCTTTATCTGTTTGCTGGTCAGACCTGGTTGCGCAAAATCGGTTTCTTCGGTGGTGGCATTGCCTTCGTAGGATTCCTGTTATTCAACGTGTTTGCCTGGCAGCAACTCAAAATGTTGGAGAGTCGTTCCGGAGCCGTCATTATCCAGTCGGCTGTTCCTGTCAAGAGTACACCGGCACAGGGTGGCACAGACTTGTTCATCCTGCACGAAGGTACCAAGGTCAACATCACCGATGATTCGATGGACAACTGGAAGGAAATCAGAGTCGCTGACGGCAAGGAAGGTTGGGTGCAGGCTGACCAGATAGAGATTATATAAGTGACGAGCAATGGACTTTAGCGCGATTATCGATTTTGACAAGCAATTACTGTTGTCGCTCAACGGCAGCGAATCACTATTCCTCGACGGACTAGTGAAGACGCTGACCACGGCCACGACATGGATTCCGCTGTACATGGCCTTGCTCTACTTGGTGGTGAAGAACAGCGATGCCGTGGTCAAGGTGGCAATGGTTCTTGCCGGAGCCGGACTGTGTGTGTTCATCGCTGGTTCGCTCGACGACATGATCGTGAAGCCGCTGGTAGCCAGATGGCGTCCTACCCACGACGGCGAGATTGGCATGCTGGTCGATATCGTCAACGGCTATCGCGGTGGTAATTATGGCTTTTTCTCAGCCCATGCCTCCAACACGTTCAGCATCGCCATCTTCTTCGCGCTGCTCATTCGTAGCCGAGTACTTACCGTCGCGTTGGTCATCTGGTCGCTAGTTAACTGCTGGACGCGCATGTACTTGGGCGTGCACTATCCTGGCGACATCCTTTGCGGCCTGCTATGGGGCGGTGCTGTAGGTACAGGCATCTGGTACCTTTACCATTATGTCTATAGTCGCATGTTTGCACCAAGGGACTACGTGTCGTCTCAGTACACGAGTACTGGCTATCAGATTGTCGATGTCGACGTGGTGATTTCCGTTTTGGTCCTAACACTCATTTACGCCATTTTCAAGGCTTGTTTTTATCTTATCCTGTATTAGAAGTCATGGAAACAAAACATATCCGCATCAGCGACTATAATTATCCGTTGCCTGATGAACGTATCGCCAAGTTCCCGCTTGCCGAGCGTGACCACTCGAAACTATTAATCTATCAGCATGGGAAAGTGAGCGAGGATGTATTCCTGAACCTGCCCACTCATTTGCCCTCGGGCGCGCTGATGATATTCAACAACACCAAGGTCATTCAGGCACGCCTTCACTTCCATAAAGACACAGGGGCGCTGATTGAGGTATTCCTGCTTGAGCCAGCCAGTCCTGCCGACTACGAACAGATGTTTCAGACACGTGGTCATTGCTCATGGCTATGCATGGTGGGTAATCTGAAGAAATGGAAGGAGGGGGCACTCAGCAGACAATTGACCATCGGGAATGGTCAACTGACAATCACGGCCACACGAGGAGCACTCCATGGCACGAGCCACTGGGTAGACTTCGACTGGGATGACACCAGTGTGTCGTTTGCCGAGATACTCGAATCGATGGGCGAACTGCCTATTCCCCCATATCTCAACCGCGAGACACAGGAGAGCGACAAGACCACCTATCAGACGGTCTATTCAAAGATTAAGGGTAGCGTGGCAGCACCTACAGCCGGTCTGCATTTTACTGATCAGGTGCTTGATGCCCTCGACTGTCACGGTATCGACCGTGAGGAACTGACGTTGCATGTTGGAGCCGGGACATTCAAGCCTGTCAAGAGCGAAGAGATTGCCGATCACGAGATGCACACCGAATATGTCAGCGTGCGACGCCAGACGCTGGAGAAACTTCTGGCTCACGACTGTCAGGCCATCGCCGTAGGAACCACCAGTGTGCGCACTCTTGAGAGCCTCTACTACATGGGGTGCAAGGTCTTGAAGACCCCTGACATCCAGGAGGCCGACCTGCACGTGAATCAATGGGAACCGTATGAAAATGAAAAGGGGATTGGGAATAGTGAAGAATATGTTACTGCTACTAGTGCTATCCAGGCACTATTGCGCTGGATGGATACCAATCACCTCAATGTGCTGCACAGCAGCACGCAGATTATCATTGCTCCGGGCTATGACTACAAGATTGTGAAGATGCTGGTGACCAATTTCCATCAGCCACAATCAACACTATTATTGTTAGTGAGTGCTTTTGTGCATGGCGACTGGCATACCATTTACGACTATGCGCTGAGCCACGATTTCCGTTTTCTGAGTTACGGCGACTCGTCGCTGCTCATCCCTTAGAAAAAAACAGACAAGCCCAGTCGCCATCGTGTTGCTGGGCTTTTTTGTGCAAGCTCAGTTGCAGGGCTTTCTCCTCCAGCATGTTTATGTCAGAGGTATAGAAGCCGCTGAGCAACAGCAGGCTGCCTTCCTTCATCTTTTCACAGAAAGCTGGCATGTCGGCCAGTAGGATGTTACGGTTGATATTGGCCATCACCACATCAAAGGTTCCTTTCACCTCTTTATATAATATAGAAGCATCGCCAAGCAGCGATTTGAAGCGGTCGTCCACACGGTTGATCACCGCATTGTGTCGTGCATTATCGACACTCCATTCGTCGATATCGTATCCTATGGCCTCTGCCGCTCCCAACTTCAGTGCTGCAATCGAGAGGATACCAGTACCAGTTCCGCAATCCAGCACGCGTCTGTCCTTCAGGTCGAGGTCGAGTAATGTAGACACCATCATGCGAGTGGTCTCATGGGTACCGGTGCCGAAAGCCTGGCGGGCATCAATCTCAATAACGCAGGGATAATCGTGGGCTGGGAGATGGCGCCCGTCGTGAATTGCGATGCTATCGCTTACTATGATAGGCTCGAAGCCCTGCTGTTCCCACTGCTTGTTCCAGTCTTTGTCTTCAGCCTCGCTCACCTCGAAGGTGATGCGAGAGTCGGGTAGGGGGAATGTGCTGATTTGCTGTTCAAGTATGTTCTGGTCAAACAGGGTCTGTTGCACGTAACCTGTTATTCCCTTTTCTGTCTGTTCGAAGGTCTCAAAACCTGCCTCTCCTGCCAGTGCCGAGAGTATGTCGCAGGCGTCCTGCAGTAGTGCTTCCTGCACGTCTATTGAGAAATTTACCTTGTAGTATTTCATTTCCTTGTTAATTTTGGGACAAAATTACAAAAAATAGGGAAAATCCTACCACGTTTTAGGGTTTTTCCGTAACTTTGCAATAAAATATGTAGTATTTTTGCATCGTAGAAAATTAACTAAATCACTAAGAGATATGAAAAAGTGGATGTTTTTATCATTGATCATTGCTGCAATGCCTGTCAGCATGATGGCGCAAGACGACATGTATTTTGCTTCCAGTAAGCAGAAGGACACCCCACAGCGTACTACCAATAGCAGGGACAACACCTACTATTCGGGCAGTTCGCGTAGCGTCGACGACTACAACCGCCGCTTTATGAGTAGTTACGAGGTGCTGCCTGCCGATACGGGCGACATTATCACGTTTGCACCAGTCGAGGGTACCTATCCTGACTCAGTAGGTGATTTTCAGATGACGCGCAAGATGCAGCGCTGGGATGACTATGTGCCCAGTACCGCTTACTGGGAGGGCTACAGTCAGGGTCGTCGCGATGCTTACGGATGGTACAGTCCTTGGTACTATTCATCCTACTATCCTTGGTACGACTCTTGGTACTACGATCCTTGGTACTATGACTGGTATCGTCCCTGGCACTATAGTTACAGTTGGGGCTGGCACTATCCCTACTACCACTACGGTTACTATGGCTTGGGGTATTCTTACTATCGTCCCTACGTAGTATCCTACCGTTCCGGCGGTCGCTATGCTCATCGTTCCAATGGTACCATCGACCGTTATGGCCGTACAAGTGGCGGATTCGTAGGTTCGCGCGTTTCTGGCGGAACTTCGTCACGTGGCGTCTCTGTACGTGGCAACTCACGTACCTATGATGGTGGTGGCAACAACAGTCGTAACACCGTTCGCTCGTATGATAACACCTCTCGCAGTGGCAATTTCTCTGGCAATCGTTCCAGCAATTCCTACGGTGGTAATTCCTATGGCGGCAACTCTAGCGGTGGCTTCAGTGGCAGCCGAGGTAACTCTGGCGGTGGTGGTTATAGCGGAGGCGGTGGCTTCGGTGGTAGCCGAGGTGGCGGCGGAGGCTCAATGGGTGGCGGCGGAGGCCGTTCTGGAGGTAGCAGACGCTAAAAGAGTTCATTTTTCATAGTTCATCATTTATAATAGAAAGATATGAAGAAGATTTTCGCACTTGCAGTATTGTCGCTGGCCATGATGCCGGCCGCTGCACAAGATACTTATGAGAATGCTCGCCTGCTAGGCAGCGACCTCAACGGTACGGCTCGCTACGTGGGCATGGGTGGTGCACTGGAGGCTTTGGGTGCCGACATCTCAACCATTTCAACGAATCCTGCGGGTATTGGTCTTTTCCGTCATAGCAATGTGAGCCTCTCATTCGGACTGGTCTCTCAGCAAGACTGTAAGGACTTCGATAACTTGGGTAAGACTAACATGAGTTTTGATCAGGCAGGTTTTGTCTATTCAAATCGTACAGGCGATGCTTCCTATCTGAACTTCGCATTCAACTATCATAAAAGTCGTAATTTCGACCAGATACTCTCGGCTGCCAACAACATGTATATGGCCTCGATGAGTAAATTGGCCTTTGCCAAAGGTACCTTAAATAGTGACAACAACGGTGGCTACTATTGGGACATGAACAAGAATGGGGAGATTATAGGTTGGCGTAACAAGACTAGTGACGAGCGCGCCTGGCAGTACTCGCAGTGGGACTACCTGTATTTCAATACAATGAATTACGACCAGAAGACCAATGATGCTCTTTTTGTCGAGGCTGATGCCTATGATTTCAACCGTGCCCATCGCGGCTGGATCTCTGACTTCGACTTCAACCTGAGTGGCAACATCAACGACCGTGTGTTCCTTGGCTTGACGCTTGGCTTGCACAATGTGAACTACAAAGGTGTTTCTGAGTATTCTGAGAATATCATTGCTGCAGACGGTCACAATAGGGGAGTGCTGACCCTGTCCGACGAACGCAAGATAACGGGTAATGGTGTCGATGTCAAGGTAGGTGCAATCTTCCGTCCTTTCGAAGAATCGCCCTTCCGCTTCGGCCTCTCTATTGCCTCGCCGATATGGTACGATCTAAAGTCGGAAAACTGGACCAACATTTACAACCATACCGATGCAAACTGGGGCTACGATAAGGGTTATAGCGGGGAATACTATGAGTTCAAGTACTACACACCTTGGAAGTTTGGTTTTAGCCTTGGCCACACCATAGGTTCTGAGGTTGCTCTGGGTGCCAGTTACGAGTTTACAGACTATTCTGCCAGCGATGCACGCATACGTGATGGTTATGACTACTACGGCAATCCTGATTCTTACAGCGATCATGAGATGAAGTCAAATGCTGAGAAGTCACTGAAGGGTGGACATTTGCTGAAACTCGGTGCTGAGATCAAGCCCGATCCTTCGTTTGCTGTTCGTCTAGGCTACAACTACGTGTCGCCGATATATAGCAAGAACGGCTATCGTGACACACAACTGAACTCTGAATTGAACATGTATGCATCGACTGCCGATTATACGAACTGGGATGACACACATCGTCTAACTTGTGGTCTGGGTTACAAATATGAGAACCTGAACATAGACCTGGCATATCAGTACAGCACCACAAAGGGACAGTTCTATCCGTTCCAGCCGAACGTGGACTTCGTTGATCCCAAGCCTGATACAAACGGTAACATGATCTACGAGACAAACATCTCAACTCCTACAGAAGTTTTCAATAAACGTCATCAGGTGCTTCTGACACTCACTTACACGTTCTAAGAGAAAAGATTAATATAATACAAAACAGAGGGGCGATTTCTGGAGTAGGAGTCGCCTCTCTTATATTCTAGAATATTCTATTTATCATAATGCGGATTCTAAACAAATAAGACGTTTGTTCTTAAAAGAGTACAAATTACGATATGTTTTCTAGTTTAGTTTTAGTAAAAGTCCTCATCGTAACAACTTACAGATGAAAGTTTTTTAATAAAAGTGAGAGACTGGTCGCTAAAATGCAGGTCAGTCTCTCACTAAAAATTTGCTGTTGTTTAAATCGAATGGATTATCCGCCGAAATTATCGTACATAATCGACTCTGGATCTACACCGAGAGAATCGAGCATGGAAACAACGGCCTTCGACATTGGTCCAGGACCACACATGTAGTACTCGATGTCCTCGGGAGCCTCGTGATCCTTCAGATATGTGTTCAGCATGACCTGATGAACGAAGCCCGGTGTGTACTTCACACCAGCGGCATCGGCTGCTGGGTCTGGACGGTCGAGAGCCAGATGGAAGTGGAAATTTGGATACTCTTTCTCCAAGCCCAGGAAGTCCTCGAGATAGAACACCTCGTTCAGTGCGCGAGCACCATAGAAGTAGTGCATCTCACGATCGGTGGTATGCAGCGTCTTCGTCATGTGCATAATCTGAGCGCGCAGAGGAGCCATACCTGCACCACCACCAACCCAAATCATCTCCTTCTTCGAATCGAAGTGCGGGTGGAAGTCACCGAAAGGTCCGCTCATGATTACCTTGTCGCCTGGTTTCAGTGAGAAGATGTACGACGAAGCGATACCAGGGTTGACATCCATAAAGCCGCTCTTGTCGGCCTTGAATGGCGGTGTTGCGATACGAACTGTCAGCATGAACACGTCACCCTCTGCAGGATAGTTGGCCATTGAGTAAGCACGGATGGTGTCTTCGGGGTTCTTACACTTGAGTGGGAACAGTCCGAACTTCTCCCATGATGGCAGATACTCGTCGCCAATGAGGCTCTTGTCGATGTCTTTATCGTAATCGATGCAATCGAACTTAGGAATCTTAATCTGAGCATACGATCCTGGCAGGAAGTCCATGTGCTCGCCAGCAGGCAGTTGTACCTTGAACTCCTTGATAAAGGTAGCCACGTTTTTGTTGCTGATAACGGTACACTCGTACTCTTTTACGCCCAAAATCGACTCATCGACGTGAATCTTCAGGTCGCCCTTCACCTTACACTGGCACCCCAGACGCCAATGGTCCTTGATCTGCTTACGAGTAAAGTGAGTTTTTTCGCTGTCAAGGATTTCTCCCCCACCCTCAAGAACCTGTACCTTGCACTGTCCGCACGAGGCCTTACCGCCACAGGCAGAAGGCAGGAAAATGCCGTTCTGGTTGAGTGTAGCCATGAGGTTGTTTCCCTGAGGAACATTGATGACGCGGTCGCCATTGATCTCGATATTAACATTGCCCGATGGTGAGAGATACTTCTTAGCAACGAGCAGCAGGATGACGATAGCAATGATCGTCACCAGAAACACAATGATGCTATTGACTATAAACATAACGCCTTCCTCTTAGATTTTAAGACCACTGAAACACATCATCGCCATAGCCATGAGACCCACGGTGATGAAGGTGATGCCAAGACCCTGAAGCGGCTTGGGCACGTCACTATATTGCATTTTCTCACGAATGGCACCCATAGCCACGATAGCCAGCGTCCAGCCGATACCAGAGCCCAGTGCATAGACCACAGCATCGCCGATGTTGGTGATAGCCTTCGTCTCAGAGGCATCGAGCAGGATGCGCTGCTGCATGAAAAGCGAGGCACCCATGATAGCACAGTTGACGGCTATCAGTGGCAGGAAGATGCCAAGGGCTGCATAGAGCGAGGGTGAATATTTCTCAACTATCATCTCCACCAACTGCACGATACCTGCAATGACGGCGATGAAGAGGATGAACGAGAGATACGAAAGGTCCATGCCGAAGATGCCGTCCTCAGAGAGCACCTTGGTTTGGAGCAGATAGTCGACAGGCACGGTCACCAGCAGCACGAAGGTAACAGCCAGTCCGAGTCCAAGCGATGTCTTCACATTCTTCGAAACGGCAAGGAACGAACACATGCCCAGGAAGAAGGCGAAAATCATGTTGTCGACAAAAATCGAACGGAAGAATAATGATATTGCGTGTTCCATAATTTACTTCTCCTTATAAAAATAAGCACGGTGTACCCAGATAACGATTCCCACGAGGATCAGCGCCATAGCAGGCATCGTCATCATACCGTTGTTAAAGTCCTTGCAATCAATAATCTGGAAGCCCAGCAGCGAGCCACGTCCAAAGAATTCACGCACGGCACCCACGATAATGAGAATCATGGCGTAGCCGATACCGTTGCCCACACCGTCGAGGAATGAAGGCCAAGGCTTGTTCTGCATGGCGAAGGCTTCGAGACGCCCCATGAGGATACAGTTGGTGATAATCAGACCGACATAGACCGAGAGTTGTACGCTCACGTCATAGACGTAGGCCTTCAGAATCTGAGAGACGATGGTAACGAGCGCAGCCACGACCACCAGTTGCACCACAATGCGGATGCGGTTGGGGATGGTGTTGCGCAAGATAGAAATGATCACATTGGCAAAAGCCGTGATGACCGTAACGGCGAGACCCATCACGATGGCCGGCTTCAACTGACTGGTGACAGCCAATGCCGAGCAGATGCCCAGCACCTGTACCAATATCGGATGGTCGAGGTTCAACGGATTGGTGAAGGCCTCCTTATTTTGTTTACTAAATAGTGCCATATTAAAATTTAAAAATTTAAGAATTTAAAAATTTAAATATCATTCGCTGAGAAGGAAATCCTTGTATTTAGCCAACTGCTCCTGAAGCATCTTGCTCACAGCCGTAGAAGTGACGGTAGCACCAGTCACGGCATCAATCGTTGTCTCAAGGTCTTTCACAGGACTCTTCTCAACCGACAGAGCGATGGAATCTTTCTTTTCTCCCACAAAGATGGTCTTGCCGTGGAACTTAGCCTGCCAACCGGCATTGTCCTTGATCTCTGCACCAAGACCTGCCGTCTCACTCTCGTGATTGAAGTAGGCACCATACACGGTGTTCTTATCGGCATTGAGAGCCAGGAAACAACTGATGCCGCCCCACATGCCCTGACCCTTAAGGGGAAGGACATACTTCTGCTCACCATTGACAGTAGCATAGTAGAGGTTGGCCTTCTTTTTGCCCTTCTCATCGGCCACAGAGTCGGTTTTCGTCACTACCTGCTCATAGAAAGCATTAATCTGGTCGTCATTCATCGAGGCAAGCGTGTCGCGCATATTGAGCGAATAGAGTATCTGCTTGCGCGTGTCGAGAGCCACATTCTTGTCTTGCTGCCCTTTCAGCGATGATGACACGAATGCCAGCAGGAAGGCTACGATGAGCACCAATATCGTACTATATATAATAATGTACGCGTTACTGTTTGTATTCAGTTTCATTTTGTACCTCCTCTCTTCATACGTTTCGAAATATTACGGTCTACCACGAAATAGTCGATGGCAGGTGCAAACATATTCATCAACAGAATAGCCAGCATCATGCCTTCAGGGAAGCCCGGGTTCATCACACGCACCACGATGGCTACGACACCAATGAGGAAACCGTAGATCCACTTACCACACTCCGTACGGCACGAGGTGACAGGGTCGGTAGCCATGAATACGGCACCAAAGCAGAAGCCACCCAGAGCAATGTGCTCGTACCAGTGGATAGGTGTCATATCGAGGTTCTCGAACAGCAGACCAGTTAGGATGCCACCAACGAATACGCTAATCATGGTCTTCCACGAAGCAATGCCCGTGCAAAGCAGGATGACGGCACCAATGGCGATGGCAATTACGCTGGTTTCACCGATGGAACCAGGAATCAGGCCGTAGACAGCATTTATGTTGAATGTGTAGGTGTCAAGGTGTGCCAGAGGTGTGGCACCAGAGAATCCATCTACAAGCGTACCATTACCACCAAAGCCGAAAATAGGACTGTCGGCAATCCAGGCTTGGTCGCCTGTCATCTTCTGAGGATAGGCGAAGAAGAGGAAGGCACGAGCCATCAGGGCTGGGTTGAAGATATTCATACCCGTTCCACCGAAGATTTCCTTACCGATAATTACTGCGAAGGCTACGGCAATAGCGAGCATCCACAAAGGCAGGTTTACAGGAACAATCAGGGGAATCAATATACCAGAAACGAGGTAGCCCTCCTGAATCTCCTCACCTTTCCATTGAGCCCAGGCAAACTCGATACCCAGACCCACGGCATAGGAAACCACGATCTTAGGCATTACAGCCAGCATACCAAAGATGAACATGTCCATGAAGGAAGCATCCCATCCTGTAGCAAGAGCGTGTTGATAGCCCACATTATACATACCAAACAGCAGAGCAGGCATCAAAGCGATGACCACCATACTCATAATACGCTTCGAGTCGATGGCATCATGGATATGGACACCCCTTTTGGCCGTTGTGTTAGGCACGAACAGGAATGTCTCGAAACCATCGAAAATACTACGGAAAGCGTGCAGTTTGCCGTCCTTCTCAAAGGAAGGCTTTATCTTGTCGAGATAATTTCTTAGTGCTTTCATCGTCGTTATGCGTTTTCTTTACGTAAATTATTCAGTCCCTCGCGAACAATGCGCTGCAGTTCCAGTTTCGACGAATCGACGAACTCAGCCAGGGCAAAGTCCTCTGGCGACACCTCGTAGATGCCAAGTTGCTCCATTTTGTCGATGTCACCGGCAATAATTGCTTTGATGAGATATTCGCCATAGATGTCCATAGGCAGTACCTTGTCGTACTCGCCACTCATAATCATGTGGCGCTCGCCACCTTTCACACGGGCATCGAGGGCATACTTCTTCTTACCGAAGAGCCATGAGAAATAACTGCGGCTGACAGAGAACTGACCAAAGCGAGGCATGATCCATCCCAGCATCTCGTTGTTGTCGTCGCCCTCAGGAATCACGGTAATCTCTGAGGCGTGAGCGCCAAGGAATCCATCCTTTGAAGTGATGCGACCTGTCAACACATTACCATTAATGATACGCACGGAGTGATTCTGATTGTAACTGTTGCTCAGCAATGTAGAGAGTTCCTCACCCACCAGCATGTCCACATAGCAGGGCTTGTTCACCTCGCTGCCACAAAAAGCAACCGTACGGGTCAAGTCCACCTTGCCCGTATTGAAAAGACGGCCGATAAAGAGCACCACGGTGGGATCGCCGATAGTCCAGACCACCTCGCCCTTGTTCACTGGGTTCAGATGATTCACCTGTACGCCGACATTACCAGCCGGACATTTACCCTCAAACACCGTCACCTCAACATCCTTCTCCACATTCATCTGCTGCATCTTAGCCTGCAGATCGGGCTGAATGCCTAAGCCGAGATAGGTCTTGGCAATCTTCGACAGAGCCTTCAAGCCTGTAGCGAAGTCCTGCTCCTGATCTTTTACCTCGAATTCAAATCTGCCAGCCAGGGGCTTGTCACGCAGAGCCGATACGAAGATGGCTTTCGGCATGACGGAAGGATTGGTGGAGATGTCGTAAGGCAACTGGTTGATATAGCCAAAGATACCTGCTTCAAGCAGCGCATCAACGACAGCCTTGCCGTCCATCTTGTCTACATCTTTTCTGCCATAATCCACATACTGCTGCTGTGCATCTGCCTCCACCTTCACGCAGAGCACCTTGCGACGCTCACCACGCTCTACAGCAATCACTTTTCCGCTGACTGGCGAGGCGAAGCGCACTTCAGGATAAGCCTTGTTGACGAACAAGGCATCTCCGGCCTTGACGATGTCACCCTCGCGTACAACCACTTTGGGAACAACCCCTTCAAAATCGTCAGGAACCAGCGCATACTGTCCTTTTGATTTCAGTTTAAGTTTCGTTTCCTCAGCAATGCCTTGCAGGTGAATGTCTAAGCCTTTACGTAGCCTAATAACATTTGCCATTGTATTAAAGAATTGATTAAATTATTGCTTGTGAGTGCAAAATTAATAAAAATTAGGATAACGGAAAAGAAAAGATTGTAAAAAAACACGTCTTTCCAAAGAATTGTTGTATATTTGCATTTAAATATCCGCGATGCCTACGATATTTGTAAAGTCGAACTGACAGAAACGTGAAGAAACTCAAGCATATCATCAGTTGGACCATATGGAGCCTCCTGGCTTTATATGTGGTAGTTCTTGTGCTTGTACACCTACCTTTTGTGCAGTCTTTCCTGGGCGAAAAGACGGCTTCAATCTTAGGCGATAAACTGGGGACCAGGGTTTCTGTGGGACGAGTGGATCTGGGATTCCTCAATCGCATCATTATTGACGATGTCATCGTCTATGATCAGGCCGATTCCGTGATGTTGCAGGCAGGCCGCCTGTCAGTCAAGGTCGATATGCTGCCCCTGTTGGAAGGCCGTGTAGCCATTTCTTCTGCACAACTGTTCGGAGCCTGTGCCGACCTCTACAAGACCGACTCGCTATCCGCTCCCAACTATCAGTTCGCCATCGACTCACTGGCCTCCTCTGATACCACAAACACCGGTTCCATCGATCTTCGCGTCAACTCGCTCATCATTCGTCACTCCAGCATCCGCTATAATCGTCGAGACATTCAAGAAACGCCAGAATTATTTAATGCTAACCATCTGTACTTCCACGATATAAGCGCTCATGTTAAACTAAAAGTTTTAAATGAAGACTCTCTTAATCTGGACGTCAAGCGACTGGCCTTCAAGGAACAATCGGGGCTGTCTGTAGACCGTTTCTCCATGCAATTGGCAGCCAACAGGCAAAACGCCCTACTCGAGGATTTCCGCCTGCAACTCCCCCACTCCACACTCTGCATCGGTAACCTCTCCGCCTCGTATGATGCCGACCGTTTCGATGAAACCGTCAGATATTCCACATCGCTTGACGGCACCTGTATCACACCCTCCGACTTGAGTTGTCTGGTGCCTGGGCTTAGAGATTTCACACATGCCCTGACCATCAATGCGACTATCGATGGAACGGCAAAAGGCATGAAATGCAGGACGATGGACCTGGTGTCAGACGATGCCAAGGTGAATCTGCAGGGAGCCTTCTCCACTAACTGGCAAGACAGCCTGCCCACTTGGAAAGCACACATCAAGGCGCTCGATCTCCGAGGAGGAATCATAGCCGATCTGAAAGAGGCCTTCGATGCCATCCCCATTGAGACTACCCGACTGGGCAACCTCCATCTGAGCGGTGATGCTTCAGGTCGTGGACTGAGCGAGGTCGATGCCAGTAGCATCATCGTGACGGAAGCCGGCAGACTGGGAGTTTCTTTCAATTTGGCCGATGGCCGTCAGTTCAAGGGACGGCTCAGCCTTGACAGCATCCATCTGGGAAAGATCTTCGATAATCAGGAACTGGGACGCCTGTCGTCGCGTGTGAATATCAGCGGTACGGACAGTCGCATCAATGCCGTCGGCAATATTTCACGCATCGACTATAAAGGTTATGCCTATCGCAATATCGACATCGATGGAACCTATCAAAATGGGGCTGTTGAAGGCAACCTAAAGGTCGATGACCCCAACCTGCAGATCGATGTCAACGGCAGTCTGCGCCAACAGCGCCTTTCTGCATTCAGACTGACAGGTATCGTCAATCGCATTTGTCCCAAGGAATTGAGGCTCACCAACCAATGGGGCGATGCTACCTTTGCTGCTGTCATCGATGCCGACTTTACGGCCAGCAACCTGAACAACGCCCAGGGCAACCTTGCCATCAACGGCTTCACGATGAGCCTGAACGACTCCATCAATACCGTCTACCACATCGACAACTTCCACGTCACATCGGGCTATGATGAAGAGGGGCGTCATTTCCTCAAGGCAAGCGGCGATATGGGTGAGGCCAGTCTCAGTGGTGAGTTCGACTGGGAGACGCTGCCACGCAGTTTCATCAACTATACAGCCTCCAAACTCCCCACCCTGCCTGGCCTGCCAACTACGCTTCGTCCTACTGACAACGACTTCACGGCCAGCCTGAGACTGACCGATACAAAATGGATGCGCCACCTGCTTGACATCCCCCTGACGCTCCATAGTCCGTTGTCTCTTGACATCAAGATGAACGACGACCTCCACTTGCTCGACATCAACGGCACCCTACCCGCCTTCACTTACGCTGAAAGCAACTATCGCGACGGCAGCATCAGCCTGACTACCGAAGCCAATTCGGCCAAGGGCAGAATCATGGTATCCAAGATGATGAATGATGAGGAGCCACTCGATATCAACCTCATCATCGAGGCTGTTGACAACCAACTGGCTACATCACTCCTCTGGGACAACAAGGGCGGTCTGAAGAAAGACATCAACGGCATCATCAATGCCGTCACAGAGGTGTATACCAACGACCTCGGCAATCCTGAGGCCCACGTCAGGATACAGCCCTCGCAGGTCTCGCTCGACCAGAAACATTGGCGCATAGACCCCTGCGACATCCTCTACTCTGACAAGCGCCTTGTGGTGGACCACTTCAGCCTGGCCAACGGCACCCAGCACCTCATTGTCGATGGCATCGCCTCGTCATCGCCTGAAGACTCCCTGGTTGTCGACCTCAATCAGATGGAGGTGGCCTATATTCTCGATATGGTCAATTTCCATTCCGTCAGTTTTGCAGGACTGGCCACTGGCAAGGCCTGCATCAAGGAGCCATTCGATGATATCACAGCCCTTGCCGACCTTACCGTCGAGCACTTCACCTTCCAGGAAGGGCGTATGGGCACCCTGCGAGCCAGGGCCGAATGGAATAAAGAAGACAAGCAGATAGACATCGACGCCGTCTGCGACGACCAGCATGAAGCCACTACCACGATCAACGGCTATGTGTCGCCAGAGCGCAACGACATCTATCTGGACATCCTTGCCGACGGCACCAACGTGGAGTTCTGCAACTCGTTCACAGGTTCGTTCCTCAACAATGTCAAGGGTACGACTCATGGTGAGGTTCTGTTGTCAGGCCTGCTCAGCCGTCTCTATCTCACGGGGCTGCTTGTCGTCGACGGACAGGCCACGGTCAATGCGCTCAATGCCACCTACAACCTGAAGGGAGATACTGTCAGGCTCGTCCCTGACGAAGTGCAGTTCAGGAACTGTACGATTACTGACCGCGACGGCAACAAGGGCCTCTTCCGTGGCAGTCTCTACCACAGGAGCCTCTCTCACTTCACCTTCGATTTCGATGTTGAGGCCGACAATCTTCTGGCCTACGATTTCCCCACCTTCGACGATGGGACCGTCTGCGGAACAGTCTATGTTACTGGTCATGCCGACCTGCATGGCCGTCCTGGTGAGGTCATCATCAACTGCGACGTCACCCCCAACCGCAACTCCGTCTTTGCCTATAATGCTGCGACCCCCTATGCCGTCAGCCACCAGGACTTCATCACCTGGGGTGAGAAGAAGAGCGAGGAGGACATGTATTCTGACGATGACGATTCTGGCCACTCGTCCGAGGCCAACGCCTCTCCATCTACCACCGACATCCACATCAATTTCGACATCAACGCCACGCCCGATGCCACGCTCAAGGTTCTGATGGACCAGCATACCGAAGACTACATCACGCTCAACGGTACTGGCAATATCAAGGCTACCTTCTACAACAAGGGACCGTTCCACATGTTTGGCACCTATACCGTTGACCGAGGCACCTATGGCATCACCATCCAGAATTTCATCAAGAAGAACTTTACTTTCCAGAACGGAGGCACCATCGTTTTCGGAGGCGACCCCTTCGATGCCAACCTCAACCTGCAGGCCCTCTATACCGTCAACGGCGTGTCGCTCTCCGATCTCAACCTGGGCGACATGTTCTCCAACAATACCGTACGCGTCAACTGTCTGATGAATATCAGCGGTACGCCTGGAGCGCCACGCCTGGAGTTCGACCTCGAGATGCCTAATGTGAATAGCGAGGAAGAGCAGATGATACGCTCCGTCATTGCCAGCGAACAGGAGATGAACCAGCAGGTGCTCTATCTGCTTGGCATCGGACGCTTCTACACCCAGGGTGCCAACAACGCCCAGTCACAACAATACGGTCAGACCTCGCTGGCCATGCAGTCGTTCCTCTCCGGCACCGTGTCCACACAGATCAACGAGGTGCTGTCGCAGGTCATCAAGTCCAACGACTGGAATTTCGGTGCCAACATCTCCACAGGCAACGAGGGATGGCACAATGCCGAATACGAGGGTATCGTCAGCGGACGCATGCTGAACAACCGCCTGCTCATCAACGGCCAGTTCGGCTATCGCAACAACGCCACCCAGGCCACCCCCTCGTTCATCGGCGACTTCGACATCCGCTACCTGCTCACTCCCAGCGGCAATCTGGCCATGAAGGTGTACAATCAGACCAACGACCGCTATTTCACCCGTTCGTCACTCAACACCCAAGGCATAGGCATCATCCTGAAGCGCGACTTCAACGGCATCGGTGACCTGTTCCATATCAGGAAAAAGAAAGAGAAATAGGAAAAAAGAAAAGGAACCTTCCCAGGCTCCTTTTTTTTCGTTACTTATCAAAATATGATAAGTGACTTTGGGGGAAGATTGGTTGTCTCTCGACAGGCAATCTTCTAATTAACCTTAATAATCTAATACCATGAAAAACACACTGCAAAGATACGTTATTTTTCTTTTCCTACCAACTATTCTTGTCCCATGACCTAAATATTTAATGTTTTTTTGCATTTAAAGGCGTATTGTTTGCTATTTTATGCGTAACTTTGCATTCAAATGACAAATAAAGAAAGACCCAGAATAGCAATCGTCGACCCTAACACGTTGTCTGTGATAGGGTTAAAGCAGTTGTTGCAGAATGTGATTCCCATCCTCACCATTGAGACTTACGGCTCGATGAGCGAGTTGACAGCCAATCATCCTGAGCAATTCTTCCACTTTTTCGTTGCGATGAACATCGTTTTGGAGAACCGAGCCTTCTTCACGGAGAATCGTCGCAAGACCATCGTGCTCACCCTCTCGCTTGACGGCGGGAGCCAGTTGTCCGAGTTCCATTGCATCTGCATCAACCAGCCCGAGCAGGCCCTCGTGCGCTCGTTGCTCATGTTGGAGCAGCATGCCCATGGCGACGGACGGAACTTGCCCGAGATGCCACGCATACTGCAACAGAAGATCCTGTCAGACCGCGAGATAGAGGTGATGGCGCTTATCGTCCAGGGCTACATCAACAAGGAGATAGCCGACCGTCTGAACATCGGACTTTCCACGGTGGTCACGCATCGTAAGAACATCATGGACAAACTGGGCATGAAGAGCGTGAGTGCCCTGACCATCTATGCTGTCATGCACGGCTATGTGGACATCAACAAGATCTGACTATTTTTGACAATAATACTATTAATCACAAAAACGAAAGGAATATGAACGAACAAAACATGATGAAGCCATACGTCATTGGCTTGGACCTGGGAGGTACTAACTCCGTATTCGGCATTGTGGATGCCAGGGGCGACATCAAGGCTACGACAGCCATCAAGACTGGCGGTTTCCAGACGGCAGAGGCCTATGTCGATGCCTGCGTGGAAGCCCTGCAACCCATCATCGAACAAGTAGGAGGCCTGGAGAAAATCAAGGCCATGGGCATTGGAGCCCCCAACGCCAATTATTATAAGGGCACCATCGAGTTTGCCCCCAACCTACCCTGGGCTCACGACTGCATCGTTCCCTTGGCCAAGATGTTCAGCGACCGTCTTAGCGGCATACCCGTTGGCATGACCAACGACGCCAATGCTGCTGCCATCGGCGAGATGGTCTACGGTGTGGCACGCGGCATGAAGAATTTCATCGTCATCACGCTTGGTACTGGCGTCGGCTCTGGCATCGTGGTCAACGGACAACTGCTTTATGGTAGCGACGGCTTCGCAGGCGAACTGGGCCACGTCACGATGGTACGTGGTGCCGAGGGTCGCTCGTGCGGATGCGGTCGTACTGGCTGCTTGGAGGCCTACTGCTCAGCCACTGGTGTGGCTCGCACAGCCCGTGAGATGCTCCAAAACAGCAACCGTCCGTCGCTGTTGCGTGAGATGGATCCAGAGAAGATCACCTCGCTCGACGTCTCTATTGCTGCCAGCAAGGGCGACGAACTGGCCCAGGAGATCTATGCTTTCACGGGCAAGATGCTGGGCGAAGCCTGTGCCGATTTTGCAGCATTCTCTTCACCCGAGGCCTTCATTTTCTTCGGAGGCATGGTCAAGGCTGGCGAACTCATTATGAAGCCAATCCGTGAGGCCTACGATGCACACGTCATGAAAGTCTTCCGTGGCAAGGCTCAGTTCCTCATTAGCGGCCTCGACGGTGCCTCAGCAGCCGTCCTTGGTGCCTCAGCCATCGGTTGGGAGATTCAGTAATCCACTAATAACAAGAAGAAGAGAGAGGGTGTGCCATTTTTTTGACACACCCTCCTTATTTCATATTTTCATGCGCAATTCTTTCCAGGTCTTCAGATGTACTGCCTACTGTACTGACCCGTTCTCGCTGGGCTTGTTTCTCTGCCTTCGCATGATTGATTCTTTCCAGAATATCAGATGTACTGCCTTCTGTACTTACGCCTAGTCTTTGAGCCTGCTTAACTACATTTTCATGTGAAATACTATCAAGCCTCTCCGTCGTAGTGAGTTTTCGTGAAGGCTCTTCCTCGACTTCAACTTCATTGGTCTCATCAGAACCTTCCTTTTCAGTTAACAAACCACGACCTATCATGATGCAAACGAGCAGAAGCACTCCGTAAAGCACATATTTTAATTTAAAGCCACTTCTCGACTCCGGATCTATGGGGTAATCTTCTCTTGCCATCCTACTCTTCATTAGGTTATTATTTGCAAAGATAGCAAAAGCCGAGCGAAATACAAAATAAATCCCATTTATTTTTATTTCCGAGGCGCAATTTATCTTCGAGTGCAACTCAAAGTAGCAAAAGCCGAGCGAAATACAAATAAATCCCTTGCTGACCTCCATTGTCGCAGCGACGAATATCTGGCTGATGAACTGATGCTTGAATATAAAGAAAACAGCAAATAAGGTGGTTGCAATTAGCGACCACCTTATTATATAATCTCGCACCTGCCCCCTACTCGACCTCAGGTCGATTTTAAGGCCCACCGTTCTATTCGCTTTGTCAGGCGTCAGTTCTATCACGTCATAGTCATGATTCAGCGAGCACAGAATTGTTCTTCTGTAAGGATGAGACAGTCACCTGTCCCTGCGTCTCTCGAGCTCACTCACGCTCGGAAGTGAGAGATTTTTCTCTCACTTCACTCGCTTAATCGTGACCTTTTTGCCGTGGTGGATATACACTCCGGGCTGGGTAGGCTTGCAGCCTATCTTGAAGCCCTGCAGCGTCCACCAGTCGTCATCGTTGTCGGCATCGTCAGCAGCGATGGTGCTGATACCTGTCCGCATTTCGCTCAAGTCGATGACGTAGGGATTCCACGGTGTGCCGATGTTCACGTCGCTGATATAGGTCTGTGGATAGTAGAGTCCACCGTTGGCACGAGTGGCGCCGCGGCACTCGCCACCGATGTAGGCAGCCACCTCGCAGGTGTCCACGCTCTGTTCACCGTCCTTCAGTGAGATCACCATCGACATATTGTCCGGATAGTTGCCGACGGCAGGCGCGAAGAGTCTCGTCTTCTGACTTTCGGACTGAGACTCAGCATTGAGGAGCGTCCTTCTTGCCGCCGCACGGTTCGTGCCTGTAGCGTCAGGATAGACAAACGACTTCTCGCTATCGGCCGTGTTGTTGTACATATAGCCGTGTCCGCCCTCCATCACCTCCAGGCTGCCTTCCCAACCGTTCAGACTGTAGAAGGCGATGCCATGCTGCGACTTGACACAGTCACCCACCTGTGGGTTGGCGGCAGCCAGCGCCTGGCCGAGGGTCATCGTCGTCAGTGGCGTATAGCCTATCCAGTTCCATCCTGGTGTCAGCGTGACGGGTGTTTTCGACAGCTTCAGCTGCTCACCCGTTACGGGCACCTGCTCAGGCAACTGCTGACCCTCCACGACGGGGGTAATCTTCACCTTGTACATCGTGGCGGCCTGTATCCGGGCATCCTCCGGCATCCAGTTGTTGCCGTCGCAGAAGATCATCGTTGATGCCTTGTCCTTGATGAATACATTCCACGGTGTCAGTGACGGGAATACGGCGGCGGGACGCTGGTCGGCAGGTCTCACACCCAGTGCCACCCAGTTCCAGTTCTTGGTCAGCTTCAGGTTCTGCTCCACGTCGGTACCCTTTGTCCAGATGACGGGCTGGTCGAACGAACCCCTGACGGCATTGAGCTGGAAGGTGCTTTCAACGGGAGAACCGTTGAACGCAGTGATGTTGACATCCGTATAGGCAATGCCCGCCGAGGCATCCCAGATGCGGAAGCTGATAGGTTTGCCGGCATCGGTGTCGCCATTGCCATAGACGGTCATCGCCACGTAGGCAGCGCCTCGCACCTGTTTGGGCGATGCCACGCCACGGCACTCGCCGTCGATGAAGGCAGCCACCATGCTCTCCGAGTTCTCTATCAGGATGCCGCCGATGCGCACCTGTCCGATGTAGTTCATCTGGTGCTCATACAACGTGGGGTCAACGGTCCACTGAGGTTTCTCGCCGCGCACCTTCATCACCACGCGCAGCGGCTCCAGTATCTGGTTGTTGCCCTGCACGCCGATGGTCACCTCATAGTTGCCCACAGGCACCAGCGGGTTCACCTGGAAGCGCAGAATCTTCGTGGAGAGCGGGTTGATTTCGTCGGAAGCAGAACTTCCGACCACGGTGAGCCACTGCGGCATATTATATAAGGTGTAGTACTCCGTATTGCCACTCTTGTTCTCGATGATGACATCAAAGGTATGGCTGTCGCCGTACTTCTTGATGATGTTCACCGAGTCGCGCGTCCACTTCAGCGTGTTCTGCTGCACGTAGGCCGTCCAGCGGATGGGCAGCGACGTGTTGCCGTGCAGGTCGTGGATGCGGTCTACGGTGACGTTCAGCATCGTACCCTCGATGTCGCGCGGCTTAATGGCGGTACCGGTGAGGTTGATGACCACCTTGCGCTCCGAGGCCACGGGCGAAGCGATGAGCTTCGTCTCACGCTGTGCGTGCTTAATGGGGGGCGCACCAAACATGCCGAAACTGACCTGTTTCTTGTCGAAGGTCAGGCTGTCGGTGGCACCGGGTGCCATATTGTCTGCCGTATAGATGACCATGGGGACACCTGCCACCACGCTGTCCTTCTCGAAGGGATAATAGGCTGCAAGACCCTTGCTGTATACCGATGCGGTGTCGAGCGTGTTGTACATATTGTTCAGCAGACGGCTCTCCGAGAGCGATGCCTTCCAGACGCGCACCTCGTCGATGTCGGCAGCGTCTCCCTTGCCTAAGATCAGCGTCGAGCCCTCTATGTTCGGAACGGCAGTCTCGGCTATGACGCCCGTCCGCTTGCCGTCGACATAGAACGAGGCAGCTTGACCGCGTACCACGTTCAGCGCGTAGTGGTGCCATGCGTCGGCTGTCGGCAACTCCTTCTGTACGGCCACCGTCACCGAGTCCGTGCCGTAGCGCAACACGAGGTTCCGCTTGTCGTCGTAGCGCAGGCGCAGCTTCGACGTCGGGGCCAGCTTGTCGCCGTCGACGGTCGGTGTTGCCGTCTCCCAGACCACCTCGTCTTTGTGGGCGCTTGACCTGTACCACAGTTCGATGGCATAGCTGTCGCCCGCGCCGGTGACGATGCGGCTGATGTCTGCCTTGGCGCCTTCGTTGCCAGTGACGGTCATCATATGATTCATCCGGTCTATGTTCCATGCCTCAGGCACGATGAAGTCGTGCGTGTGGCGGGCATCGGCGGCTATGGTGCCGTGGCCCTCGTTCATCGCCCAGTAGTTGGCCAGTCCGTAGACGTAGCCGTCCTTGGCCTGGTTCTTGGTGCTCGCCATATCGTGCACGTCGCGCCAGATGTTATAGAGTGCCAGTCCGTGGATGTCGCCCATGAAGCCGCCAAGATACAGGTGGTTGTCACTGGCGTAGTTGATGGCCTGCACGTCGCCGAGAGTCACCTGCTCGTCCTCGAAGAGGGCTATATTCGAGGTGTCAGTCAGTGCCAGCATGTTGAACTTCATGTCGCTGGCGCGGTAGTTCATGCAAAGGAACATCCACTGGTTGGTGGGCACCGTCTTCTTGCTCGTAAACTTCTTGCCGGCGATGGTCACCGTGGCGTGGTCAGTCTCGTCAAATCCCAAGGCGAAGTTGTCCGTGCCGGCACCCTGGTGCAGGACGGTACCGTTGGAGAGCAGGCCGGAGAGCATGCTGACGTTCACCCACATCTCCATCGAGAAGTCGCCGTTGAGGAATACGGGGTTCACCGTCTTCGCCTCGAAGAACTGCGTTATCGTCAGCGACACGTTGTGGTCTACGGGCTGCTGGTTCAGTTTGGCGGTGACGATGATATTGTCCGCGTTGACGTAGCCCGGCACGATGTCCTCGTTGAACTCGATGGCCAGCTGGTCGCCGTAGCCCAGGATGCCGTTGGCGGGCGCCGGCGTGTAGAGGTTGCGCGGTCGCGTCATGTCCTTGGTGACGGTGACGATGTCGCTATACACCTGAATATTCTCGTTGCCGTAGGGAGTAGTGGTGAAGGCGCGGAACTCATACGAGCCCTCAGGATAGGCGAGGTCGCTCAACATCTTCACAGCATATGGAATGTCGCCCGTGGCAGGCATCAAGCTGAAGGCAGTGCTAGTCGAATCGGCCTTATCTGTCACCCAAGTGTGAAGGTCAACCCACTGCGTGTTACCCTGGAAGCGGTATTGCACGCCTACGTTCTTCAGGTTCTTGAACTGGCGGTTGAAGCCTTTCACCTTCATCTCCAACTTGGCACTGTCCGTGCTGCAGTTCAGCACCGGTTCACTGATAGCCAGTTCGACGGCCGACGAAGAGGGTTTGAAATGTACGCTCAGCTTGGCGATGTCATGAATCTTGATGGACTGGTAGGCCGACGAGAACCAGAGTTCAATGTTCTCGTAGTCGAGCACACTCTGGTCGGTCTGACGCACAGTAATCACCTTCTTCACTGTCTCGCCGGCAGGGATGTAGATGCCGCGACCGCTGGCTGGCACGCCGTCCATCAGTATCTCCAGTCCCTGCTGGTTGGAACCTTCCACTATCGATAGTTGATAGGTAAAGTCGAAGCCCTGCGTGGTGGTGCTGGCGTTCGACAGGTGCAGCGTAAACTGTCCTGCCTGTCCGGCAGGCACGTCGGTCAGCACGGCACTCTTGGCGGCAATGGTACCGTCGGTACTGATTTGAATGTCGGGATGCTCCATCTGCTCCGTTCCGTTCGATAGTGTGTGCTGTCCCGGTTCGTAGTATTTCGTCTTCTCCTCGGCCTCGTATGGGTTGTAACTCTGTCCGCCGAAGAGGAAGAAGATATCGCTCCAGCCTGCTTGAGACTTGTAGATATCGACCGAGAAATCAGTACCCTTGTTGCCGTCGTCAAATACATAGTCGAACTCGGCATAACTGCTTTCCTTGTCGCTTTCCGTCTCTGTACGCGAATAGCCGTTCTCCGTATCCACAGAGAATACGGCCTTGAACTGAACGCCCGATGCCTCGTCCTTGTTCGTAGCTCCCAATTTGATGATGCCTCCCAAGGTGTGCGAATGGGTGAACTTGTCAACGGTGGTCTCATCATTCTTGTTGGTGTAGGTATAGCTGCTGCCACCATCAAACGACACGTTGCGCAGCCAGTTCTTGACATTGGCCATCGACTTCACCTTGTCGCGCTCGTTGTTGGCAATGGTCTGCTTCCAGCTGTCTATTTGGTTGTTACACCACTGTACCTTGTCCTCTGCCACAAACTCTTCCTTGATCTTCCATTCCTCCGGTATCACCATAACGTAGGTACCTTCTGCTCCGTAGTTATCATCGTCCTTATTGAGCCAGGTGGCAAAGAGCACGTCGCTGGTGTTGTTGACAAAGGCGCGTGCCTCTGCCTCGGTAGCAAAGTGCTGTGTCAGATAGCTGTTGCGTGTCTCTTCCCACTTGGGAATCATCACATTTTCTATTTCATTGGCCGAATACATGAAGTTCGTCGTCACGCTGTCGCCCAGGCTCACCGCTACGTCGTCCTTCAAGGTGAATGGTGCACTTTCGTTTTCGCGGAAGAAGCCCACCTTACGGCATTGTCCCATCAGCAGGTTCGTAGAATAGCCGATATAGACGTCGCCTTTCGAGCCTACGAAGGTGCTGCCGGTGCTGGTCGATACATCCTGTGTGGCGGTGGTTGTCCACGATCTCTCGGTCGATGACGTTGCCGTCCATTTGTAGTGCAGTCCCAAGCCGTAGTCGAAGGTGTGGTCCAGGTCTGTCGATTGCATGACGAGACCGACACCCGCCATTGTCCTGATGTGGGCACCCAAATTCACCGTGTTGGTAATCTTCTCGTCGCCATAGCCGCCATCGGCCACCGACGTTACGTGCGATGTCACGGAGCCACGCTTCCACACGGTCTTCGACTTGGCGCCAGGCGGGTCGCGCAGCACCATCAACACATTGTCGGGACCATTCGTCACGAAGTTGTTGCCCAGCGGCAGGCTGCCCACCACGATGGCGTCGAGTGACACAGGAGAGTACGTGCGGTTTTGGCGAACCAGCGTCACGCTGACATGACGTGTGTAGGGACTGACCACGTTGGGGGCTCCAGCATCGAACTGTATGGTGGAACGACCCAACGAGTCGAGCACCAGCTGGTTCTTCTTCAGGTCGTACACCTGGCCGGGCTGCAAGCCGCTGTTTTCATTCTCCACCACGCAGATCACCGACTGGTCGCTGCTCATCTCGTTGCCGATGGTGAGCACCTGTCCGATGAGCGGGATGGTGTCTGTCACAGCCTCACTGCCGTCGTTGTTCGTGTAGGTCTCATAGCCATAGAACGACAGTTTGTAGGAATCGCCCATCTTGTAGATGGGGTATCCGTACTTGTAGGTCACCGAGCCGTTGTCTGCTTGCGTCCAAAGGTCGCTGACGGTGAACTTGCCTAATGCGTCCTCATCCTCGTAGGTCTGCACACCGAAGATGCCCTTGTCCATATCCGGCTGCGTAATCTCTACCTGCGGTTGGGCATAATAGGTCTTCACCATCTTCGTGTGGTACTTATAATAGTTATACACCGAGTCGCCGTTTTCACTGATCTGTTGCAGCGAGTCGCTCTCTGTCTTCAACACGTTTGTCAGGTCTATCTGCGGCAGCGTGACAAACTCGATGTTGTCATCGTTTTTGATGATCTCAATGCTCTTCACGATGTATTTCAGCGGCGGCAACTTAGCCGAGAACTCGCCCGTCTTCGGGTCGGTGTCTATATAGATGTACTTGGCGTCGCTGCTCTTGCCTGCCCATGCGGTGCTCTGGATGGCGGTGGTGTCGCTCTCGAAGGGGCGCTCCTCGGTGCCGGTCTGGTCGCTGTAGTAGTTGAAGAGCAGGCTCTCGTTGTTCATCATCAGCGTGATGCGGGCCTTGCCGATGTTGTTGTTCGACGCACCGAAGCCCACGGCCAAGGTGTCGTTCTTCTCACCGCCACCCACACGGCCCACGAAGTTCACCAGCGTAGAGTCCTGGAAGTCGTAGATTACAGGGGCGCTGAAGTCGCATTTACCGGTAATCGGGAAGCGTCCGCCTGCCACTATCTTGTGCCCGCCGAGCTTGGCCTCAACATAGTGTCTGCCGATGGGCACGCTGATCCGGTACTCTCCATTGGCATCGGTCTGCTGCACCTCGCCGTCGTTGGTCTGCAGCTGTCCGTCCACGTAGAACTGTATGCCCTCCACGGGGATGTTGGTGCCGGCGTAGGTGATGCGTCCCTCCATGGGGAACGACGAGACGTCCTCAAAGTCGGCGGTATGTACGAGTGAGTTATAGCCCACATAGAGCAGCGTCTTGTTGGGGTTGAACTCGTGAACACCGTAGAGTGGAATGACTGAATAGGTGGTGCCTGCGCCGGTGAAGGGGACGCCCTGAATGATGTAGTTGCCTTCGGCGTCGGTCTTCGCCCTCAGTCTTAGCGCGCCGGGCGTAAGCGTCGAAGTCTGGGCATTGCTGCCTATCAGTCCGTGGTGCTTGTGATAGTTGCTGCCGTCGCGCGAGTAGTCGAAGAACTGGGTGCGCAGGCCCTCGTCGAAGGTCCAGTAGGTCTCTAACTGCTGTTCGTCGCCCACAAGCAGATGGTCGTAGTTGCCCACGATGTCAGCCTCGCTGAGGCACTTCGCCCACAGGCGCAGTTCGTCGGCGGCGCCCTTGAAGTGGCCCAGTTCAAACTGGCTGGCATTCGTTAGCGGCCACTGGCTGCCGGCAATGGTCAGCGTGGCTTTCTGGACGGTCGGATCGCCGCTGCCGCCATCTTTGGTCAGCACGTAGCAGGTCAGCGTCGTACCGCTGCGGGTCAGCACCACGTGGTTGTAGTTCTCCTTCTGAAGGGTGATGCCGTTGAAGGTGTAGGTGGTGGAGCCGTTGCTGAAGGTCAGCTGTCCGGCAGCCGTCATGCCCAGGCCGGCATTGCCTCCCAGGTGGGCTATCAGGCCCTTGCTGAACGTTTCAGGATAGAGCCACAGCTGGATGGAGAAGTCGCCGGCAAACAGGTTGGCAGCGTAGTCGCTGGAGGGGTATGGCCACGTCACGACTCCAGTCGCATCTGAGAAATAGATGGAGTGGTACTGCTCGGCCTCTTTGCCCTCGCTGTTGGTCATCGTCATTGCCACATCGACACCCTGCACAGCGGTGCCCGAAGAACCGTAGGCTATGCGACCCGTCACTGTTCCGGTGCTCTTGGCGAAGCCGATGTTGGTCATTTCGCTATTGACGATGGTGCCGTCGTCGCATTTGTCCTCGACGGTGACGCGGTAGTCGTAGTAGATGCCTGGCTGTGACGTCGCGTCGGTATAGAACAGATACTCTTCGCTGCTCGACAGGCGTGTCAGCGTCTCCCATGCCTCACTTTCCTGCTCGGCGCGCCGACGCTCAATGATGTAGGTCTTGGCGTTGGTGTTACCCTGCAGGTTGACGTGCCACGACAGTTTCACCGAGCCTTCGTAGACGCCCTTCGAGGCATCGAGCGCGTAGAACTTCGTGCCCTCGCCAATAGCCTTCTTACTGATGTTATAGGTGTTGAGCACGGCGTCGCCAATGACACCCTCTATGCGATAGGTTCGGGGGGTTCGGGGACTGCAGGCACTCAGAGGCTCCTCGGTATAGGGCACGCCCGTCGCGGCGTCCACCTTGTTCTGCCGGTTGGTATGCTTGTCGGTGGTGCGGTGCTCCCAGCGCATGGCACTTTGGTTGTCGGCAGGCGTGAGGGTGTAGATGGGGTCTTTCTCGTCGTTGACATAGATGCGGAACTTGTGGCCGAAGCTCTTGGGATAGGCGTCGGAATTCCAGGTGAAGACGATGCGGTCCGACAACTGTTCCGCCTTGAGGTTCTTGACGGGCATCGTGCGCGTGGTGTTCACGGTGACGCTGGCCTTCGTGTCGTCGCGGCGCGTCGTCACGTCCCAGAAGTTCGATACATAATATACGTCATAGACCGGCTTTGCCTCATTGCTGAAGCCGGTATCGGCGTATGCACGCACGTTTTGAGCGAGCTCGGCTATCTTTTTCCCGTCGCGATAGACCACCCACTTGTAGTCGGAATAATTGCCGGGGATAGTGCCTACGCTCCACGAGAGGTTCACCTTCTTGTCGCGCTGGTTGAACACGCCCTTCAGGTTGGTAGCCTTGACAATGGGCGGGTTGATGGTCACCGTCTTGCTGATGACATTACTGTTGTCGGCAAAGGTGTTGCCCGAGTATGTGCCATTAAGACGAGAGTCCACCTTATAG
>CADCCB010000037.1 GCA_902799905.1 uncultured Prevotellaceae bacterium
TCTGGAAGTTCATCATCCAGGTACTGGCAGCCATCATCACCGCTGCAGGAACGGCACTGGGCACCACCAGTTGCATGGGAGCATTCTAACGACCACGGATTAAGAGGACAAAAATCTTCCAATAATCTTGCAAAAATCTACTTCAGGTACATATTTTCGTCGGATTTTCGCAGATTTTGTCCTTTCCCTTTAAAACGGATGATCTAAGTGGTACTATAGAAGGGAGGGTGTGTCAAGAAATTGGCACACCGCTCTTTGTCCCATCATATCGTCCAAGAAAGTGTCCAAGAAAGTAACCAAGAAAGTAACCAAGAAACTAACCAAGAAACTAACGGAGTTGCTAACCAAGTAACTAACCAAGTAACGAAGGAACATCACAGAAATCAAGGATTCTATCTATTGTCAGTTTGTTATTCATAGGTCAACTATTTTAGCCTGACTGCAAACAACTACAATCAGACAGGGATTAGTAAGAGTCTGCCATCAGATCCTTGCGACCGATGAGGCTAAAGATGGTGATATTGTTGTCGTCATTGACAATTCGAAGGGAACGAAGGATCTCGTTAAGGGTTGAGCCGCTAGTGGTCACATCGTCAACTACCAAGACATTCTGCTTCCGAATAGTAGCATAAAGTTCTTTGTCGGCTTCGGAAGCAAACTTCAGGAATTGAATCATGTAGGGACGGAAACGACTTTTCTTGACATCCTTGGCTATTGTGAAATAGTCCTTTTGGTGAATGAGTTCAAGCATCTTGCTGATAGACTGCCTAACTTCCTCTTTCTGAGCCTCAGTATAACGGGGACGCCCATTCTCTAACACATCGTTCAAATACGACTGTTCATAACCATCCATGTCGAACGATATGTTTGATGGAAGCGCTTTCACCAACTCCATTTTCCTTAGGGTAGGCTGAGCAAACCTATAAATATAGCGCAACATGTATTGGTTTACCTTACTTGACGATTCTGGCATGACAACCAAATCATAATCGAACAGATTGATATGCTTGTCGAGATTGTCGATGGCTTTCTTGATGAAATTCGTCAAATCGGGAGTATCTTGTAACGCCTCTGTGAATTTCACATATTTGATAAAAGCGGTACGTACAGCACTATCCACTTGTTCAGAGAATTCATAACCATAGTAGAAGCACTTGCCAAATGCCTCTACCTGATAGCCATCGCCAGTCAGACTGACAATGTCCTCAGCACCATCGTGCTCAAAATCGAACACGAACTTCCTCTCTGTTTCGTCGAATGTTACACCCATTTCATTAATCTCGTTTGCAAAGATACAACTTTTTTCGGAAAGTAAAAGGATTTGAGGGAAAAAAGTTGTTTTCACAAGCCTTGCGAAGGATAGGCGACATAAATAGGGGGCGACGTGTGATCGTCGTCCCCTACTCTTTTAAGTACCACTTAGACTATCTGCAATCCGTATAATCCGCGGATTTAGGGAATTACGAATTGGCGATGCCATTTTCTTAAACAAATCCTCCTGCATAGTAACTGCGAGCGATGTAGGGCGATGGCTCGTAATAGGCGCTGGTATTGTAGTTGTCGATGACTTCGCAGATAGGATTGTTATAGACGCGAAGGATAGCGTCAGCGTAATCTTCACCAGGCTGGATGGTATTAAGAATCAGGCGCTTGTATACTTTCCCCATCTGTGTTGGAGTAGGAATGTTCGGACAAAGTTCTGCATCAACTTTCGTGACATCGAAATTTCCTGACTGCAACTGATATTCGTCTATCCAGTCAGCCACTACAGCCAAAGGATTCTCTGAATGCAGCGTATCTGCCAGTGACAATTTCTTAGCCAACTCATCATGGCCCATCATGTTTGCTACATATTTGTTGGGTTGCTTCAACTGGCGCGCTACCCGCTCAATCATATAGCAGACAAAATACAAATCGTCTGTGCTTATCTGGTCCTCAGGAAAGAATACGTTTGTCATAGGCTATAACTTTTTTCGAAAGTGATTGATTCTAATGACTTTTGTGTGCAGAAAACAATTTGATGAGTACTCCTTTTGGTTAGTGCCCATTTCTTGGCTTGCTTTTCTATATTCGTGCAATAAAACCCGAAGCCAAAGTCTTTATAATACCCTGACACGATGATATGCGGTTTCTCAACAACCACATTACTGCCGTGAAAAATAGTTATACCATTTGTCATTCGCATAGAATCTTTGTGCAAAGATACAACTTTTTTCGGAAAGTAAAAGGATTTGAGGGAAAAAAGTGATCGCCACGAGCCTTGCTAAACGGCAGTCCCCTCTTCGAAACTGTTTTTTGGGGTCGCTACGCTCAAAATCTTTCAAAATCTCATATATAATCTTTCAACTTTCTGCAAAATGCTCCGTTATGATACGTCTTGTTAGATTTTGAATAGATTATGCTTGATTTCGAGGCCATAGGCCGACCCAACAATAAAGGTGCTGAGTAGTTACGAATCGGAGATGAACCACAAAAATTCTAAAATAATTTGCGTAATACGAATAAAAGCAGTAACTTTGCGAGGAGAATCAAAAGGATAGACGTCTATGATAAACTATAAAATTCGGAAGAGAAATACACCCATCGCCACGCTGATAAAACAGTATACCGACAAGAAGAGCGGCAAGGTGAGCGAGTCGCGACGCGAGATACAACGACGCTTCGACTGCCTGGACTGGAAGGACCAGAAGAAGATACTCATGGAATTCCTCGACTCGTGCCCCAGCGACAGGGAGTGGGCCTACGGCAAACTGTACGCCCTGTGGGACGAGGCCTTCGTGCCCAAGGTACGACAGGTGTGGGAGACCTACCGCGAGCCGCGATGCGCGTGGTCCGTCATCCGCTTCTTCCCCGTCGCTTACATCAAGGACAACCTCGACATGTTCACAGGCCCGCGCGACTACTACTTCATCTGCCTGCGCATGGTGGAGGAGAATGAGGACTTCGCAGTAGACCGCTCCAGGCTGACGGCCTACGACTACCTGTCGATACTCTACCACCAGGGGGGCACGATCAGCAGCGGGGAGGCCAGGGACCTCCTCTTCATGATAGTACACGACCTGTGCGTCAGGGGCTTTTCGCAGAACGACATGCGGATGGTCTATAACATGGACGAAGTGGTGACGCCCAACGAGTTTCGCCAGATAGACCAGGCCCGCTATTACCTCTTCACGCTGGGTGACAGAAAGGCTATCGAGGCCTTCGCCAGGTGGAACGAGGAGGTGCGCCACCATATACTCTGCAGTCCGGAGTACAAGACCTTGAAGGAGGGCGTCACCAGCGTTTTCGAGTTGCAGCAGCGCCATCTGACCATGCTGCGCAAATACGCCTATCTGGCCCTCGACGACAAGTACAAGAAGCCTGGCGAGTGTGACTTCCTGGACGAGGAGCATTCCCTGAACGAAGAGCGTTCCCTGGACGAAGAGCCCCAGGAGCCTCTGGACCTTGGCACCCTCGTCACCGAGAACAGCGCCATCAAGAACCTGGTGGATAAGTTCGACTTGGAAGTTGAGGGCGCTCCGTTTTAGTTGTAAAGAACATAAATCTTCATAAATCTATCATAAATCTTTCTGTGATAGGCTGACATAAATTATTTTGTTCCTGGTTGAAAAGAACATAAATCTTCATAAATCTGTCATAAATCTTTCTGTGATAGGCTGACGTGTGTTATTTATGTACGATTTACGTAGATTTATGTTTGTAGTAGTGTAAAGGGACATAAATCTTCACAAATCTAACGTAAATCTTTCGCTGTGATAGGCTGACGTGTATTATTTTTGTTCAATTATTGTAGATTTTTGTCCTTAAAGATACTGGGGCCGAAGAGAATATTATTTATTAAAGTTTCCCATCTTATTTATCAAGAATTAGAGAATTAGAGAATTATATTCTTACTAAGAATTTAGAGGAATTAGAGAAGAAACCGCAAGCGTTTTCATTTCGTAAGTTTCCTGTCGCATGCGACGGACAATTCTTATCAATTCTTTTCATGGGTAAATTCTCTAATTCTCTAATTCTTGATAGACAAAGACTTTACTTCCTTTATGGGGGTGGGAAAGTTCAGTTATTTATGTACGATTTACGTAGATTTATGTTCCTTTAAAAGAAACTATTCATAGTCGTCGATGACGGCATTCATCATGTCCATCATGGGCTTGGCGGCGCGGAGCATGGGCTCGATGGCGTCGAGCCAGTCGGTGCCCTGATAGAAGTCGTCAGGCACCTGATGCCAGCAGCAGTAGTCCTTCTGACGCAGGTATTCCACGTAGGGCCAGTCGCGGGGGAAGCCCGAGGGACAGGTCTTCAGACGCTCCAGTCCGAAGCCCTGTGGCTGGTCCCAACTGGACACATCTGTGGGCGACGGGAAACTGGTAGGATCAGGATTGCCGAAGTATCGCAGGAACGCCTCGCTCCGCACACAGCGCAGCCACTCTTCGGTATTGGCCATGATCTCGTTGCGACACGAGGTGAGGATATTCGTGGGCAGCCAGTAGTTGCCACAGGCCACCATGCAATGGTCAGGCTCCAGATGGAGGTAGTAGCCGCCATGCAGCGCCTTCTTGCCGTGGGCGGCGATATAGGCGCCCAGGTGGTTCTTGTAGGGCGACTTGTCGTTAGAGAACCGCGTGTCGCGATAGAAGCGGTAGGTGCAGTCCTTGACGGAGAGGTGGGCTACGGTGGGGTCGAACGTGGCAATGCGCACGATGGCCTGTTGCACGCCCTGTTCAAAGTCGGCCCTGATGGCGTCATACTCTTGTTTGTGGTCCTGGAACCACTCCCTGTTGTTGTTCTTCGCCAACTGGCGCAGGTATTTCAGAATTCGTTTGGAGTCCATTTTTGAGGTTTGAGGTTTGAGATTTCTTTCAGTCGCTTCGCTTGGTGAAAGCGAGCGGAGCTCGAGCGGAGGTTTGAGATTTTATTTTGGTGGATGGTGGATAGAGGATAGACCTGCGGCGGTAGCCGCTCGAGCTCCGCTCGCTTTCATCAAGCGAAGCGACTGAAAGAAATTTTTCACTTTTCACTATTCACTTTTCCCTTCCAATGGCGGTAGCGAATTTTTCACTTTTCACTATTCACTTTTCCCTTAATATCGTGCTCAGGAAATCCAGGTCGTAGAAGTGGTCGTAGCCGAAGGCGTAGCCGTCGGTGGTGGTGATGCCCGCATCGGTATTCGCGAAGGCCTTATCGGTGGAACGGTCGCGATAGGTGGAAATCTGGAAATTCTGCCCGTCGGCCGTCTGCAAGACCTGTATGCAGCAGGTTCCCCCACCCGACTGCTCACCCATGATGGGGAAGCCGTAATCCTTCATGAGGGTTGGGAACTGGTGGCCACACGAGAAGGCAAGTTTGCTGCAGAGCACACCGATGTTCATGTCGCTGCAGTCGAACTTGGGGTTGGTATCGTCCTTCTCGTCGAACACGCCGTCGAAGTTGCTGTCCACATAGTATGTCGCAATCTTGTTGTTACCCTCCAGGGCATCCTGCGACCAGAACTGCACCATGCGGTTCTTACGCAGTATGGCCACGTCGGCTCCCACGATGTCGCACGAGCCGCCACCATTCAACGAGATGTCCAGCACGAGGTTCTTCACGCCATCGGCCTTCGCCTGAGCGAGTCCATAGAGGAAGCCGACGAAGGCATCCTTCTTATAACTCTTCATCAGTTCCTGCCAGTCGGCATCGGTCTTCTGGCTGGCATAGTATTTGCCCCATGCGGCCTCGTCCATATCGTTGAACGAGTTGATGATGACGACGGCTGTGGTCTTGGTGCTGTTGACCTTATAGAGCACGTCGTCGCCGTAGGCCTGCTCGCGCAATGATGACAACTGCGTATTCGTAGTGGAGCATTCTATATCCTTCTTCACCCATTCCTGATACATGGCACAAGCCTCGGGATAGTTGGCGGCTGACGTCATCAAGCGGTCAACAAAATCGCCTTCGACGTCCTCAGGCAAGCCTGCCATTGGCCAGAAACTGGTGTGACCACCATCGTTGATCAGGTATTGCATCGCCATCCTGCCCCAGGAAAAATCCAGGTTGCTGGCCGATTGCAGCAACCGCTTCACCACAGGGCCGTTCTGCACCACGTCGAGGGTGGCATCGAATCCCTTCTCAGCCATTCCGTTCTGCTCCAAGATAGTACGACCAGGGTAGCCGTAGAGGTTGTCGAACACGAAGCAGAGTTCCTGATAGCGGAACTTAGCCATATCGGCCGTCACCTCCGCGCGCTGGTAGGGCTTGGCGGCAAATTCAGGAGCGAGGGTATTGATGGAAAAGATATCCAACTTGGTGCTCACTACCACCAGGTCGTCGTGATAGGCGGCATTGTGGAAGTTGCAGTCGGAATAGATGTCGGCCAGCGTGGCAAAGGGGAAATAGATATTCCTGCCGTCGTCGTGCAGGTCGATGCCATACTTGCTGAAGTCCAGACGGACGCCGCTGGCAGACTTGAACGTCGATACGTTTTCCATCTTGACGAACTTGATATACTTGCTGCCGTCGTACATCGCGTTGGGAGCCAGCGTCGGGTCGAGCATCCACATCAGGTCCACGAAGCCGGCGTAGGTCGTGGAATGGAGGTAGTCGGCCTTGACGTCGACGGTTGCCGTACCGTTACGGGTAGCCAACTGGTAGAGGTCGCCCTGACGCGTGACCGTCATCGCCTCGCCAGCCGTCATCACCTTGTGGAAGTCTGCCACGGAGATATAGGCCACGCTGGGCATATCGCTGTAGAAGCGTAGTGCCACCTGTCCGTAGGCTTTTCCGTCGCGGTTCACGTCCACCGTCTTGTCTGTGAACGAGGGTCCTTCGTCGACGGGTGACGGCTGTGGGTTGTCACTCGGATTGTCGTTGTTGTCCGAACATGCTGTCAAGGCGATTATTGCCAGCAGCATCAGCATTTTGATCGTTGTTTTCATTTTATGTTATTGAATTGAAGGGTTCTTGCGTCCCTACGGTAGCAAGCGACCAGAGGTCGAGCGATGGGTTATGGGTTATAATTCTTAATTTTTAATTCTTACTCGGCTGAAAGCCGATACTTCTAAATTCTTAATTCTAAACTCTTAATTCCCTACGCCCTCAATCTCCTCCGATATTCTTGCGGCGTGGTGCCTGTGAGTTTGCGGAAGAGGCGGATGAAGTAGTTGTTGTCGCTGAAGCCCAGGGTATAGGCCACCTCCTTCACCGTCTTGTCTGTAGTGAAGAGCAGCAGTTGCGCCCGCTCTATCTTCTTGTGATTCATATATTGTACGGGCGAGATGCCGAACTCACGCTTGAAGAGCCTGATGAGATAGGGCTTGGTGACATTGGACACATCGGCCAGAGCGCCCACGTCGATGCTGTCGGAGATATGGGCGTGGATATGCTCCAACACACGTTTCATGCGCTGGTCGCGCGTCCAGATGCGAGGACGGACCCTGCGAAAGAAATACGACATGATGATGAGCATGGCACCTCGCAGTTCCATCTTCTCCCACAGTTCCATATCACGATAGCGTGCAACATAGTCCGATGTCTGTGCCGAGGTGTCGTAACTCTTCGGATTGCTCTCAGGCAGACGGGCATCGGGGTGGCGACGGCAGAGGTGCTGAAAGAGCGCCTCGACATTATCGTCGCCATCCACCTCGTTGGGCAACTCGTACATCTCCTGCAGGTTGATCTCGTTCTTGAAGCCCTCGTACGCGTGGAAATAATAATGTTGGAACACGCCGTGACACTCGTAGGAATGGGAGGTATAGGCAGGGATGATGTACAGATGACGGGGGCGCAGCGTCACACTCCTGTCGCGGAGATGCACCTGTGCCTCGCCCTGAGTGACATAGTAGATGCGCATGAAGGGCGAACTGACGTTCTGCCAGTTCCAGTCTGCATTGTGCTGTGCGAGCCCCACATTGAGCAGCATCAGGTTCATGGATTCTATAGGTATCTGCATCGCTTTCAGGACGTTTATGACATTTCGCTGGCAAAGGTAAAAAAAATAAATGATAATTTTGTGCTATCATTGAATATTTTTTTGTAGCCACATAAAAAAAATAGTTCGTACCTTTGCAGCGCAAATTAAACCTTATTTACTATCAGAATGAAAAAATTACTTACTTTACTGCTTACGGTGTTCACAATGACCGCCAGCGCACAGAAAGAGAATGTGCCCGTTGAGACGGGTGCTTTCGGCAACGACTGGGAGTCGCTCAGCCAGTGGGAGTGCCCTGAATGGTTCAAGGATGCGAAGTTCGGCATCTGGGCCCACTGGGGACCACAATGTCAGGCTGAGGACGGCGACTGGTATGCCCGCTTCATGTACTATGAGGGCAGCGGACAGTACAACTACCACGTGAACCACTTCGGCAATCCTGCCACCTTCGGACTGAAGGAGTTGTGTAACGCATGGAAGGCCGACCAGTGGGATCCGCAGGAACTGGTGAGCCTCTACAAGAGCGTGGGCGCCCGCTACTTCATGGCCCTGGGTAACCACCACGACAACTTCGACCTCTGGAACTCACCCTATCAGGAGTGGAACTCCGTGAACGTGGGTCCGAAGAAGGACTTGGCAAAAGGCTGGAGCGATGCCTGTAAGGCCGAAGGCCTGCCACTCGGCATCTCCATCCATGCCTCGCATGCCTGGACCTGGCTGGAGCCCTCGCAGAATTACGACGGCAACCTGACCAAGGCCGACGGCACAGGCAAGTGGTGGGAAGGACTGGATCCGCAGGAACTCTATGCCCAGAACCACACCCACTCCACGGGTTGGGAAAGCAGCCGCACCATCCACTCGCAATGGGACTGGGGCAACGGTGCCAGTCAACCCTCGGCAGCCTACAAGGAGAAATTCCAGAACCGCGTGCTGCAGATGGTGAACGACTACAATCCTGACATGATCTACTTCGACGATACGGCCATGCCCTTCTACGGATGTGACGACCAAATAGGCAAAAACATACTCCAACACTACTACAATCATAGTGCTGCACAGCACGACGGCAAGCAACAGGTGGTGGTCACAGGCAAGCAACTCACCGCAGAGCAGAAGGGCTACATGATGTGGGACGTGGAACGCGGCATACCCGACCGTCCACAGGAGCAGTACTGGCAGACCTGCACCTGTATTGGCGACTGGCACTACAGCCTCGACCGCTATAATGCAGGCAACTACAAGAGCGGAGCCACCGTCATCCGCATGCTCATCGATGTGGTGTCGAAGAACGGTAACCTGCTGCTGAGCATCCCCGTTCGCGGCAATGGCACCATCGACGACAAGGAGCGCAAGGTGCTGGCCGACATCAAGGCCTGGATGGACATCAATAGCGAGAGTATCTATGGTACCCGCGTATGGAAGACCTTTGGCGAGGGCCCGCTGGCCGAGGCTGCCAACCCCATGACGGCACAGGGCTTCAACGAGGGTCAGGCCTACTCGGCCCAGGATGTACGCTATGTCACGAAGAAAATGGTCAATGGTCAATCGTCAATGGTCAATGGTCAATCGTCAATGGTCAATGGTCAATCGTCAATGGTCAATGACGTGGTCTATGCCACCATCATGGCATGGCCTGAGCCTGGCAAGTTCACCTTCAAGGCCTTTGGCATGACGGAGTCATCGTATAGCGGCGACGTGGAGAAAGTGGAGTTGCTGGGAAGCAACGAGGAAATCGCCTTCGAGCAGAACTTCCAGGGACTGACCATCACCGTTCCTTCGACCAAGCCCAACGCCATTGCCCCTGTCTTCCGCATCACGTTCAAGGCCGAGGCACGCAGCGCCTACGAGTAGTTGCAGGTGATGGTCACGCAGATGCGCCAATACACAGGACATCATCTACGACCTCACAGGCAGGGAACTGAACAGCCAGCCTCAACACGGCGTGTTTATTAAGAACGGAAAGAAATACGTCAAGTAGGCTTTTCTTCTATACATTACCTAAGTAGACGTGACTAATGCCTTCTTCCTCGGCTATACGCTTGGCGGCCTTTAGCGTCGCAATGGGCGTGGGAGGAAAATCCTGCATCCGATAGCGGGGGAAGAAACGACTGAAATGCAGAGGGGCCTCATTGAGGCCTCTTTCATTTAGCCAACGGCACATCTGGCGAATCATCTGCATATCATCGTTAACGCCAGGGATGACAAGGTTGGTGATTTCCACCCACACGCCAGCCTGCTTCATGGCGATGATGGTGTCGAGGACGGGCTGCAGATGGCCACCGCTTACCTTCATATAGATGTCGTCGCTGAACGACTTGAGGTCGACATTGGCGGCATCAAGATAAGGCAGGAGGTCGGCCAACGGTTCCTGACAGACATAGCCAGCCGTGACGAGGATGTTCCAGAGACCTGCCTCATGGGCCAGTCGTGCACAATCGATGATATACTCCAGATAGGTCAGCGGCTCGGTATAGGTGTAGGCGATGCCTGGACAATGGTGCTTCAGACAGAGCGCAACAACGCCCTCAGGTGACAACTCGTAATGGTTGACATCTGAGGGCGCTACTTGTGAAATATCGTGGTTCTGACAGTTCAGACAACGGAAGTTACAGCCCGTACAGGCCAGCGACAGACACGTGGTACCAGGATGGAAGTGGTACAGCGGTTTCTTCTCGATAGGGTCGATGGCCAACGAGCACGGCTTACCATACACATCGCTCACGAGCACCCCACCCTGATTCCTCCTGCTATGACACACCCCCGTCTTGCCCTCAGCCATGCGACAATGGTGCGGACAGAGCGTACACTCCACCCGTCCGTCATCTAACCGCTTATAATACCTACATTCCATTATCTCTTACGGCGGTAGCAAATTATTCACTATTCACTATTCACTTTTCACTTAGAAAACAATCGCTTCGTAAACGTAGAGTTCTGCGTCCTTCCAGCCGTCCCAGCCCAGTCCGGCCTTGTCCTGCGAGCAATGTCCCACGAACTCCTCTTTCGTCCAGTTCACCTCATCAGCCACCTGTGGCAGGAACGTACCACTACGGTACCCTTTCTTGATATAGATGCCGTGACGATGTAGTTCAAACTCGTCCAGACTATGGATACGACGCATGGGTGTGAGTACAGAAATCTCAATATCGAGGTCGTTCAGTTCATCACGGGTGACAGGCGTAAACCGAGGATCCTCAAAGGCTGCCGCCCGCGCCATCTCTGCCACTATCTCATGCAGCGGATAGTCCTCGCCAAAATGTCCGATGCAGCCACGTAAGCGGCCGTGCTTGTGCAACGAGACGAAGGCACCACATTTCTGGTTAAGTGAATAGTGAATAGTGAAGAGTGAAGAATTTGCTACCGCTATCCATTTGCCATCCAATGAATCCTTGATGCTCTGCAGGGCTATCTCTTTCAACATCTTCTTATCTTCTGCGGATAAAGAAAAGTCTGTGTCAGTCCGTTTTTGTCCGTTGCTATTAGAATTCTTTCGAAGGATGGCGAACGAGTGATACCCCACTACCCTATTAAGGTCATGATTATCGATGTCGCCTGAGTTCTGGTACATCAGGTGCTTCACCTCATATTGATCATCAAGCATCAGCATGAGCGTGATGATGGCGAACTCGCCACACGCACTCGTCGCCAAGTTCCGTTTCCCGCTACGCGCATTAGCATTGATTGTCGCAATAAACTCCTCCACGTCACCCGTCTCAATGGCCTTGCCCGTCTTGGCATCCACCTCGCAGGCATCCTCATACGACGGATAATGCGAGAAGTCGCTGCTGATTACAAAGAGATTCTCGTCCGTAAAGTACGGCTTCAACGCCTCTGCTATCCGCTTCAGTTTCTGATAGTCATTCGTCGAAATAACGATCGGCACAATTGGCGGAACCTCTTGATTGTTCTGGGCGAAGAATCTCTGCAAGAACGGCAGTTGCACCTCCAGACAATGCTCCCTGTCATGCGCCTCCGGCCTATAAAAGAAATCCGTTGAATCCGTGCAATCTGTGGTCATATTATTCGTGTTATTCGTGCGATTCGTGTTCATTAAAGCAACAGCCGTTTCGTGGTCCACCTTCACCTGTCCTAATGGCGTAGCATACCAGTCCGCTTCCGTGTTCACCGATGCCCCGTCGAGCCATTCGTGGTGACTCGGCCCTAACAGGAAAATCCGCTTGTACTGCTTCTCTGGGTCAATCGCCAAATACGCCGACACTGCCACATTGCCTGAGAAATAGTACCCAGCATGAGGCACTATCACCGCTGCCACATTACTATACTTCTTGTTGTCGCTATGCAACGCCAGCAGGCTGTCCACCTCCTCGCTCAGTTCCCTTGCATCGCCTGTATAAAACCTATTCGCCTGTGTTGCCGGCCTCACCACTGGTGTTGCCGACTGCCCCTTACATCCGTTTATCATCATCGTTGTCGTTAGGATTAGTATAATCGTCTTGATGTTCATGACGGCAAAGTTACGAATACTTTCCATTAATTCCAAAGAAAGTGGCAGAAATTTTAGTCAAGACAACACCTTTTCGAATTGTTAAAGGATGTTATCGCATAAAACTTTCCCACAAAATGTTTTTTTATTTGAAGAAAAAATCATACCTTTGCACCCGCTAAACAGAAAAAGTGCCGACTGGTGCGTTAGTTCAGTAGGTTAGAATGCCTGCCTGTCACGCAGGAGGTCACGAGTTCGAATCTCGTACGCACCGCAACACTTCACTTCTGCCAGCAAGCAAACAACAAAAGGACTGGTGCGTTAGTTCAGTAGGTTAGAATGCCTGCCTGTCACGCAGGAGGTCACGAGTTCGAATCTCGTACGCACCGCAAAAAAAGTGAAGCTCATTGATTTTACCAATCGATGGGCTTTTCAACTATATAAGGACTATGAATATGAAGAAGAACCTGACTCATCTGACAGCCATTGCTACCCTACTGTTCTCGTCTGTAGCCATGTCGATGGCACAGGAGAGCACCACAATGGCCACGCTCTACCGCCAATTCAAGCCCGCAGTCATCACCTTAACCAACGGACGCTCGATAAAGAACCCTCTCACTAATGTGTTCCTGAAGAACAGCAGCCTGCTCTATATGAACAATTCTCATACGATGGAGGCCAACATGGAAACCATCAGCCAAGTAGAGTTTGAGGACCGAAAATTCGTAAACGTCAAGGGACAGTTGGCCACTATTGTCGACACCATTGGCAACACCGTGCTCTATCGCATCGACTACCTTGACCTTGAGGCCTATAATGCTAACATCAAGAACAACCGCCAGATCACCAGCATATCCATGGGCATCGACCAGTTGGGCACCACGAGTGTTGACATCAACGGAGAGGATGATTTCAAGTTCCCCCTCGTACACAAGTACTATATGCTCTACAATGGCGAACTCCTGCTGGTGCATGAGCGCGAAATATGGCGGAAAGTGCCCAAGGACAAACGTCGACTATACAAGACCATCATCAGTCTGCCCGACTTCTCGTGGGTTGACGATGCCAGCATCGTTAAACTGGTGAAGGCTATCACGGATTAAACAACAAAAACATCATCTAAGACTATGAATATCAAGGATTATTACGACATGGCCATGAAGGTGGCCGACGAAGTGCTGAAGGACCCAATGAAGGGTGTAGGCCAGATACTGAAGACCAAACTGGGTTATGACAAGGGCCTGAAGGGCTTCTTCTCCGACCCCTGGAACCTGCTGCTTTTCAGCCAACCTCTCATCCTGGGCGGACGCGTGCTCTATAAATACATGAAGCACAAGGAACGCCAGCGTATGGAGATGGAGATGATGAAACGCAACATCATAGCCAAGCAACAGGCCATCATCAAAAAGATGGAGGAAGAGAATACTCAGAACGAGGAGCAGCGTCGTAACCTTCAGGAGACCGTTGACTTCCTCCAGCAGACCCTTGACCGCATTGAAGAAGCAAGAAAGGGGAAGAAGGTTTGAGATTTCTTTCAGTCGCTTCGCTTTCTTGCGTCCTTTCAGTAGCAAGCGACCAGAGGTCGAGCGGTGAAAGCGAGCGAAGCTCGAGCGGAGATTAAAGTTTGAGAAAAAGATGGCAAAACGAAGATATGATTCTGACGACAAGCGCACCCTGCGTGTGCTGAAGATGCAACAGGGTGACCTTGACAGGTTGGCCGAACAGGCTGCCGACGAACATGAGGCCCTTAGCGAGATGGATCGTCGCCTAAGCGACCTGCGCCAGCGTGCCCAGGCCCTGGCAGAGAGCGAAGGTGTAGATATGCCTGATGAGCACCACCTCCCTACCCCAGTTGTTCACAAGCGGGAGAAGATGACCCTCGACCAGGTGCCAGAATGGGAAGACCTGGAGGCTCGTGCACACGAAGAAGGTGTAGACAGCCACGTCACCGTAGAAGACCTCCTGAGCAGCGAAGAGATTGCACGTACTGAAGAGCAGGTGCGCCAGATTAACGAGGAGTTCACCCGCCGCACAGGGCTCAACGCCCGCGATATGGCTTTCCTCACCGTTGCTACCAGCATACAGACCGCCCGTTGGGCTATGATTCCCAAACTGCTAAGCAAAGCCGGCAAGTCGGGCAAGGTGATTGCTGCCCTCTCCCCATCGGCTATGGCAATGCTTGAGGCCAGGCCAAAGGACGAGAAAGACCTCGCCGTCATTGACGAAGCAAACCGTGAGTTCCAAGAAGAGACCGATTGGCAGGTTGAGGAGATACACGAAGGACGCCTGACGTGGGATCAGATTCTCGATGCCAGGGACAAGGCCCCGATGAAGGCTTTCAATAACGATGCTCTCAACTGGCTTTTCGGACTTGTCAACACCATTACCGGTACCAAAACCGACAGAAACTTCAAGACTGTTGACGAGGCAGGACAGCCCGTCAAGACACCAGCCGTGCTTGCAGAGGCCTTCCGCAGCATACAGGAAGACCCACGTCGTCTGTCAGCCGCCGTCTATGCCCTCTATGCCCAGGAGAAACTGGCCCATGGCGAGACCATCGACATGCTCAAGCCTTTCACGGAGACTTTCGGCCCACAGATGGAGAGTGAACTATACCGTAGCCAGGTACAGCAACTTGCCTCCATCAACGGCATCACCCTGGTGGGTCAGCAGGCTGCCATTCCGTTGGTTATCAACATGGCCGTAGGACTGCTACACGGCTTCATGTACAATCCCGATATCGACGGTCCGCGTGAGTTCTTTGAAGCCCGCACCCGAAAAATACTGCTCCTGTCCAACCTCATGGCTTCCAGCAGTAACGTGGCTCTGACGGCAGGAACAGAAGCCTGGATGAAACTCGACGTTGGTGGACTATTGGTCACTGCCACCCGAGCCATGCAGGATGTGTCCTACCTCACGGCCCTGGAGGACGAGTTCATGCGTCGCCACCTTGACAAGGCACTCGAGCAGGAACTACAGGACATCGACAGTCACTTCCTCAACCTGCCTGCCGTAGTAAACGACAAGTAAGGCAGGCCATATCAGAAAAGATACAGGAATCTTTAATAAGTCAGCACTTCTACACCATGCTCAGTCATCAGCAGGGTGTGTTCCCATTGTGCCGATGGTTTCTCGTCCTCTGTGATGACTTCCCACCCGTAAGGATCGTCGGAATCGATGAACACCCGCCAGGTGCCCATGTTGATCATCGGCTCAATCGTAAAGACCATGCCAGGAACCAGCAGCATGCCAGTGCCACGATAGGAATCATGGTCCACGTCGGGCTCCTCATGGAAGTGCAGGCCCACACCATGACCAGCCAGATCGCGCACGATGCCATAGCCATATTTCTTGCAATGCTTCTTGATAGCGTGGCCGATGTCGCCCACAAAGCCCCAAGGCTTGGCAGCCTCCATGCCTATCTCCAGACATTCCTTGGCCACCCGCACCAACTGTTCCTTCTCAGGTGTGGTCTTGCCGATGATGAACATGCGTGATGCATCGGCATAGTAACCGTTATAGATAGTGGTAAAGTCCACATTAATGATGTCACCCTCTTGCAGCACGTCCTCCTCCTTGGGAATGCCGTGGCAAACCACCTCGTTGATGCTCGTGCAGACGCTCATCGGGAACGGAGGTGTCTCGTCGTCGCCACCATAGTTCAGACAGGCTGGCGTCGCATTGTGCTCTTCGCAGTACTGTCGGCAAATGCGGTCTATCTCCAAGGTGTTCATGCCTTCATGGATGGCTGCGGCTACCGCATCAAGCACACCGGTATTGATGACTCCTGCCTGACGGATGCCTTCTATCTGCTCAGGGGTCTTAATTAAATCGCGGGTAGGAACAAGTTTTCCCTTGTTCTCCCAGTACATGATCTGCTTGTCAAAGTCCGTTGGCTCCTGTCCTGGCAGACAGTGCCATCTACGCTTACTCATAATTTATGTGTTATATCGTTGTTGTCGTCAATGTGGAAAATGCGGCCACCGTCTCAGCCAGGGCCCTGGGGTTGCCCATATCGAAACGCTCGCCTTTCAGTCGCAGGCCTATCATACCCGAACGCTGACGTACCTTGTCGAGGGCTGATGTCAGTTCTATCTCACGCGTACAGTCGCCAGACAGATTTGCCTCCGTGATGTCCGCCTCCAGTTGACTGAAGACCTCTGGGGTCAGGATATACTGACCGAAGACAGAGCAATACTCTTTCTCGCCTTTCTTGTTACGCACGCCCAGGAACTCCTCTGAATAACTGGCCTTCGGTTTCTCAACCAGCGTGTTAACCTGCAGCACGCGCTCATCCTGGTCTTCCCACACACCACTCATGATTCCGAAATGGCTCACCTGGGCCACGGGTACGGGATAGAGCCCTACCAGCAGTCTGTTGAAACGCTCGTAGGCCTCGATTAACTGAAGAGCGCAAGGCTTGTTGGATGAGGAACGGTAGAGGGTATCACCCAGCATGAGCAGCACAGGCTCGTTGTGGGCGAAGCCTGCGGCCTGATAGACTGCATGGCCGAAACCGCGCTTCTCACGCTGGTATACATAGTGAAGGTGCTTGCCAATATCGAGGATGTGCTTCTCGTACTCACGGCTCTCGGCATTCAGTTTGCCCAGATGCTCACTACTCAGAGGACGTTCGAAGAAGTCTGCATAGAGTTGACGTTCCTCCTTGCTGCCCAGCACCAGACATATATCCTCAATACCGCTCTGGATGAGTTCCTCCAACAGGATAAGTATCACGGGTTTGACCATACCGTCTGGACAGGGTATCGGGAAAAAGTCCTTCTTCAGGCAGCGGGTGGCAGGATAGAGACGGGTGCCGAAACCTGCAACGGGGATAATGGCTCGGCGCACCGTATGGACGGGATTGATGGTCAGTTTGTAGGCTGGCATGCCCTGACTGTTGAGATAGTCGGCCAACTGTTGCTGACAGACTTCGTCTTTGGCCAAGAACTGCACGGAACCGTCGCCATGAGAGCCCACACCCTTACCGCCATAGGTCAAGGTCTTAATATACTCATCGCCCAGCACGGACTTCAGTTTGGGAGAGGCCAGTTCTTGAGGACACAACGGGGCAACCTGACGGTCGAAAACCTCTTCCGTCTCAGTCATCAGACGGCCCAGGGCCTCCACCTGTCCCGTGGCCATATACTCAGCAGCACGGGTCACGAAGGCCTGGTTCTGCTCGCCAAGGGCACGGTGGAGCAACTCCTCCTGCTCGGTTGAAGCAAAGGGATAGGCCTTGTTTAGATCTGACAGGATGCGGATAGTGTCTTTCTTGCCGCAGAGATCAGCAAACACCCAATAGAGGTGCTTCTTGACGTTCAAGGGACGTACCTCCACCTCGTCACCATCGAAAGTCATCAGGTTGGGCTTCACACCGAAGGCACAAGCCTGATCCAGACGACCGCAGCGCGATGATGTGCGCAATTCGCCCACATAGGCGATATTCATCTCGCCCATGGTGTTCAGGTTCAGGTTATATACAAGATTGAACGCACGCGCGACGAGCACACAGATGGCAGCACTCGACGAGAGGCCGCTCTTCATGGGCAATGTCATATCGGTAATCTTGATGCGCACGCCTCCTACCTTGTACCACTGGAGCATATACGAGGCTACACCTGCACAATAGCAGAAGAAGTCGCCAGAGCGGGCTATGCGCTTCAGTTCCTGCTCATCCATCCTACAGGCAAAGTCACGCCAATGACCCTGTATCTGCGGGGCTTCGCTGAGCACTTCAAAGTTCGTTGCTTTCTCCACCTCGGCATAGATGCCTTGCTCGATGCCGGTCACAATGGCGGCACCAGGCACTATGTCTGCGTTCATCGTTCTGTAGTGTCCAGCCCAGTCTGTATGCTCGCCAAACAAGCACAGGCGGCCGGGAACGAAAAGTCTAATCATATGTGATAATATTACTATTTCTTGTCAGAAACAATCATTAGCAGATTCGTTTCGAGTGCAAATATACAAAAGATTTTCAGATAAAAGAAAAAATTGTGCCGAAAAATTTGCAAGAGTCGGGAAAAAGTCGTACCTTTGCACCGCTTTTGAGAGAAAAAGCCTTTCGGAAGCCCTAAAAAGGGAATGCCGAGGAAGTTTGGGTGAGTGGCTGAAACCAGCAGTTTGCTAAACTGCCGTACGGGTTCCCGTACCGGGGGTTCGAATCCCCCAGCTTCCGCTTCCGTAATGATTTATTGAAATGGTCGATTCATCTAATGGTTAGGATACAAGATTCTCAATCTTGGCATAGGGGTTCGATTCCCCTATCGACTACGACGGTAAAGATTTAGGAAGTTTGATTGTTCTCGCAGTTCGGTCGATTCATCTAATGGTTAGGATACAAGATTCTCAATCTTGGCATAGGGGTTCGATTCCCCTATCGACTACGAAAAGCAAAGAGGTCTGATGCCAGGCCTCTTTTTTTATTTCTCCCTACCCTATCCTCCATAATAAAGATTAGGGCCGTCACGATGGACAGCCCTAATTCTTAATATCCTGTTATGGATGAGTGTTAATCCAGATTCAGGCTCTTCTTGATAGCGGCAACCTTTGCCTCGGCGGCCTTCATGCAACGCTCGTAGTCGGCAGCACCGGCAAACGATGGGTCTTTCACCTCAAGGTAGAACTTGATCTTAGGCTCAGTACCAGAGGGACGCACGCTGATCTTGGTGCCGTCCTCGCAGAACCATTGCAGCACGTTCGACGTGTCGGGCATATCGAGTTTCTCTACAGCACCGTCAGCCTTCTTTGCCTCCAGCGTCTTGTAGTCCTTCCAGAGCACCACCTTCGAGCCACCCAGTTCCTGAGGAGGATTGGCACGGAAATCGGTCATCATCTGCTTGATTTCGTCGGCACCGGTCTTACCTGGACGTACCACGTTGATGGTCACCTCACGCGAGAAACCGTACTCCTTGTAGATATTCATCAGCAGGTCGTAGAGCGTCATGCCGTTGTCACGAGCCCAAGAGGCAATCTCACAGATCAGACAGATGGATGCAGGAGAGTCCTTATCCCTGACCTTGTCGAATGGCAGGAATCCGAACGACTCCTCGCCACCGCCGATGTACTTCTTCTTGCCCTCGTTCACGCGGATCTCGTTAGCAATCCACTTGAAGCCTGTGTAGCAGTCCATATACTCCACGCCGTTCTTCTTGGCAATTTCGGCAATGACTTCGGTGGTCACGATGGTCTTTACCAGGAACTCATTACCCTTGAGTTGGCCCAGTTTCTTCTTGTTGGCAATGATGTACCAGCAGAACATCATGCAGGTCTGGTTACCATTCAGAATCTCCCACTCGCCCTTGGCGTTACGGCAGACAATGGCCAGACGGTCGGCATCAGGGTCGGAGGCAATCACCAAGTCGGCATTGAGTTTCGTACCCAGTTTCATGCCGAGGGTCATAGCCTCGGCATTCTCGGGATTAGGCGATACTACGGTTGGGAAGTTGCCGTCGATAACCATCTGCTCGGGCACCACGTGGATATTCTGGAAGCCCCATGAGCGCAGAGCCATCGGGATGATGACACGACCTGTGCCGTGCATGGGCGAATAGACGATGTTCAGGTCCTTCTGGCGCAGGATGACGTCTTGGTCAACCATAGCCTCTTTCACAGCCTGGATGTAGTCCCAGTCCATCTCACCGCCAATGGGGATGATCAGGTCCTTGTTGCCTTCGAACTTCACGTCTTGGATCTTCACCTTGTTCACCTCGTCGATGATACCTGTGTCGTGCGGAGCCAGTACCTGTGCGCCGTCATCCCAGTAGGCCTTGTAGCCATTGTATTCACGGGGATTGTGAGATGCGGTGACATTGACACCGGCCTGACAGCCGAGTTGACGGATAGCGAATGAAATCTCAGGCGTAGGACGCAGGCTCTCGAAGAGATAGACCTTGATGCCATTGGCTGAGAAGATGTCGGCTACGGTCTCTGCGAACATTCGACCGTTGTTGCGGCAGTCATGTCCTACCACCACGGCGCTCTGCTTGCCAGGGAACGCCTTCAGGATGTAGTTGGCAAAGCCCTGTGTGGCCATACCCACGATATACTTGTTCATGCGGTTTGTGCCGGCTCCCATGATGCCACGAAGGCCACCGGTACCGAATTCCAGATTTTGATAGAAAGCGTCAATCAGAGCGCTCTTGTCTTCTGCGTCAAGCATAGCCTGAACATCCTTGCGTGTCTCCTCGTCAAAGGCGGGAGTAAGCCATTCCTTAGCCCGTGCGGTGCACTCGGCAATAAGTTGTGCGTTGTTTTCCATATTCGTTGTTTTAAGTTATAAAATATATGTGAGGGCAAAGTTAATGATTTTTTTCAAAACTACCAACAATAAGGGCGAGTTTTTTTTCTCGCCCTGCACTTTTTGCAAAAAAACATCACTCGTCGAGTGGTTTTACGTATCTCATATTGTTCCTGATCCACCGCTGACGCTTCTTCATGTACGAACTGGGCGTCTTGCTGCTGAACCGGCGTGGATTAGGCAACGTGGCGGCAATCAGCGCACACTGGTCGGCAGTCAGTTCGCTCGCCTTGCAGTTGAAGTGCTCCTCAGCCACGGCCTCTACGCCATAGATGCCTGGCCCCGTCTCGATACTGTTGAGATAGACCTCCATGATGCGTTCCTTCGACCAGAGCAGTTCGATGAGCACGGTGAAATAGGCTTCAAGGCCTTTGCGCACCCACGAGCGACCAGGCCACAGAAAGACGTTCTTGGCCGTCTGTTGCGAGATGGTCGATGCGCCATGTGTGCGTTCCGGATGGCGGGCGTTATGCTCGGCGGCAGCCTTGATGGCTTCGAAGTCGAAACCGTGATGCTCGGCGAAGCGTGCATCCTCTCCAGCCATGACAGCCACGGGCATCTTAGGCGACATCTCGTTCAGCGGCACCCATGTGTGACTGATCTTCGGGTCTTCCAACTGGAAGAGACGGATGAACATGAGAGGCGTGTAGTAAACAGGTAAAAACTTCAGCACTACCACCGATAGAATGGTAGTGCCGAAGAATAGTGCTATAGTCCACTGGACTATTTTACGTAGGCGTTTGAGAAAAGATTTCAAAATGTCAGTCTTAAACCTAAAATCTCAAATCTTAAACCTCAAACCTCAAATGTTACTGCAGAGTTCCCTGCTCGGCCTGCTGGATCATGGCCTGAGAAGCATACATGTAAACCTCCACGCGACGGTTCTGAGCCTTACCGGCAGCCGTTGAGTTGTCAGCCACGGGGTTAGCCTCGCCGAAGCCCTCAGTGCTACGGATCTGGCTGGCGCTCACACCCAGAGACTTCAGATAGTTGGTCACGGCCTGTGCACGCTGCTGAGAGAGGTTCAGGTTCTTCTGAGCACTCTGCTCGGCGGTAGAGTTCTTCCAGCCTGCATTGTCGGTGTAGCCCTGAATGGCCACGTCACAGTCGGTGTTCTGCTTCAGCACACCAGCAAACTGGGTCAGCGAGTTCTTGGCGGTAGCGCTCAAGGTTGAACTACCAGTGGTAAAGAGAATACCTGAATCGAAAGTCACCTTCACGGCCTGCAGACCATTGGCGTCGGTTACAGACTCCACCTGGGCGTTCTTCACAGCCTCGGCCTCTGCCTTCACCTTGTCCATGTGCTTACCAATCAGCGCACCAGTACCTGCACCAACGGCAGTACCGATAGCGGCACCAACGGCGGTGTTGCCAGCAATATTACCAACGATAGCACCCAGAACGGCACCACCAGCGGCACCGATTGCGGTTCCCTTACCCAGGTTGTTACAACCTGCCATAATCAATCCAGCGCAGAGCGTCAGGATCAGTAATCTCAATTTCTTCATAATCACAGTTGTTTTTATTAATAAAATGTTAAACCTATTCCTTTTCGGATGCAAAGATAGAAAATAATTATGAATATTGAATTACGAATTACGAATTATTTTGTACCTTTGCACCAAAATTTTAAATTTATTGCATAAATCATGGCTAAAGAATTAAAAGATTTAACAAAACGCGCCGACAACTACAGCCAGTGGTACAACGACTTGGTGGTCAAGGCCGATTTGGCCGAGCAGTCGGCCGTACGAGGATGCATGGTCATCAAGCCCTACGGCTACGCCATCTGGGAGAAGATGCAGCGCGAACTGGACAGGATGTTTAAGGAAACAGGTGCTCAGAACGCCTACTTCCCCCTCCTCATACCCAAGTCGTTCCTCAGTCGTGAGGCCGAGCACGTAGAAGGTTTTGCCAAGGAGGCCGCCGTGGTGACCCACTACCGACTGAAGGCTGCCGATGGTGGCGTGGTGGTAGACCCAGCAGCCAAACTGGAGGAAGAACTCATCATCCGTCCTACCTCAGAGACGATTATCTGGAACACCTATAAGAACTGGATTCACTCGTGGCGCGACCTGCCCCTGATGTGCAACCAGTGGTGCAACGTGATGCGCTGGGAGATGCGCACCCGTCCCTTTCTGCGCACATCGGAATTCCTCTGGCAGGAGGGTCACACGGCTCACGCTACCCGCGAGGAGGCTGAGGAGGAAGCACAGAAGATGCTGAAGGTCTATGCCAAGTTTGCCGAGGAGTGGATGGCCGTTCCCGTCATCCAGGGCGTGAAGAGTGAGACCGAGCGTTTCGCCGGTGCCCTCGACACCTACACCATCGAGGCTATGATGCAGGATGGTAAAGCCCTGCAGAGCGGTACTTCTCACTTCCTGGGCCAGAACTTCGCCAAGGCTTTCGAGGTGACCTATCTTAATAAGGAGAACAAGCCCGAGTATGTTTGGGCTACTTCTTGGGGTGTCTCTACCCGACTCATCGGTGCACTCATCATGACCCACAGCGATGACAACGGTCTGGTGCTGCCTCCACGTCTGGCCCCTATCCAGGTGGTCATCATCCCCATCGCCACCAAGCCTGAGCAGATGGAGATTGTGAACAAGGAGGTGCAACCCATCATCGAGAGCCTGCGTCAGAAAGGCATCAGCGTGAAGTTCGACGATTCCGACAACAAGCGTCCTGGCTTCAAGTTCGCCGACTATGAGTTGAAGGGAGTGCCCGTGCGCCTCGTACTGGGAGCACGCGACCTGGAGAACGGCACCATCGAGGTGATGCGTCGCGACACGCTGGAGAAGGAGACCCGTCCGCTGGAGGGTATCGTAGAGTATGTGGAAGGACTTTTGGACGACATCCAAAAGAACATTTTCCGCAAGGCCAAGGACTACCGCGATGCCCATATCTACGAGTGCGACAACTACGAGGAGTTCAAGGAGCGCGTGAAGGACGGCGGTTTCTTCCTCTGCCACTGGGACGGCACCGCCGAGACCGAGGCACAGATCAAGGAAGAGACACAGGCCACCATCCGTTGCGTCCCCTTCGGCGTAGAGCAGACGCCTGGCATCGATATGGTGTCAGGCAAGCCCTCGAAGGCCCGCGTCATCATCGCCCGCAGTTACTAGAATCAAACCAAAACAAACAACATTATATAATAAAATGACCACAAAGAATCTCAAAAAGGTGCTCGTGCTGGGTTCGGGCGCATTGAAGATCGGACAGGCCGGCGAGTTCGACTACTCCGGCTCACAGGCCCTGAAAGCCCTGCGCGAAGAAGGTATCAAGAGTGTGTTGGTGAACCCCAACATCGCAACCATCCAGACCTCGGAAGGTATTGCCGACAAGGTCTATTTCCAACCCGTCAACACCTACTTCGTGACCGAAATCATTAAGAAGGAGCGCCCTGACGGCATCCTGCTGGCCTTCGGTGGACAGACGGCCCTGAACTGCGGAACGGAACTCTATCAGAACGGCACACTCCAGGAATATGGCGTGCAGGTGCTCGGCACCAGCGTCGAAGCCATCATGAATACCGAGGACCGCGACCTCTTTGTGAAGAAACTCGATGAGATTCAACTGAAGACGCCTGTCAGCCACGCCGTAGAGAATATGGAGGATGCGCTGAAGGCTGCCCACGAGATTGGCTTCCCCATCATGATTCGCTCGGCCTACGCCCTTGGCGGTCTGGGCTCTGGCATCTGCCCTGACGAGAAGGCTTTCCGCGAACTGGCCGAGTCGGCCTTCACGTTCGCACCCCAGATTCTGGTGGAAGAAAGTCTGAAGGGCTGGAAGGAGATTGAGTTCGAGACCATCCGCGATGCCAACGACCATTGCTTCACCGTGGCCTCGATGGAGAACTTCGATCCCCTGGGCATCCACACTGGCGAGTCTATCGTTGTGGCTCCCACCTGCTCGCTCACTGAGGAACAGGTCAAGATGCTGCAGGAAATCACCATCCGTTGCGTGCGCCATCTGAACATCGTGGGCGAGTGCAACATCCAGTTTGCCTTCAACGCCGAGACCAACGACTATCGCATCATCGAGATAAATGCTCGCTTGAGCCGTTCATCCGCATTAGCCTCAAAAGCAACTGGTTATCCCCTCGCCTTCGTGGCTGCAAAGATTGCTCTCGGCTATACCCTCGACCAGATTGGCGAGATGGGCACCACCTCATCGGCCTACGTCGCTCCCTCGCTCGACTACATGATCTGTAAGATTCCTCGCTGGGACCTCACGAAGTTTGCCGGCGTCAGCCGTCTCATCGGCTCCAGCATGAAGTCCGTTGGCGAGATTATGTCCATCGGCCGTTCCTTCGAGGAGATGATCCAGAAGGGTCTCCGCATGATCGGACAGGGCATGCACGGCTTCGTAGGCAACGACCACACCAAGTTCGACGATCTCGACAAAGAACTCTCCAACCCCACCGACCTGCGCATCTTCGCCATCGCACAGGCTCTGGAGGAGGGCTATACCGTTGAGCGCATCGAGCAGTTGACCAAGATCGACGTGTGGTTCCTCGAGCGCTTAAAGCATATCGTCGACCTGAAGCACCAGTTGCAGGCCTACAACAGCCTTGAGGAGATACCCGATGAGTTCCTGCTCGAGGTGAAGCGCTGTGGCTTCTCCGACTTCCAGATTGCCCGCTTCGTGCTCAAGCCCAAGAACGGCAATATGGAGAAGGAGAACCTCGATGTGCGTCGCTACCGCAAGCAGCGCGGCATCCTGCCAAGCGTCAAGCGCATCCCCACCGTGGCCTCCGAGCATCCTGAACTGACCAACTACCTCTACTTCACCTATACCCACGTGCCTGCCTTTGGCAATCAGGAGGGTGAGCAGTACAAACCTGCACACGACATCAACTACTACAACAACGAGAAGTCGGTGGTCGTGCTCGGCTCTGGTGCCTACCGCATCGGCTCAAGCGTGGAGTTCGACTGGTGTTCGGTCAACGCCATCAATACCGCTCGCAAACTGGGCTACAAGTCCATCATGATCAACTATAACCCCGAGACCGTTTCGACCGACTACGACATGTGCGACCGCCTCTACTTCGACGAACTGTCGCTGGAGCGCGTGCTCGACGTCATCGACCTTGAGTCGCCCCGTGGTGTCATCGTCTCCGTGGGAGGTCAGATACCCAACAACCTGGCCATGAAACTCCATCGCCAGGGCGTGCCCGTGCTGGGTACGTCGCCTGTAAATATCGACCGTGCAGAGAATCGCGACAAGTTCTCGGCTATGCTCGACAAACTGGGCATCGACCAGCCCGCATGGCGTGCCCTCACGTCGTTCGACGATATCAAGGAGTTCGTCAGCGAGGTGGGCTATCCCGTCCTCGTGCGTCCCTCTTATGTGCTCTCCGGTGCTGCCATGAACGTGTGCTACGACGACGAGGAACTGCATCGCTTCCTCAACATGGCCACCGAGGTCAGCAAGGAGTTCCCCGTGGTGGTCTCTCAGTTCATGCAGGAGACCAAGGAGATTGAGTTCGATGCCGTGGCCGACAAGGGCGAAGTTGTAGAATATGCCATCTCCGAGCATGTCGAGTATGCTGGTGTGCACTCAGGCGACGCCACGATGGTGTTCCCTGCCCAGCACATCTATTTCTCCACCGTGCGTCAGATCAAGAAGATTGCCCATAAGATTGCCGCCGAACTCAACATCAGCGGTCCTTTCAACATCCAGTTCCTGGCTAAGAACCGTGAGGTGAAGGTCATCGAGTGCAACCTGCGTGCATCGCGCTCCTTCCCCTTCGTCAGCAAGATACTGAAGCGCAACTTCATCGAGACGGCCACCAAGATCATGCTCGATGCCCCCTACTCTCGCCCCGACAAGAGCGAGTTCGACATCGACCGTATCGGCGTGAAGGCCTCACAGTTCTCGTTTGCACGTCTGCAGAATGCCGACCCCGTGCTGGGTGTCGACATGTCGTCAACGGGTGAGGTAGGCTGTCTGGGCGATGACCTCAACGAGGCCATGCTCAACGCTCTCATCGCCACCGGCTACCGTCTGCCTCAGAAGGCCGTCCTCATCTCTTCCGGCGACGCCAAGGGTAAGGTCTCTCTGCTCGAGCCCGCCCACCAATTGGTGAAGAAAGGCTTCGAGGTCTATGCCACCCCTGGAACGGCCCGTTTCTTCAACGACAACGGCGTGGAGGCCAAGGCCGTGTGCTGGCCCGACGAGGAGGGTGAGAACAATGTGATGGAGATGATTGCCGCCCATCAGTTCGACCTGATTGTCAACGTGCCCAAGAACCACACCAAGCGCGAACTCACCAATGGCTACCGCATCCGTCGTGGTGCCATCGACCACAACATCCCCTTGATGACCAACGTGCGTCTGGCCAAGGCCTTCATCGAGGCCTTCACCGCCCTCCGCCTCGAGGACATCAAGATCAAGTCCTGGCAGGAGTACAACGCTTAAGAGTAACTCGCAATAGAAAAAATCCTCGAAACTTCAAGTGGTTTCGGGGATTTTTCGTATATGTACTTGTATGGATGCTATCTTATCTCCGTTATCATCTTACTCATCTCGTTCATGTTTTTCTCAATGAGTTTATTGATGACTTTCTGAGCCTTCTGCATTTCTTTGGGCAGATAGCCAAGTTCTTTTGTTATCTCCGTGAACCCCTGATTCTGCTCAGTATAGAACTTCAATATCTCCTTATAGCCTCCACTAATTACTTCCAGTCTTTCTTTTTGAGGTATTTCAGGCGATTGTTTCAGCGTCTTGATAAGATCTTGGAAATTAGCGTCTAATGTCTCGTTCTGTTTGGCAATATGAGCGATGGTTTTGTTCATTACAGAGAAGTTCCTTGTTTCATAGGCAGGTTTTAAATATTTATATGTTGCTTTGATAGTTTCCATACCAGCCTCGATAGTCATCACTTTTGACTCCAACTTAACCTTCAATAATTCACGCCATTGAGGTGCTGCTTCAGGGGTAGAAGATACGATGGATATAGTATCAGCGACAACGAACTCATCAGCGACGGCCACATCATCATTACCACGTTTCTGTCGGGCAGTCAGCAGACTCTTGCCAGAGTAGCGACCTACACGGCGTTCGTAGTCGCGATCCTCATCATAGTAGCCATCGTGAACGGTGATGCGATAGGTCTCGCCAGGCACGAAGTCGAGGTTGATCCACGCAGAACAGAGTTCGCCATTGGGGAAGATACAGCGCAGACGTCCAGCCACAGGATGGTCGAGTTCTGTCTGGTACTCGAAACGCTTGTTGACAACAGGCACGCAAGCCACGTAGTCATCATCACCGATGTTGGCGAGTTCTTCGCCCGTGTTGGCGATATAGATATTGTAGAGCGAGTCCTTGATGTTGGCATCCACACGTCCCTCAATCTTGAAGGTGTTCTTCGATGTCTCCAGGTTCTTGGCGTAGATGTCAGGACGCAGCGAGGAAATCATATAGATAGTACCGTCTATTTCGTCATTATGCTCCCACACGATGGCATAGGCGTCGCGCAACTGGGGGTTCTCAGGGTTCTTGCAGCACATCAGCCACATCTCCTGGTTCTTATTGGTGCGAATGCGCTGCGTGCTTTGATTCGTGCCGTTGTTGGTGATTACCTTCAACGAGAACAACTCGTTGCTGCCTGGCTGAACATGCAGGAACTGGTATGCCAGGGGTTCCTCTTTCGGAAAGTTGATGGCCACAGCATTCATCACGTTGTCGTTTTTGATGCGGTTTGCCGAACAGTGGAAAGGCACGATTTTTATACTCGACTCGATGATGCCTGTGTTGGGATTGCGATTGACGGAATAGACCTGTCCTTCGTTCTGGCCAAACTTCTGGATGATGGCGTTCAGCGTGAAACTGACGAGTTCAGGCTTCTTCTGGGGTGCTGCCGACGGGTCGGCACTAATGGTTGTGATGGCGCTGCAAGCGATGAGCAGCATGATGATAATACGTTTCATAATGTATTAATTTTGGGCTGTTTGTTCTATGTGATATTTTGCTATTTCTAGTTCCAGTTCCACCCATTTCAGATAGGCCTCGTTGGCTTGTTTCTTCATGAGGGCAATCTCCTCTGGGGTGTACTGATAGTTTTCTGGACGGGTGATGGGAATGTCGCGTTCCGATAGCGTTGTGGTGGTAGTCTGGGCGATAGCCGGCTGCTCTGCCTCGATGATCGTTTCTGCAGGCACCGTTTCCTGGGCCATTTGTGGCTCTTCTACCACAGGCTTCTGCCGTTTCTTAGGCTTCGCAGGGGTGCTTTGTGCTATCTGTTTAGGCGCTTCCTTCACAGGTGCTTCTGGCAGGACGGTTTCCTGTTGAGACGCTGTCTGCTCGGGCTCCTCCTTCTTCTCTACCTTTTCCTCCATCTTTGCGACAATATCATTATCCCCAATTGTCTCTCTTGGTGGCATCAGCAACACTACCAATACACCTGCCACACAGGCTGCTGCCAGCCAAGGCCAAAGTCTTCTGACTTTTCCCCCCTTCTTAGCCGTGAAGGACTGAGAGTGGATCTTCTGCATCAGTCTGGCGTTCAGGTCGGCAGGCATCTGTGGCAGTTCCGCCTCATCCATTCTGATGGCGTCACGCAAGTTCTTGTCCTGCTCCCTAAGTTTATTGAGTTGTTCCTCCTTCATGATCGTAACATATTGATGATTCTACAAAGTTTCTTTCTCGTTCGGCTCAGTTTCGAGGCCACCGTCGTAGGTATCGACTCTGTCACGTAGGCTATCTCCTTCAGGCTCATTTCCTCGTAATAGAACATCGTGATGATGGCGCGCTCGTCGGGTGGCAGGTGCTTCATCGCGGCTCTGATTATCTGCACCGTCTCTGCATTCGCGTGGCCCAGCGTCTCCTCCACCTCTGTCTCCGAGACGGTGTCGGCCTCGCCTTCCCTGTCCTCTATATACACCATCGTGGGTCGCTGGTGCCTCAGAAAACTGATGGCCTCGTTGTAGGCAATGCGCGATATCCACGTCTTCAGCGCCGACTTCCCCTCGTCATACCTATCTATATTTTTAAAGACCTTCACGAACACATCCTGATACACCTCCTCCGCATTCTCTATGCCAGGCACCAGTCTCGCCACCTGGGCAAAGACGTCGCGGCCATAGCGGTCGAGCATCTGCTGCTGTGCTTTGGGACTTTGTTTCCTCAGTCCCTCTATCAGATCTATGTCTGTTTCTGTCATTTTCTTTATGGTCTTCTGTCTATATATACGCTCCTCTACCCCGAAACATTGCATGGAGGGCAAAAATTATTGAAAAAAAGTTCACTGGCCCATTGCTGAGTCAGTGAACTTCGTCTTTTATTTCATCATCAGGATTCTGCGGGTGCAGTATTATTCTAATGCCAGAGTGAGACGGTCACCTGTCCCCATCTGTCCTGTGGTGCCCCTGTCGTTGTAACCTGACACCTTTTTCAAGTATAAGGTTCCTCTTCTTCTACAGCGAAACGGTCACCTGTCCCCGTTGTCCTATTTAGTTATATCATTTTTACATATCCTCCTTAGTGAGTAAGCCGATGTGAATGGTCATCTTGCATAGTTCCGGGGTCTGGGCTACCATTGTGTCAACTTTCTCCTTGAAGGAGGCCTCGTCGTAACGGCTCACGTCTTTCTTCAATTCATATACCCATACTTCTTTCCCTATGGGGTCAACCACCACAAGGTCTATCTCATTGAAGCCTTTTCTGTCCCACCATTTGCCAACGATGTACCGTCCTTCCTCCTGGAACTTACGGATGAAGTAACGCTCCATCATCAGCCCTGACAGACCATCATAGTCGCGCTTGATGATGTCGCCAAGCGCTTTCAGTGCCTTATTTTCCACCAAAGCCTGATACTTGAAGAAAAAACGAAACCAGAATATCAGGAAGCAGTCATCCAACTGATAGCGCACCTTCTTGCTGCTCTCTTTGGCAAAGATGGGCTGGTACTTGCTAATCAGTCCATAGTAGTCCTCCAGGCGTGACAGATAGCTGCTGATATTTTCGACACCCAGTTCGTTCTTGATTTCCGCACTAGTCTTCATACCACTGGCAATGCAGGTCAGGATAGAGAAATAGATGACATAGTCGGTTCCAAACTCCTCAACCAAAATACTTTTGCCTTCATTGATGAAGGGAGAATTTTCTTCTGTCAATGCAGCCAGCATCTTGTTCTTACGGGTCTTTCCACGGTCAAGCAGCAGCGTGACATACCAAGCAACGCCACCCGTA
>CADCCB010000038.1 GCA_902799905.1 uncultured Prevotellaceae bacterium
TCTGGCGCGTTTTAAAGGAGGCCGCGACTTTGTTAAGGACGATAGTTTTTATGAAATGTTTCTGGATTTAGGCAAGAAGGTCAGTAAATTGAAGAAATAAATCATTAATATGCACAGTAAAGCGTAAACCTTTGAGTATATCAAATCAAAGTTTTTCAATCTCGCAAGTTCTTTTTCCAACTTTTATTACTACCTTTGCACCAATGAAACAGTTTTTGACCATATCAATTACTCTCCTCGCGCTTACAATAGCACAGGAATCTTGGGGTGGGCAACGATATAGACGTGAGCCACGAGACGTGCGACATCGTGGACTTCACATGGACGCTGAGCCACTTTCTCATGGTGACAGGACAGGCAGAGTGGGCCGCTGCTGTTCTCATACGCCATCCCACAGCAGAAGACAGAGGATACCGAGGAGTATCCCAACATGCACGGAAAGAAGCCTGAGAACCCTGACTTCAAGTGTTGGAACATCACCCCTATAGGGGCTTTCAACTATGCCTACGCTGACGACGGCAAGCCTATCGAGGTGACCTATCCAGATGTAGAGGAAATAGGAGGAACCATTCCTTTCGACCTCAACTATGCGAACGCGAAACTGCGACTTCCCGTCAAGCAGATTGCATGGGACCTGATGGACGGACGCTATACCCCACCCATGCCTGAGCAGGGCCATCTGGAACTGCTAAGCAATGAGACTCAGTATATCCAACTCGTCCCTTACGGTTGCACAGAACTGCGACTCACCGTCTCCCCGATGCCAATGCCGAGCCTGAGGCGTCTGCCTCGGTACCAGACTACACACGCCCTGCCGATGCACCAGACTGCGTGACCCTCATAGACGGCAGATACTGCGCCTATTTCGAACTGCCACGCTTCTGTTGGGACACACCTATATATTGTAAGGTACTCACAGCCGACGGCACCACTGATCTGCAGAGTAATCAGGGCGGTGACCTCTGCGAAATGGTTGGCACTACGTCTGCCGATCGCCAGATTTGGCATTGGACAGGACCCACCGTCAGCGAATCACAGCCCGTAGAGATTATCTTCACCAACCACGACCTGCTCACCGACATCATGCCCTTCTCCAATGGTGGCTACTACAACTATGCCAGCCCCCTGTACAATGCAGGACAGACCACAGGAATTGTTGACATTACCACAACGCCCCCTGACGGAAGCCAGCCCCCCGTTTGGCGGGGGGCCTCTTGGTACGACCTGCAGGGTCGCAAACTAGCAGGTAGGCCAACTCAAAAGGGTGTATATATCAATAAGGGTAAAAAACAGGTAGTCATTTCATCACCACCTTCGTACTTTTGAGATAAACCTCGAAGGTACTCACGCTCGAAAAAGCATTGTCGGGCTATCTCCTGCCTGCCGCGATACAGTCGGGACAGGTCCATACGCGCCACCCTGTGCCGCCACAGTGGAAGCACGACAACTCGCCCTTGCAATTACAACGGGTGCAGTCCAGATAGCCGCGATGCGTCTTGCATGCCTCGCAGCGGAACGTCTTCTGTCCACCGCAGGTGTAACAGACATCGTCGCCACGCACGCCCGTGCCGTTGCACTGGATACACTTGAGTTCGCCAGAACCATGACAATGGTAGCATTCTATCAGACCCTTTCCGTGGCAATCATCGCACTGCCACGTACCTCTATTATTACAGGGCTGACAAGGCAACTCTATCTTTCCCGAATCTCCACAGCGGCTACAGGTCTGTGCCTGCACACCAACCACTGCCATCATGGCTAACGCCAACAATAAAACCATTCTTTTCATAATCAGACTTTTTTAGTGAATAATCGTTTTGCAACTAATCTGCGGCAAAGATACATGCTATATTTCAACAGCCAAAGGGATTTTCCCTATAAAAAACGGGGAAATCCCTAAAAATTTATTAAACCATGTCAGTGGACCGGACGACGACAGTTTGCCCGTCATGATGGGGTCACGAATCGTTACCCCATCGCCTGCTGGGACAGAAGGGGACAGGTGATCGTCTCGCTGTTGATGGGGGGCCTCATACCTGAATCAAGTTTTTCAGGGAAAATGCATCAGGTCTCGCAGAAATTTCGTACCTTTGCACACACAAACGAACTACAATGTCAAAAAATGAAACAACTGCTTACGATTCTTCTCTGTCTGCTGGGACTTAACAATACAGCGCAGGCACAGCAACAGCATCCACACATGAGAGGCGAGAACTTCCAAACGGAAACGCCAATGACTCACGACCCCGTGATGGCCAAGGAGGGCGACACGTATTACCTCTATGCTACGGGCATAGGCATTCAGCAGATGACCTCGAAGGACAGGCGGGTTTGGACGGTTTCGCGCCAGCCCGTGATGACCGTTATCCCAGGCTGGACAACAGACTCCGTACCAGGATTTCGCAATCATGTCTGGGCACCTGACGTCATCCATTGGCACGGCAGATGGTGGCTGGCCTATAGTTGTTCCACCTTTGGCAAGAACGGCTCTGCCATCGGCTTGCTCAGCAGCCGTTCGCTCGCGGCCAACATGTGGAAGGACGAGGGATGTATTGTGACTTCGCGTGAGAAGCGTGACAACTGGAATGCCATCGACCCCAACTTCGTCATCGACGATGACAGCGACACGCCATGGCTCGTCTGGGGCTCCTTCTGGGACGGCATACAGATAGCACGACTCGACTCAACGATGCATCTTGCTAAATCTCCAACCTCAAACCTCCAATCTCAAACCTCAAACCTCCGCTCGGCCGAAGGACGCTTGCTACCAACGGGACGCAAGAAATCTCAAATCAGAACCATCGCTCGTCGCTACGACCCTAACTACAAACCCACAGAGCCTAATCCCACATCGCGGTATGCAGGCACGAATGCCATTGAGGCACCTTTCATCTTCAAGCATGGTGGCTACTACTACCTCTTTGTATCGTGGGACTACTGTTGTCGTGGTGCCAAGTCGAACTATCGCGTAGCCGTGGGGCGCAGCAAGACGGTAGACGGTCCCTACCTCGACCGCAGCGGCAAGGATATGGCTAACGGTGGCGGTACCATCATCCTGGAGGGCGACAAGAAGCAATGGGAGGCTGCTGGCCACTGTGCCGCCTACACCTTCGACGGCGAGGACATCTTCATCTGTCACGGCTACAGCGCGACTCAGAATGGCGTCGCTTTGCTCATCCAGCGTCCCATCTCCTGGACTGACGACGGTTGGCCTGAGTTGCAATAGCACGTGAGACATCCCCCTTTCGGAACATAACGAGAGAGAGGGATTCGCGCTCGGCCCGAAGGGACGCTTGCGGAACGAAGTGGAGCAAGAACCCCCGACCGCGGGGTGAGATATCCCCCTCTCGGAACGCAAAAAGAGCAACCCTTGCGGATTGCTCCTTTTTGCGGAGAGAGAGGGATTCGAACCCCCGGTGCCTCTCAGCACGGCGGTTTTCAAGACCGCTGTAATCGACCACTCTACCATCTCTCCAGTGCCCGAATTGCTCAAAAGCGGGTGCAAAGGTAAGCATAAAAAATGAGAAATGAGAAATGAGAAATGAGAAATTTCGCAGGACTCCCCATATTTAACATTATTTACGGAATCAAAGAGTATTTCTCACTCCTCATTACTCATTTCTCATTAAAAAGTAGTACCTTTGCACCATGATTTATCCTAACAACTACGAACACAAGATAGGATTCGACGAGATAAGGACGCTGCTGAAGGGACATTGCCTGAGCACGCTTGGCAAGGAGAAGGTTGACGAAATGGCCTTTTCTGCCGACGCTGCACAGATTAACGAATGGTTGCAGCAGGTGGGCGAGTTCAGGCAACTGAAGCAGAAAGCCGACGACTTCCCAATGCAGTATTTCTTCGACGTGAGGAAGGCTGTGACTCGTATACGCCTGGAAAACACGCATCTGGAGGAGAACGAGGTGTGGGACTTAAGGCGGTCGCTGGAGACAATCACGAATATCGTGAAATATTTGAACGGCGCAGAAGAGTTTATTGGCGACAATATAGCCCACATAGCCCTTTCAGAGTATAAATACCCTGCCCTGCAGAGACTGACGGAGGGTGTAGTGACCTTCCCAGCCATGATCCGCCGCATCGACTCGATACTCGACAAGTTTGGCAAGATAAAAGACTCTGCAACGATGACGCTGGCCGGCATCCGCCACGAATTGGCAAAGACCGAGGGCAGCATCTCGCGCACACTTTACTCCATACTGCATACGGCCCAGCGCGAAGGACTGGTGGACAAGGATGCGGCCCCTACCCTGCGCGACGGCCGACTGGTGATACCCGTAGCACCCAACCTGAAGAAACGCATAGGCGGCATCGTCCACGATGAGTCGGCAACGGGAAAGACGGTGTTCATAGAGCCGACAGAAGTGGTGGAGGCCAACAACCGCGTGCGCCAACTGGAGGCTGAGGAGCGACGCGAGATCATCCGCATACTGACGGTATTCTCTGACGAGGTTCGCCCTCACGTGCAGGAGATTCTCAACTCCTACCAATTCCTGGCTCAGATAGACCTATTACAAGCCAAGGCCAGCCTTGCAGAGCAGATGAAGAGCATAGAGCCGCAGCCGCAAATACTATCGACGCCACATCTCGACTGGATACAAGCCCGTCATCCGCTGCTGCAACTCTCGCTGGAGAAGCAAGGGAAGAAGGTGGTGCCGCTGGATATTCGTCTGGAAAGCATTGATACATCGACATATCGCAATATCGACATATCGAAAGAAAACAAAAAGAATATCGGGCGGCTGCTCATCATCTCTGGCCCCAACGCTGGCGGCAAGTCAGTATGCCTAAAGACGGTGGGACTGCTGCAGTACATGCTGCAATGCGGTCTGTCGATACCTGTAGGCGAGCGATCGACGTGCGGCATCTTTGAGAACATCATGATAGACATTGGTGACGAGCAGAGCATAGAGGACGACCTCTCGACCTATTCGTCGCACCTGATGAACATGAAGCAGATGATACGCAACGCCAACGAACGGACATTGCTGCTGATCGACGAGTTCGGCGGCGGTACAGAACCCATGATTGGCGGAGCCATTGCCGAGGCCGTGCTGAAACAGTTCTGGCAGAAGAAGGCCTTCGCCATCATCACCACCCACTATCAGAACCTGAAGCACTTTGCCGACGGACATGAGGGGGTAGTCAACGGAGCCATGCTCTACGACCGCCACGAGATGCAGGCCCTGTTCCAACTAAGCATCGGCCAGCCTGGCTCGTCATTTGCCATAGAGATAGCCCGCAAGACAGGACTGCCAGAAGAGGTGATACGCGACGCTTCAGACATAGTAGGTACAGAATACATTCAGAGCGACAAATACCTGCAGGACATCGTACGCGACAAGCGCTATTGGGAGGGCAAACGCCAGACCATCCACCAGCACGAGAAGCGGCTGGAGATGAGAGGCGAGAAACTGGAGGCCGACATCGAGGAGATTGAACAGGAACGCAAGGCCATCATCCGCCGTGCCAAGGAGCAGGCGGAGGAACTGCTGCGCGAGAGCAACCGCAAAATAGAGAACGCCATCCGCGAAATACGCGAGGCCCAGGCCGAGAAAGAGGCTACACGACGCATACGCGAGGAACTGGAGACTTTCAGGAACGAAGTAGCCGACATTGAGACCAACGCTACTGACGAGGCCATCGAGCGCAAGATCAGACAGATACAGGAGCGCAAGGAGCGGAAAGAGAGGCGAAAACAAGAACGGAAAGCGAAAGAAGGAGAAAACAACTCTCAGGCCTCAACCCTCCACCCAGACGAAGAAAGCTCGCAAGACAAGAACGCCCAACTCACCCCTGGTTCCACCGTCCGCATCAAGGGTCTGACATCCATCGGCGAGATAGAGAGCATCGAGGGCAAGATGGCAACGGTCATCTTCGGCGGCATGCGCACCAAGATGCGACTGGAACGCCTCGAGGCTGCCAAGCCCGTCAAGAACGAGGCCAGCAAGAGCGAGGAGCGCAACGCGCAGATCGTGGGCTCCTACGGCAACCTGTCGAACGAGACACGCCAGGCCATCGACTCACGCAAGTTGAACTTCCGTCAGGATCTCGATGTCAGGGGCATGCGTGGCGACGAAGCCATCAATGCCGTGACCTACTTCATCGACGATGCCATACTGGTGGGTATGTCGCGTGTGCGCATCCTTCATGGAACAGGTTCTGGCATCCTGCGCCAACTCATCCGACAGTACCTGCACACCGTGCCCAACGTCACCTCCTGTCGTGACGAGCACGTACAATTCGGAGGAGCAGGCATCACGGTTGTCGACCTTGACTAAAGGCATGCAATATACAACATCCGGCTGTCGGGCTTGAAGCCTGATAGCCGGATTTCGCTATTATTGGCATAAAAAATCTTAAAAATAGTACTGACTTTCGTTTTTTGGTATTATCTTTGTCGTCGAAACCAATAAGTACAAACTTAATTTTATCATGAGTACAGCATTTTTAAGTATGGGAACAGTAACCATCATCATCATTGCCTTGATTGGCCTCGTCATCATTCTGGCATTGTGGGCCATCAGCATCTACAACCGTTTGGTTAAACTACGCAACAACCGTGAGAATGCCTTCGCCAATATTGACGTGCAACTGAAACAGCGTCACGACCTGATACCACAGTTGGTCGCTACCGTGAAGGGCTATGCCGAGCATGAGAAGGAGGTGCTGACACGAGTGACGGAGGCACGTGCCGCCGCCATGCAGGCCACCACCATCGACGGCAAGATTCAGGCAGAGAACAAACTGTCGAGTGCCCTCGCCGGACTGCGTGTCTCACTGGAGGCCTACCCTGACCTGAAGGCCAATCAGAACTTCCTGCAGTTGCAGCAAGAGGTGTCTGACGTGGAGAACAAGTTGTCGGCCGTTCGCCGTTACTTCAACTCATCAACACGCGAACTGAACAATGCCATCGAGACCTTCCCTGGCAACTTGTTGGCAGGTATGTTCGGCTTCAAACGCGAGATGATGTTCGAAGTGCCCAGCGAAGAGCGTGCCACCTACGAGAAGGCTCCTGAAATCAAGTTCTAGGCATAAGGCTTGAAATACGTCGGAATACAGACTCAAATCCAGCGCAACAACACCCTCAGCGTGTTACTGTTGCTGGGTTTTCCCACCATCCTGTTGGCCATGGTGTGGCTGTTTCTGTTTATCATCCACTATATCAGCAACTCCACATATTTTAGCATGAGCACGGTGAACTATCAGTTCCTGATGACCATGCCGTGGGTAGTGGTCATCGTGGGCATCTGGTTTATCATCGCCTATTTCTCGAACACCTCGATGATACGCAATGCCACTGGTGCCTATTCCATCACCCGTATGGACAATCCGCGCATATATAATATTGTGGAGAACCTGACGATGACCTGCGGCATGCCCATGCCTCAGATAAACATCGTTGACGACCCACAACTGAATGCCTTTGCCAGCGGCATCGACGAGAGGTCGTACACGGTAACCGTCACCACAGGACTGATGGACTGCCTCAACGACGAGGAGTTGGCTGGCGTCGTGGGACACGAACTGACCCACATCCGCAACCGCGACACACGACTGCTCATCACCAGCATCATCTTCGTGGGCATCATTTCCACCGTCATGACGGTGATAGCGCGCGTCCTGTTGCGTCTCATCGCCTCTGGTGCAGGCCGTCGCAGAAGCAGCAACGGGAAGAATGCAGGCTTAATCATACTCGTGGCGCTGATCGTGGGACTCGTCTGTGCCGCCATCGCCTATTTCTTCACTCTGCTGACACGCTTTGCCATCTCACGCAAACGCGAATACATGGCTGACGCAGGAGGCGCCGAACTATGCGGCAACCCGCTGGCACTGGCTTCTGCCCTGCGTAAGATCTCCCATAATCCAGGACTGGGCGACATTGAACGCGAAGACATCGCACAGATGTATATCATCCGTCCCTGGCCGATCAAGGGATTGGCGAAACTCTTCAACACCCACCCCAGCATAGAGCGCCGCATCCAGATTCTGGAGCAGTTCTAACAAAAAAAGATGACCCCTCAGAGGGTCATCCATTTCACTTAGTTGCGGAGGCAGGATTCGAACGTGCGACCTCCAGGTTATGAGCCTGGCGAGCTACCAACTGCTCCACTCCGCGATGTCATTCTCGAAAAGCGCTGCAAAGGTACGACTATTTTTCGAAATATGCAAATTTTATGAGGTGTTTTTTCATTTTTCTCACTTTTTATGGGAAAACACTTGGTCATATCAAATAAAAATAGTACTTTTGCACACGCAAACAATAGTGTGCAATATCGTAAACCATAATATTAGAACGATGTCAATATCAAAGACCAGACAACTGCTTGTGGACGTGGCCAGGCAACTTTTTGCCAAAAACGGCCTCGAAAGTACCACGATGAACGACATCGCACAAGCCTCCGGCAAGGGCCGACGCACGCTTTACACCTATTTTAAATCGAAAGAAGACATCTACTACGCTGTCATCGAGACCGAACTGGAGCGACTCAGCGAGAAACTCGACGAGGTGGCTGCACGCAAGATCAGCCCACAGGAAAAAGTCATCGAACTCATCTACACCCATCTGAGCATGATTCGCGAGACGGTGGTACGAAACGGCAACCTGCGTGCAGAGTTCTTCCGCAACATTTGGATGGTAGAGAAGGTGCGCAAGCACTTCGACCTGGCCGAAGTGGAACTGTTTCGCAAGGTCTTCTCCGAGGGTAAGGAGGAAGGCGAGTTTGACATCGAGAACGTCAACCTCGTGGCTGATATCACGCACTACTGCATCAAGGGCCTCGAGGTGCCCTATATCTATGGCCGCATTGCCCACGGTATGAAAGAGGAGGACACCAAGCCTCAGGTAGCCAAGTTCGTCTATGGCGCACTGGGAAAGATCAAACATTAACATTCAACATAACAGAAAAGTATGGGATTATTAGAAGGAAAGACTGCGCTGATTACTGGCGCAGCACGCGGTATCGGAAAGGCTATCGCATTGAAATTTGCCGCTGAAGGCGCTAATATTGCATTCACCGACCTGCAGATCAACGAGGAAACAGAGCAGGAAATAGCCGCACTTGGCGTGAAGGCCAAGAGTTATGCCTCTAACGCAGCCGACTTCGCTCAGACAGAGGAAGTGGTGAAGGCTGTCAAAGAGGAGTTCGGCACTATCGATATTCTGGTCAACAACGCTGGCATCACCAAGGACGGTCTCATGTTGCGCATGACTGAACAGCAGTGGGATGCTGTCATCGCCGTCAATCTGAAGTCGGCCTTCAACTTCATTCACGCCTGTGTGCCCGTGATGATGCGTCAGCGTGGCGGCAGCATCATCAACATGGCTTCTGTAGTAGGTGTCCACGGCAATGCCGGTCAGGCCAACTACGCTGCATCGAAAGCCGGTCTGATTGCTCTCGCCAAGAGTATAGCACAGGAGATGGGTCCCAAGGGCATCCGCGCCAACGCCATCGCCCCTGGTTTCATCGAGACAGCCATGACTGCTGCCCTGCCTGAGGACATCCGCAAGGAGTGGTGCAACAAAATCCCCCTGCGCCGTGGCGGACAGGTGGACGACATCGCCAACGTGGCCACATTCCTGGCCAGCGACCTCTCCAGTTATGTCAGCGGACAGGTCATCCAGGTCGATGGCGGCATGAACATGTAATCAATTGATAATTGACAATTGATAGTTGATAATTATGGAGGTCGTCTACGAGGACAACCATATCATCATCGTCAACAAACAGAGTGGGGAGATCGTACAGGGCGATAAGACTGGCGACCGTCCCCTCTCTGATTTGGTGAAGGACTACATCAAGGAGAAATACAACAAGCCTGGAGCCGTATTTCTTGGTGTGGTTCATCGCCTTGACCGCCCTGTCAGCGGACTGGTCGTCTTTGCACGCACCTCGAAGGCCCTTGCCCGCCTCAACAAGATGTTTGCTGAGAAAGAAGACATCAAGAAGACCTATTGGGCCATCGTGGAAAAGGAAAAGGGCGCTCGAGCGGCTACCGCCACTTCCAGTGATTCCTGGGTTTTACTGGAACATTGGCTCACGCGCAACGAGCAGCAGAACAAGGCATACGCCCACGACCACGAGGTGCCTGGTTCCAAGAAGGCCGTCCTACGCTATCGCACCATCAGCAGGGGCGAACGCTACGACCTGTTTGAAATAGAATTGCTCACTGGCCGCCACCATCAGATACGCTGTCAGTTGTCAGCCATTGGCCACACCATTCGTGGCGACCTGAAATACGGCGCCCACCGTTCCAACCCTGACGGCAGCATCTCACTATTGGCCCGCAGAATAGAATTCATCCACCCCGTCAGCCAAGAGACCATCATCGCCGAGGCTCCCCTGCCCCACGATCCACTATGGGCAGCACTAGCCCCCTAGGCAGATGCTCTCTATGCGCAGAGTCAGCATTCCAGCCGGCACCTGCACTTTTACGACATCACCCACTTTCTTACCTAACAAAGCCTCTGCGATAGGCGACTTCACAGAGATCTTCCCCTCACGGATATTGGCTTCGTGAGGACTGGCTATCGTATAGGCCATCCTACTATTGTTAGCCATATTGGTCATCTCAACCTTGCACAGCAACTGCACGCTCTCTGCCGTGAGCCGCGTCGTGTCGAGGACTCTCGCATTGGCCAGCACGCGTTGCTTGAAACGGATCCTGCTCAATAGTCGCCCCTGTTCACGCTTGGCCGCATGGTATTCAAAGTTCTCGCTGAGATCACCCTTGTCGCGTGCCTCGGCGATGGCCTCCCTCACCTGAGGCAGGTCCACACACTCCAGTTGATGTAACTCGGCCACGAGTTTGTCGTAGCCCTCCTGTGACATATATTCCATAGTCCTGATTACTTGTCTGTTTTCTTTGCGAAGACAAAGATAATCATTATGGCGCAATAAATACAAAAATTAACAGACTTTATAGGTGTCCCTTTGGTTTTTCGCCCGATTCTTCGTACCTTTGACCCCGTGAAAACTAAAGCACGACACATCCTTTGGGGATTGCTGGGGGCATTGGTACTACTTTGTGCCTCGCCCCTGCTGATTTATGTGCCACCAGTACAGCAATGGCTGGTGGGACAGGCAGCCACAATAGCCTCGGATGCCACGGGACTTGACATCAGCGTGGAGCGTGTCAGCCTGAGTTTTCCCCTCGACCTGAGTGCCGAGGGCATCATGGCCGTCCAGGAAGGCGACACCATAGCCAACGTCGGCAGGGTAACCGTTGACATCGGACTGCTTCCTCTATTGATGGGCGAGGTTGCCGTCAACAGTCTGGAGGTGGAGGATGCCGACATGAACTCGATGAGCCTGATAAGCGACGTACAGGTGATAGGCACCCTAGGACGGCTCAAAGTGGAACCAAGCAAAATCCAACTGACAGCAGGGCAGATCGACCTGAGCGACGCCCTGCTGAGCGATGCCGACGTGACCATCTTGCTGAGCGACACGGCACAGGCCGACACTACTCAGACTGGCCCTACCCCCTGGCGCATCACCTTCGACAAGGTGGCTATCGAACGTACAAAAGTAGCCGTCCACCTGCCAGGCGACTCGATGCTCATTGGTGTCGATGCCGGTCTGCTACAGGCCGCTGGAGGTGATATCGACCTGCTCAATTCCACCTACAGCATTCAACATACCATCTGGCAGGAGGGGCATTTTGTCTTCGACCTTCCCTTCGAGCCTTACAGCCGTGACATGAACCACCCCACCCTGCTGGACTACAGTCATCTGGACGTGAGCGGCATCGACTGGGCCGTAGATTCATTCCTATATCAGTCGCCCCAGGTCAAGATGAAGGTGAACCATGCCGCCATGCGTGACATAAGCGGACTGGACATCACGGAATTAAAAGGCGACGTGACCGTTGACGACCAACGAGTCACCATCCCCTGGCTCAGGCTGTCAACCCCTGCTTCTACCATCAACGGCAAGGCCAACGTGTACTATTCCTTTGTTGATTCCATCAATCCAGGACAGATGGCCGTTGACCTGGATGCCAGCGTAAGTAAGCACGATTTGGCCCATTTCATCGACATTGACACGCATGCGCTACCTGAGTGGCCCTTGACTTTGAAGGGGAGCATGGCTGGCAACACCCGTCACGCCACATTCAGCATCCAGCAGTTGTCATGGCCCACCATCATCGAAGTAGAAGGTAGCGGCATCGCCGAAAACCTGACTGACGAAAAGAACCTGAAGGCCCGGATGTCCATGCGTGTCGACACTTACGACATGCAGCCTCTGCTGACAACCATCATGGGCAGGAAGCCCTCGTTCACCATCCCCCAAGGGCTGAGGGTACAAGGACGATTCAATGCTGAGGGCCAGAAGTTCACAGCCGACATCGCAGCACGTCACGGCGACGGCACCGCTCGTGCCACAGGCTCTTTCAATCAAGCCACGACAGCCTACGAAGCCGATCTGACGGTGAGCAAACTGAACATGCGCCTCTTCCTGCCCGACTCGAAACTGAAAACACTAAATGCCAAGATGACGGCAAAGGGAGCAGGAACCGACGTCTTCTCACCTGCCACCTGGCTGGAGGCCGACGGCACCATCAGCCATCTGGGCTATGACACGCTGAGTCTGGACGACATGGCCTTGAAAGCCTCACTCAAGAACGGACACCTGCTGGCCGACCTCTCTACGTGCAACAACCACATAGACGGTAACGTCCAATTCGATGCCACGCTGAAACGTGACAACGGTCAGGAGTGGATCACCTCCAGTCTGTCATCGTCTTTGAACGCTATTGACCTCTATTCGCTGGGCATCACAGACCACCCGCTGCGAATAGGCTTCACGGGCGATGTCGATGTCACCACCAACATGGCCGACACCTACCGTCTGAGCGGTCTGGTGGAAAATATCTACCTGAAAGACTCGGTGCGCACCTACCACCCAGAAAAGGTGGGCGTGTTGCTGAAAGGCAACGCCGACACCACCTGCGTACGGGCACAGAGCGGCACCCTCATCGTGAAACTCGATGCCAAAGGCGCCTACGGTCCGTTGTTAAACCGCGTGACAGCCTTGGGTGACACCATCGTCTCACAGTTGGACCGTCGTGTCATCGACCAGCAGTCGCTCAAGCAAATGCTGCCCATAGCCCGTCTCTATGTGAGCAGCCAGCAAGGCAACCCTATGGCCAACATCCTGAAATCGGCACTTAACACCGACTTCCACGACCTGCTCATCGACCTGAACACGTCACCCCAAAGCGGCCTCAACGGACAGGCTCACATCTTCGGCCTGAATGCCGATTCCACCCGTATAGACACCATTCTCGTGACGCTGGTCGACAAGCCCAATCACGGATTGACCTTCCAGGCGCGAGTGGCCAACAACCGCAAGAATCCGCAGTTTGTATTCACCGCCTTGGCCGACGGACTATTGCAAGAGCATGGTGCAAGCATCGGCCTCCGCTTCTTCGACCAAAAAGGCGACATGGGCCTGCGCCTGGGTGTGAAAGCCGAGATGGAGGAAGGCGGCATGCGCTTCCACCTGCTGCCCCAGCGGCCCACCATCGGCTATCGCATTTTCACACTCAACGACGACAATTTCCTGTTCCTGCAGAACAACTTGCGCCTACAGGCAAAAGTCGACCTGCTGTCTGACGACGGCACTGGCATCAGGGTCTATTCCACCGAACAGAACCCCACCCTTCTGCAAGACCTGACAATCAGTCTGAACAACCTCGACCTGGAACGCCTGACATCCACGCTGCCCTACGTGCCACGCATCACAGGCATACTCGAGGGTGACTACCACCTGACAATGGACAGCAAGAAGCAGATCTCCGTGGCCAGCGATATGGGCATACGCAACATGACCTATGAGGATTGTCCCATGGGCACGCTGCAGACGGAGTTTGTGTACCTCCAACGAGAGGATGACACCCATGCCGTAGAAGGCACGCTGTCGCAGAATGGGCGAGAGATAGCCTTCTTCAGCGGCGACTACCGTAACAAGAAGGTGACCAACGGCAACGAACATCTGGACGGACAACTCACGCTGCAGCACACACCGCTGAACCTGCTCAACGGCTTCATCCCCGATCAGATCATCGGATTCGAGGGCTATTGCGACGGCGACCTCTCAGTAGTAGGCTCGCTGAGCAATCCTGACGTCAACGGCCAGTTCACCGCCGACTCCGCCTATCTCATCAGTCAGCCCTATGGCGTCCGCATGCGCTTCGCCAACGACCCCATACGCATCCAACAGTCGAAGATCATATTTGAAGAATTCAACATGCATGCCAGCAACGACGACACCCCGCTGAGCATCCAAGGCAGCATCGACTTCTCCAAAGTGAGCGACATGACACTCGACCTGCGGATGCGTGCCAACAACTTCATGCTCATCAACTCGAAGCGCACGCCGAAGTCGATAGCCTATGGCAAGGCCTACGTCAATTTCCTCGCGGGCATACGAGGTCCTGTGAACCAACTGAGGATGAGGGGCCGCCTCGACGTGCTGGGAACCACCGACCTCACCTACCTGCTCCTCGACTCGCCGCTCTCCACAGACAACCAATTGGACGAATTAGTGAAATTCACCGATTTCAACGATACTACTGTCACGCATGTGGTCAAGCGTCCGACTCCAGAAGGACTGGACATGAGCCTGTCCATCAACATCGCCCACGGGACACACGTGCTCTGCGGACTGAATGCTGCCGTATCGAACTACGTGGACCTTTTCGGCGGTGGCGAACTGCGCATGATCTACAACAACAGGGATAACCTGAAACTGACAGGACGCTATACGCTGAACAGCGGAGAGATGAAATACTCGATGCCCGTCATACCGCTGAAGACCTTCAATATCGAGGATGGGAGTTACGTGGAATTCACTGGCGACGCTACGAACCCCACGCTGAACATCACCGCAACGGAGCACAAGACGGCCAGCGTGAGCGAAGGCACGGAACTGACACGCAGCGTGGCTTTCGACTGCGGCGTCACCATCACCAACACGCTGAAGAACATGGGCGTGAAATTCATCATCAGGGCACCCGAGGACATCTCCGTCACCAACGAGTTGAACGCCATGTCGGAAGAGCAGCGCAGCAAGTTGGCGGTGACGATGCTCACCACAGGCATGTACCTCTCTGACGGCAACACGAAGGGATTCTCGATGAACTCGGCCCTCAATTCCTTCCTCGAGAGTGAAATCAACAGTATCACCGGCAATGCGCTGAAGAGCGTGAACGTCAGCGTGGGACTCGACAACACGACCGATGCCACAGGCACCACGCATACCAACTACTCGTTCAAGTTTGCCAAGCGGTTCTGGAACAACCGCCTGAAGGTGCAGATTGGCGGAAAGGTGTCATCAGGCAATGAGGTACAAGGCATGAAGGAGTCCTTCTTCGACAACGTGTCGATGGAATATCGGCTCAGTCCTACCTCCAACCAATATATCAAACTCTTCTACAACCAGAACGTCTACGACTGGCTCGACGGCTATACCAGCGAATACGGAGGCGGTTATATCTGGAAGCGCAAACTCGCCTCTCTCTGGGACATCTTCAGGCCCAACGCCAAAGAACAGCAGGCGATGCCCATGAGACGCCCCGTAGCCCCTAAAGACTCCACAAGGACCCTACGCAATGACACGATACGCTAAACATATAATAAGGAAATCCTGCCTGCTCGCCTCGCTCATGATAGCGACGGGTTGCTCGACCACCAAACTGGTGCCCGACGACGATCATTTGTTCATTGGCCTGAAGGATATACAATACAACAACTATCAGAAAAACGACCATTTCATCGACACTCAGGAGGAAGTGGAGGCGGCTTTGGCCACGCAGCCTAATGGTGCCCTCTTCGGCTCACCCTACTACCGCACGCCCTTCCCCTATGGTCTGTGGATATGGAATTATGCCTACGGCAGCAGCGGAAAGTTCAAGCAGTGGCTCCTCCGCTCGTTCGGCAAGCCACCCGTACTGATGAGTCAAGTCAACCCCGCCCTGAGAGCCTCGGTGGCTCAGTCGGTGCTGCGCAAGAAAGGCTATATGCACGGAAGTGTCACGTATGAGGAGGTTCCTCAGAAGAACCCCAAGAAGATGAAGATAGCCTATAGCGTGAACATGGACACCCTCTTCACCGTTGACACGCTGACCTACGTGAACTTCCCGCCACAAATGCTGGCGCTCATCGACTCCACCCGCGAGGACGCATCTGTCAAGCCAGGCGACCCCTTCGATGTGAGTGAACTCGATGCCGAGCGCACACGCATCAGCGAACTGTTTCGCAACAACGGCTACTATTACTATCAGCCAGGTTATGCCACCTATCTGGCTGACACGCTGGCAGTTCCCAACCGCGCCAACCTGCGACTGCAACTGGCCGACTCGCTGCCGTCAGAGGCCCTGCACCCCTGGTATGTGGGCAATCTGAAACTGAATCTGCAACGCTTTGCCCGCGAGCAGATGACAGACAGCATAGACCGCAAGGTCCTGAAAGTGTTCTGGAGTGGAGGAAAGAAGCGTGCCCCCATCAGTCCGCGTGTCATCATGAGGGATATCAAGTTGCGTCCACGACGTGCCTTCAGTTACGACAACTATGTGGAGTCCGTTCAGAAGATCAATGCCACAGGCGTGTTCAGCAGCGTCGACCTGTCATTTACGCCACGCGACCACGACACCTTGGACCTGACGCTCAACTGTACCTTCGACAAGCCCTACGACTTCTACATCGAGGGCAACATCATCAACCGTACCATAGGACGCATGGGACCAGAGTTGAGACTGGGTGTGACGCGACGTAACGCCTTCCGCAGAGGCGAGAAACTGGACATCAACCTGCACGGGTCGTATGCATGGCAGACCCATAGCAGCGATGACGACGAGAGCACATACCAGTATGGTATCGATGCCTCCATCGAGTTCCCACGCATACTGGCTCCCTTCGTGAGCGATCGTCCGAAGCGCGACAAGGAGGGAAAGTTCAAACGTCCGAGGCAGTTCTTCTCAACACCCTGGACCATTGCGAAGATCTCCACCGATGTCATCAACCGCCCCAGTTACTACAAGATGCACATCGTGAGCGGAGAATGGACCTACAAATGGCAACCCAAGGAGAACACACAGCATGAGTTCTCGCCCATCACGGTGAACTACCAGTTCGTCAACTCCTACACCGACAAGTTCCTCGAGGCCATGAGGAAGAACCTCATTCTGGCATCGTCGCTCAGAGACCAGTTCATCCCCAAGATGCGCTACACCTATGTATATAACTCACCCCGCGAAAAGCAGTCGCCCATACGCTGGGAGACAACCATCGAAGAGGCAGGCAACGTCACGGCGCTCTACGATGTGCTCATACAGGGACATGGGTGGAACGACAAGGAAAAGACGCTGTTCAAGAATCCCTATTCGCAATTCGTGCGACTGGAGACCGACCTCACCAAGACGTGGACGCTTGACAGCAAGTCGAAACTGGTGGGACATATCAATGCCGGCATCCTGTGGTCCTACGGCAACAGCGAGACCGGACCCTTCAGCGAGATGTTCTATGCAGGCGGTGCCAACAGCATCCGCGCCTTCCCCGTGCGCAGCATCGGCCCAGGCAACTTCCCCTACATCAGCAACAAGGATGCCAAGCAGTACACCTACCTCATGCAGAACGGTGACTCCAAACTGGTGATGAACCTCGAGTACCGCCGTCAACTGTTCGGCAACCTCTATGGTGCCATTTTCCTCGATGCCGGCAATGTGTGGCGATCGAAAGACTACGATATATCAGAAGAGACATTAGACGCTGCCGACGAAGAGGATGCGGAATCCGTGGAGACATGGAACAAATACTTCACCGACAACAGGTTCAGGCTTTCACGATTCTTCAGCCGACTGGCCACAGGCACAGGCATCGGCCTGCGCTACGACCTCGGTTTCTTGATTGTACGTGTTGACTGGGGTATTGCCCTCCACCACCCTGGCTATACTGGCAAGAGTGGCTACTTCAATATCTCCGGCTTCAAGGATATGAACACCGTGCACTTGGCTATCGGCTATCCGTTCTAAGCCATAAACGAGAGGCGGGCAGCCTGCTTGAAGACGATTTCTGCCAGATCGGCATTCTGGGCCGACACGCCATTGACGGCATCAAACATGTGCTGAAGTCCTATCTTTCCTCCTCCAGACTTCAGGATGGCCACGATACAGAGGTTCTGAAGTCCCACGGTCGACGAAAGGATGTCAATGTCGGTAGCCCCCAACTGATAGAGTGCCAGTTGATAAGCATCCTCCGTATCTTCGGCTATCATCCGCTCCACATCGCCCAACGTGCTCAGGCCGATATTCCTCAGCACAAGGAGATAAGGCATCATGGGCACCTCTTGCAACTCAGCCTGCGTGATAGCCGCTATCCGCTCGTTCAACTTGTCGAACGGACGGGTCTGCAGATACGAGCGGAAGGTGTCACCATCGAGCATCACCTCATCAAGATGGCCCGTCTGAACCAGCGACTGTGCACGACGGCGATAGTCGGCAATGTCGCGACGAATGCGACTGAACTCATTGTCAGCCAGTTCCAACAGACCGGCCAGACGGCTCAGGTCACGGTGATACACCATCGGTGTCTCAATTTCCGACTTATAGCCGATGTCGTGCTGTATATCCGACCACACATGCTGCAGGGCCGTGCGCATCTGCAGTTCGAAGCGTATCTCGTTGAGACTGGGCTCTGCCGGATCACAGAACAACTCCTTCGGCATCCTACAGATATAATGCAGGGAATTATAGCCGAAACTGTCGAACTGGTGCATCTTGCGCTTGTCCACGGAATTGGCCCAGTCCACCTCAAACAAGTTCTCTGCCATCGACGCGATACGATCGACATCCTCATTATAATAGGCGACAATACGCACCCCGATGATGTCGGTGATATCCGTCAGCGCATGATACTTGGAGGCCTTTCTTTGCAACTTGCCTACAAACGACTTCTCCGTCTTGATACGCGAATCCAGGGAAGTCACCTCGATGCCGCTTTGTTTCAGCATCCCCATGAGTTGTTCCATCACCACCTCGCGGAGACGTCCATACACAGGAAGTTGCTCCCGATACTCATCCAAGAGCATGGAAGCATGCAAGTCAAGACCGTAGTTGTCCATTTATCGGATTTCAAACAGGTTGTAGAAACCTGTCATCATAAACACCTTCTTGATATCTTCGCTGATATGTTCAATAATGACCTTGCCTCCCTTGGCGGCAGCCTCCTTACGCAAGGTGAGGAAGAGGCGCAGGCCCGAACTGCTGATGTACTCCAGGTCCGTACAGTCGAGCACCAGTTCTTTATCTGCGTTTTGCAACAGGGGCTCAATCTCCTGCTGGGCCTTGACGGCAGCAGGTGTGTCGAGACGGCCTGTCAATTTTGCCAAAAGGCCGCCATTGTTCTCTTGAATATTGAATATCATAATTACTTGTTGTATTTTGAATGTTCTATTTTTCCAGTTGCTTGCTGAGTGTCAACACATTGTGGTCGCCCTGTCGTTCGTAGCGCACCTCGTCCATGATCTCACGTACCAGGAAAATGCCCAGTCCGCCGATAGGACGTTCCTCCACGCCCAGGGTCACATCGGCCTCGGCCTGCTGAGTGGGGTCAAACGCCACACCGCTGTCGCTTATCACGAACGTGAGCGTCGAGCCATCTACGCCGCCCTCTATCTCCACCAGTCCTACCGACCCCTCCGGATAGCCGTAGAGCATGGAGTTGGTGACGGCCTCCTCCAGTGCCAGATTGATGCTCATAGCCAACGACACATCCGTCCCTGCCTCCTCGCAGACCTCATCCACGAAGTCGGCCAACAGGGGAATCTCCTCTATATCATTATGGAGTGTGAGATGGTGCTTCAGCATGACAAATCGCTTCAATTCATTTTTTGTGCTGCAAAGATAATGCTTTTTATCCTATCCACCTACTTTTTTCAACCATTATTTTGTTAAAAATCGTTGGCAAAGTCCTTAACTCCACAAAAAATGATTACTTTTGCATGCAGAAACATCAATGTTAAACCCTTAAAACGAAAAAAAAATGAAACCTACACTATTCCTGCTCGCTGCCGGCATGGGCAGCCGCTATGGCGGTCTGAAGCAACTCGACGGTCTGGGCCCCAACGGTGAGACCATTATGGACTACAGTATCTACGATGCCATCCAGGCTGGATTCGGAAAGATCGTCTGGGTCATCCGCAAGGACTTCGAGGAGCAGTTCCGCACACAGATTCTTGCCAAGTACCAGGGGCAGGTGCCCTGCGAACTCTGCTTCCAGGCCCTCGATGCCCTGCCCGAAGGCTTCAAGGTTCCCGAAGGCCGTGTCAAGCCCTGGGGCACCAACCACGCCGTCCTGATGGGTAAGGACGTCATCAAGGAGCCCTTCTGCGTCATCAACTGCGACGACTTCTACGGTCGCGATGCCTTCATGCAGATTGGCAAGTACCTGAGCAACCTGCCCGAGGGTGCCAAGAACCAGTATGCTATGGTGGGCTTCCGCGTGAGCAACACCCTCTCTGAGAACGGCACCGTGGCCCGTGGCGTCTGCGCCTACAACGAGAAGCGCCACCTCACCGATGTCGTGGAGCGCACGGAGATTGTCCGCTGTGCCGAGGACGGCTCTCAGGCCGGCGATGCCGCACAGCCCATCCGCTTCAAGGACGAAGAGGGCAAGTGGCAGCCTCTGGGCGAGAACGTACCCGTATCGATGAACATGTGGGGCTTCACACCCGACTACTTCGACTATTCCGAGGCCTACTTCAAGGAGTTCCTCAGCGATCCGAAGAACATGGAGAACCTGAAGGCCGAGTTCTTCATTCCCTTGATGGTCAACAAACTCATCAACGACGGCACCGCCACCTGCGAGGTGCTCGACACCACCAGCGTCTGGTTTGGCGTCACCTACGCCGCTGACCGTGAGGCCACTGTCGCCCGCATCAAGAAACTCGTCGACGACGGTGTCTATCCCAACAAACTGTTCTAACACCGTTCAGAACAACATACTCCTAAGGGAGTAACCAACCATAATACAAATAGAGGGCGACGGTGACGTTCGCCCTCTACTTTTTTTCTGGTACCACTTAGATTAATCCGTAATCCGTGCGCTCGGCTTTCTTGCGTTCCTTCTTTTACAAGCGATAATCAGTCAACTCTCCCTGGGAAGCCGCCAAGATAGTATTTAATATCATTTCCATCAGCCAGCGACCACCAGTCATCCATTGAGCAGGGCTCATAGTGATAGATGATTTCTCGATAGTAGTCTGTCTCTTCAGGCCCACCTATTGTCATGCGCTCTGCGAGGGTTTCCTCTGTCGCGTCGACAATGACGTTGGCCAGTATGGGATGATTCTTTTGAAGCCAAGGAAAGAACTGCTCGTCGAGAGCGTCTTCGTCGAGACCCTTTAATGGACCTTTGACAGCCTGGTCGTAGATGTATACCAGCGTTGCCACATCGTCATAAGGCAATTGGATACCCAAATCAATGTCGTTTCCATTTATTGTAAGTCCGATTCCTACAGTTCTTTTGAGAGATATAGGCATGTAGCCCGTATTCTTTTTGTTCTTGTTGAAACTGGCCACTTCTTTGGCAAAACGTACGGGACGATAGTGGTCTTTAAATGGATTAATATCCATTTTCTTTTCCAGACACTCCGACACATATTCAAAATCCTGTTGCGAATAAGCGTGGTTGGTAGGATAGTGTGCATCAACCCCCAGATCAGGCTCCTTGCCGTACTCCATTTTGTGATAGCGTATGTAGTTGATGAGTTGTGGATGCTGCTTACTGTCAATAGCCCACGACAGGAGGCTGCTGCGATTCCATATGTATTCTGAAATGATGAACTGGTCTTTCCACAGGTCTAATGCCTCATATTTCTCATAAGGCGACGCTACATGCAGAATGCCGACAAAATGTTTTTTCGTATCTTGCTGTGCCTGATAGATGTCGCTCAGTCGATGCTCAATGGCTTCTTCCGATCCATAGCCATTCTTGTCGATATAGTCTGACAATACCGGTTGTGGCACTGATCGTAGGGCGACAACATTGTTCATCGCCTTCGGACAAACGGCACATCCCTTGTCGCCAAAAAAATCCTGAGCTACTTGTCTGACCACTTCGACGGCACAGAAGGTATAACCCATCTCAATGATAAGCAATGGCTTGACATGGGGATTTTTGAAATACTCTTCCAGCACTTTTTTCATCTCTTCGCGCTCTCTCGCTATGCCATCGCCTCCAATGATACGCATACCGGGATTCTCTTTTTCTAAATCACGTCTAAGTTTGCCAACTGATTCCAGAAACTCTCCCTCGCCAGCACTTTTTGCCATATCTTCTTCCATCTCTTTTGAAATGAGCTTAAAGATATTTATCCCGAGAGCCTTACCGATATCTCTGAGATGACCTGTTTTGAAATCTGGGCGCTTATAGATGTCATAGACATTTGTACGCGTGGTGTTTATTAGGTTAGCAAATTCACCTTCTGACAAGTGCTGTCGTTTCACCTCTTTTTGGATAATTTCACCGATATGTACTGCCATATGCTTTTATTAATTTAGATTAGATGGTGCAAAGGTAAATAAAAGATTGTGTAACTCCAAATATAATCTGTCAATTTTAGAAGAATTTCTTGTCAGTTTTATAGACATGAAAAATTATAGGAATAATGCTTGTAATTCAGAAAAATGTTGTAATTTTGTGGCATCATTTATGATACTAACCAATGGCAAACAAAGGACTATCAAAATCGAAACATACAAAGTTTCGCCAGTGTGAAAAGGCTTTGTGGCTACGCGTGTACCATCCGGAATTGGCCGTAGAAGACCCACAGATGGCTGCCCGCTTCCAGGCTGGCAACGAGGTGGGTGACCTTGCCATGCATCTCTTTGGCAACTATGTTGAGGTCACCACGCTCAAGGCTGATGGCACACTCGACCTGAAAGCGATGCTTGACAAGACGCAAGAATGTCTTAGCGATGGTACGCAGAACATCTGTGAGGCGTCGTTTACCTTCGAGGGCTGTTATTGTGCAGTGGATATTCTCTGTAAGACAGCTGGCGGTTATGCCATCTATGAGGTGAAGAGCAGTTCTGCTTCGGAAGTCGACGAAGACGCCAAGAAAGACAAGATGGAGGTTTATGCCCAGGATATTGCCTACCAGAAGTGGGTGCTGACCCATTGTGGCGTGAATGTCACGGGTGTCTATCTGGTCAGACTCAATTCCGATTATGTGCGTGGCGAAGAACTTGACGTCAGCCAGCTGTTTATCACAACGGATATGACAGACTATGTGGCTCGTGAATATCCACATATCGAGCGCTTCATTGATACGGCTCGCCAGACGTTGCAGCAACAGCAGGAACCGAAGGCTGAACTGACCAAGCATTGCCACAAGCCCTACCATTGTGAGTTCTGGAATTACTGCGCACAGCATATTTCGCATCCATCGGTGTTCGACCTGTATAAGAAGCGTTTCGATCATAAGTTGAGCCTATATCATAAAGGTAAGGTGACGTTTGATGACATTGTTGGCGAGAAACTCACAGATTTCCAGCAGACGCAGGTGGCTTGTACGTTGTCAAACGAGACGCACATCGACCGTGCTGCCATCCGTGAGTTCATGCAGCAGTTGAGTTATCCGCTCTACTTCCTCGACTTCGAGACCATGCAGGTGGTCATTCCGCAATATCCTGGCACCCGTCCTTATCAGCAAATCACTTTCCAGTACTCTTTGCATTACATAGAGTACGAGGGTGGCCCGCTGTTGCATAAGGAGTTCTTGGGTGTTTCTGGCGAAGACCCTCGTCGCGCCTTGGCTGAACAGCTCTGTAAGGATATTCCCAAGGATGTGTGCGTTACGGCCTATAACAAGTCGTTCGAGTGTACGCGTATCAAGGAACTGGCTCAGGCCTTCCCTGACCTCAGCGACCATCTGCTGAACATCCGCGACCACATTGTCGACCTGTGGGATCCCTTCAAGGCAGGCCATTATTATGTCCCTGCTATGGGAGGTTCCACCAGCATCAAGTATGTGTTGCCAGCCCTCTGGCCAGGTGAGCCATCGCTCGATTATCACAACCTCGACGAGCGTTGTCAGAATGGTGGCAATGCCATGACCATCTTCCCTCAAATCAAGGATATGGAGCCCGCAGAGCAGGCTGCCACCCGTAAAGCCCTCCTTGCCTATTGCTGCCTAGACACCTATGCAATGGTAAAGGTGTGGGAGAGATTGAAAGAACAAGTGTAACTTTTTGTGATAATTCAAATTTCAAAATTATTAAATTATGGCTAAATATTATAAAGAAGACGACTTTGAACAATGGCTTATAAATGATAATGATAGATGGAATGACCCAACTTCTGTATCAACATACAAATCAGAAGTTGGTAGTATGATTGATTGGGTTAACCAAAATAAGGGACTTTGGAAAACAACAGGTGGTACTAAATTCCAAAATTTTGAATGGTACCTGCAAAATATAAACTGTGATACGGATAGAGACACTTTCTTTTCGGCTGTATTAAACATTATTCAAAAAGAGATTAACAAAAATCCAGAGAATAAGTCAAGATTACAAAATTTTAAATCCTATCTATGTGCTTTTGAAGATTTTTATAGAGATGAAGGTTTTCCCCAATCATCTTCTATTAGTGTTGCTCAAAGAAATATGCTAAGACAGAATAGCTCTTGCGCAACGTACTCTAAAGATGAACTAATAAAAGAATTTCAAGGAAGGGTCTTGTTTCAAGATAGAATCTCTATGTCTAAGAATATTTTGTTTCCAATTCGATTGATTACCAAATTATGGTCAGAGGATTCAAATACATGGGCGGAGGGTGTATGTGAGAATATTTTAATAATCGTAAAAGACATTAATTCTGGAGAAATATCTGAGAAAAGAATCAGTCAAATCGAAACACTGCGTATTGAGAAAACAGGCGAAGTGGAGGTGATAATCGATAAAGATAAAAATAAATACATCATGTGTACTTCATATTCAGACCCTTATGAACATGCAAAAATAGAAAATGGCAAAATAAAATATATCAAGAAGCGCACAGATGTTAAGGGTGCAGAATGTGATATTCCTACAGATGGTTCTATTATAATAGATAAAAACAAGAATATCAGAGACTCTCAAAACGAAATTATATTGTGGCATGTCAAACCTGTCAAGATAAAGAGTCTTGGTGACATCGCTATTGACCATGATATTCCTATTTCTCAAGTGCTTATAGATAAGAAGAAACAATTGCCAACCTTATCAAAGATAAGCGAAATTTATCGTGAATTATCCCAGGACTATGGATTAAAGGTGTCGGCAAAAGAAGTAAATAATTTTTGTAAGAAATTTGATTCAGATCAGACGAAAGGACAAAAATACTTGGAATCAAAATGCGGAACCATTTTCCCCCAAAAAGAAATGGACTTGATTGGTAAATGCAAACTTGTACTCATGAGTAAAGATGAGAATAGCCTAAAAAGTGATAATTAGTTGACATGAAACTCCTCTTCGCTGCCCTGATGCTCCTGCTGACACTATGTCTGCTATTGAGTCCACTCTATTTGGTGTGGATAGGCTTTGTGGGCGAGTTTAGTTTTTGGACAAGAGTCCTGCTTGTGGTGATAGGACTGATGCTTTGCCGATTGACAAAACCCATCTCTGTCATCACAGGCAGGGATTGGAAAATCTTTTGATGATACTAGAGAGTTCTACTTCGCTGTCAAGATAGGCTTGAGGACTTCGATGGTGTCCTTAATTTTTTGAACTTCAGAGGGATCATGCTTGCTGTACAGTTTCTGAAGGTGTATCAGTCCCTTAATGACGTCGTCAGGTTCTTCGTCAACCAGAGCGGCGATTTCCTTCCAAGCAGGCGTTTTCCATTGTTCCCTTGTCGGATCCACTCCTTCCTGTAGCTTCATGGCCAACTGCTCCAGATAATAGTAATAGAACACAAAGGGCCAGCGGCCGTCGCCAGCGGCAGCAATACGCTTGTCATACGCTTTAACATATGGCACGATACTGAGGTATTGACGGGAAGTAATCATCGGAACCGATACACGCTCACGCTTTAGATCTTCAAAATTAAATGCCATAATTGTATTATTTTAATTAGTTAAAACCTATTCTTCTGTTGTTTCTATTATCCAATTGCTCATTCTCGCAGTGGCGCAAGAGGGTGTCCTGCGTGTTGACGCTGTCACCATGCAGGATGCTGTCGATGGTATAGTGGCGGGCAATATTCTCTATCTGTCCACCGCTGAAGTCGTACTTTTGAGCCAGCAGGGTGGCAGTATCGGACTTTAATGACGGAATCATAGAGAGCCAGATGTGGCTGCGAACCTCAAGTGTAGGCTTGTTGAACTTCACCTTATAGAGGAAGCGGCGCTCAAAGGCCTTGTCCATGTTCTGCTCCAGGTTAGTGGTGGCGATGAGGATGCCATCGAGCGTTTCCATCTCCTGCAGGATGATGTTCTGGATGGTGTTCTCCATTTTGTCAACAGAGTGTTCTACGCCCTCCTTGCGACGACTGATGATTGCGTCGGCCTCGTTGAAAAGCAGTATAGGGGTGTGTTCGCAGTCACGCACCTTACGGCGATAGTTGTCGAATATAGCCTTGATGTTCTTCTCGCTGTCGCCCACCCATTTACTCCTAATTTCCGTCACGTTCACCTGCATGATGTCGCGTCCTGTCTTACGTGCCAGTTGCAACACAGTTTCCGTCTTGCCCGTACCAGGAGCGCCATAGAACAGACAGGCGAAACCACAGCGCAACCCCTTCTCTCTCAGACGGCTGCGAATGCCTTGGTAGTTGTCTTCGTCGAGCAGGTGTTCCAACTCATCCACCTGTATGGATGTCTGTTCGTCGTAGTACATGGACTTCTTTGTGATTTGCTCGTGCAGGGTAAGTCCCTGGCGCTGTGCCTCCTCGTCCTTCAGTTCAATGCCGAGTTCGCTCAGCATGGCCTTCTTGGCTGATAAGGTAAGATGGTAGAAGCTACGGCTGGCAAAACCGTCTTCGTTGCAGAATTCAACCAGATGCTGCTTGATGAGTGTATGACTCCCCATGCTCAGCTCGTTGCAGATGGTCTTCGAGGTGTGACGGTCTTTGAATATAGCCCTGATTTCCATCAGATTGATACGGTCATCATGATTGTTGGCGAAAGCATTGGCAAAATAGATCAATAGCATCAGATCGTTGTCATTGAGACGGAACGAATTGACGAACTGACAGAAAGCCAGCGTCGGATTACTATCCATGAGTGCTTTGGTCTTCTTTGCGGCACCTTGAAGAGTCATCTCCTGATTGCCCAGCATCTCGAAGATGTCGTCGAAGTGTCCGAACAGTTCATGACAGTCCAGTTCCTTGATGTCGTTGTTGCCGATATTTCTGTTGTCATTAAGTGCCTCTAACACATAATAAGGTATACGATAGGCAGGACGGCTATTCGAACGGTTGCAGATAATGAAACCTCGTTCAGCCAGCACGTCCAGGTCTTTCATGTAAGGCAGAAAATGGAAAGCGGTACAATGCAGGTGGCGACAGTAGTCCACCATCTCGATGCGCTGGTCACTACAGAAGTTGACTGTGAGCGCCAGTGCCAACACTTGTTGATGGGTAAGGTCCAACTTCTTGGCAACATAGTCGAAGGCCTCTTCTGTCTCAACATAGAGGCTGTCGTCTCTGAGCTCGCAGCACTCAGACCTGTTAATAATCTCTTCGAATGCCAATAGGATAGTTGGTTCTTTGTCACCGAAGGTAAAGCGATCCATCAAGATCTCCTCCTCTTCGTCTGCCTCGTCTTCTGTGTGGCAAGGTTTCTCTTCCGACCCCTTCAGGCCGGCCATGATTTCATCGTACTCTTTCTTTTCTTCTTCTGTCATATAAATCCTTTCTTTTTTAATTTGCCGCTGCAAAATTAAGAAGAATTCAGCAAAGTGCACAGATAAAGTTGTCAATGTGATTGGAAAACGCTGTCAAAGTTATAGACAGGCATGGTAGGTCTTCTTGTCGCAGTCGATAACGATGCCGAACATGTCCTGAATGGCGTCACGATAGCGGTTGAACGACGAGCGGTAGAGCACGTCGCCCATCTTGTCGGCTGCCCATTTCTCCTGCAGCGCCTTCAGCGTGAGGCGCTCGTTCTGCCTGATGGTCGCTATCAGCCACAGGCACTGCCGTAAAGTGTTATTCTGATACATCGGTATTTATTGTTTCATCCATTGCTTTGCAGATTTCCTCTGCCATTCCGTTCAGCATCACGCAGTCAGCACGACTGATGTGACGCTTCCCAGCATCATAGGGCCAAGGGCTGAGTATCAGTACCCTGCCCGCAGCACAGGCATCGAAGAGGGCATCTGCGGGCTTGTAGTATTCACGAAAACCATTGTCGGCCAGCAGGATGAAGGGATGCTGCTCCTGCAATAACACCTGCATCACCTGCTTCTCCTGTGGCGAGATGAATGGCGACACCATCACCACGCCCTTGCGGGCCTCGAGCACACGGCTGTTCATATAGTCCCGAAGGGTCTGATTGTCACCATGCTCGGCTGCCTTCACCCACATGCTGCGCACATGCACCACGTCGTAATGCTCGGCATGCAGCAGTGCCACATTGCCCACGCCGTCAAAACTGCGGCCCCCAATCATGATGCCCTTCTGCACCCTGAAGAAGCCCGGCATCAGGCGCTTCGTAGCCAGCCGCTGTGGGTTCATCCTCACATAGTGCATCATCGTCTGCAACTGACCGCGGCGCGACAGCGGCCGAATAAACGGCCGCTCCGTGAAGATAGGGAAGGCCCAGCCGCCGTCTGCCGTCCGCCCTGGCTCCGCCGTTCGCTGCCCTTGCCCTTCGGCCTGCCCTGCAGCCCTCTGTTCTGCGGTCGTTGCCCCTCCTTCGGTCTGCCCTCCGGTCGTTGCCTGCCCTTCGGCTGTTGTCCCTCCTTCGGTCGTTGTCCCCGAATTTAATTCGGGCGAAACTGCCAAAGGCGAAACCGCCAAAGTATAGGCCCGCCCCAGTTTCTTCACCCCCTGCCAGTACCCTCGCACCACGCTGCGAATGCTGGTGTCCATCACCCTTGTCACCCTAATGACGGCATGCAGGTGGTCGGGCATCAGGCAGAACCGGTAAATCCTAATCTCCGGATAGTGCCTGCACATCACATACAGTTCATCAACCACCGCATTGCCCAGTGCCGTGCGCTCCACCCGCGCCTGCGAAGGGTCGTTCTCGGGTATCACCAACGTGCCCAACAACGGCTGCCGCGACGGCACCGTCAGCGTGATGTGGTAGGTGCAGACACCTCTCCACGCCGTTCCCGGCTCCTGCCATTGCCATTTCTCCTGTTCTGCCATATATTCTTACAACGCCACTCCGCCCCCGATATTGTGTCCCTTTGTACTCCAATGTGAGTCTCTTACCAAGGCTTATGTTTGTGAAGGAATTCCTCCTGCACTTGCCAGTCGCCTGGCTTCGCTGTTTTGTTTTCTTGCAATTTTTTGCAAAGATACAAATATTCTTTTGAACCGTGTACCATTGGGCTAACTTTTTTCAAAATTCTGCTCTCACTGTTGCAGTTGTTGCAGTGTTGCAGTTCAAAATCAGATGATGAAAAGGTAAAAAATCATATCTATATTTATATATATTATAATATATATAAATATAGAAGTATTTTCAGGGTCTGGGAAGGGTTGTTTGAGAACTGCAACACTGCAACAACTGCAACAGCGAGGGCAGAGTGATGCTCGCATCGACTTTGCCGGGCGCCAGCAGTTGTCGACGAAGTCAACGCTGCAACAGCGAGGGCATATTATCACAAAAAAAATAAAGAAATCTTGTGAAGTATTCGTGAACCGCACTGGCGATGTAGTACCTTTGCAACAGATAAATGATACGGGCGAGCGCGCCCGACACCGCAATGCCTCGGACGGGTCATCCGAATGCCTCCTACGCCCTCCTCCGATGCTTCGCAACAACCGAAGGAATGCCTCCTTAGGGGGGTAAGGAACTATCCGAACGACCGATGCAAAGCATTGGAAGGGAATAGTGAAAAGTGAATAGTGAAAAATTCGCTACCGCCATTGGAAGGGAAAAGTGAATAGTGAAAAGTGAAAAATTCGCTACCGCCATTGGAAGGGAAAAGTGAAAAGTGAGTGAGAGATTAGTATCAAGCGCGCAGATCAAATCTCGAACCTCCAACCAATTCAATAACCAATCGCTCGGCCAAAGGCCGCTTGCTACCGAAGGGACGCAAGAACCATTAAAAACCAATTCAATAACCAATCGCTCGGCCAAAGGCCGCTTGCTACCGAAGGGACGCAAGAACCCATAACCATTAACCATTAAAATTTAAAAACCATGAGTCAGAAGTACATTAAGAAAAAGAACAACAACGCCGAGAGCACCGCTTACGGCAAGTACTACGCAACGCCCGTCTATGACGAGCACTTCATCGAGACCGACGACATCGCAGGCTTCATCCAGAGCCAGGCATCGCTGAAGCGAAGCGACATCAAGGGCGCACTGGACGAACTGGGCGAGGCCGTGAAGCACTTCCTGGAACTGGGACAGAAGGTGCGCCTGGCCGGACTGGGCATCTTCAAGGTAGGCTTCTCCAGCGTGGGCGTGGCCAAGGCCGAGGATGTCAGTGCCGCCACCATCACCACCCGCCGCGTGATCTTCACCCCCGAGACCGAGCGCATCGTCGTGGGACAGGGCAAGAACAAGCAGGGCCAGGTCGTGCAGAAGTACATCAACGCCAAG
>CADCCB010000039.1 GCA_902799905.1 uncultured Prevotellaceae bacterium
TGAAGAGAAATGCTTATGGATTCAGAGATGAAAAGTATTTTCGCTTAAGACTCTATGCACTACATGACTGTCGCATCACTCGAAATGTCGGATGAGCCAAAAATAATGTGTACCTTTGAACTTCGTTCTTAGGTACTTTCGTTCGACAATAAAAACAAAAAAAGGCGTTTTTTTTTTGTATTGTTCTCACTTATTCATACCTTTGCCATCAAAGATGGCGAAAATACTCCGTCTCGGCAAAAAAAAGAACGAGTTCTTTTGTTTTGCTCTCGACTTTTCGTACCTTTGCAATATCATAACTAAAAACGATAAACAAAGATGGAAATAAATGAATTGAGCGTTAATGAATTTGACTTAAATAGGCATTTCATTAACTATTGGGACGAAGTGGTCAGGCAATGGCTTGAGAATAATGCCGACTATTCTAAGTTTGAGAAAGAGGTAGAGGAACAAAGCCTGATAATAGAAGCCATTAACAACAAGTTTAGGGACCAACCCGAATATAGGCTTAATACGATTCACATGCCAGAGCCATATTGGGGTGATCCCAGAGATTGCTCTATCGTGCTGTTGGACTATAACCCTGCAGGCGGACCGCGAGTGAACCGGCACACGACCATCAGTTGTAAGAGTTGTGCGGGCTGCGATTCGCTTTCTAAAATAGACAAAGAGGTAATCCCTTCGATGACATTTATTAAATATGTAGAAGAGAAGAGAATAAAGGGGAAAAAGGGATACAGTAGTATAGCATTAACCGGTCCTGTGTTTGAAGCAAAGAAGGGTCTTGAATGGTTCTGGGATGCTGACAACGGTTATGAGGGTTACGATTGGTGGCAGCAGAAATGTGGTTGGCTCGACCATCTTGTGGAAGTCATCTCTGGGAAGAAAGATGAGAAAAAGTTGCCTTTCGCAATGGAACTGTGCGGATGGCACTCGCAGAAATGGAATAACGACATGAGTTGGATTGATAATGGGCAATGCCGGACGATTATCAACAACAGGTCCATTCTGCCATTGTTTGCTGCCTTGAGAATTAGTACATGCAAGATGGCTGTATGTATAGGTGCCGAATTTAGAAGAGATTGGCTGAAGCAGTTTTTCAATGATAAAATCGAAGATGTTACAGAAACACTATTCCGTGATAACCTCAAGAAAAACAGCGATCTTGAAAAGAGTTACGACATCGTTGACAAAGACGGGAAAGTGATATTCGCAGACCTTACCTATACGGTAACGTACGACGGGAAAGAGAATATATATGTTGTCGCTAAATGGAATGAAATCAAGAAGAAGAAGGGAATGGTCCCTGTTGATCCAGTTAATAGGAATTACCGTGTCTTTAAGATTACGGAAGGCGACGAGAGTTACTATCTGCTCAACACCAACTACAGAGGAAGCAATGGCCATCCAGGCGAGCATTTCTGGAAGTTTGAAAAAATTCTGATTGATGAGATAAAGAAATTATAAGATAAAAAAGTTGCCACTATTTTTGAATTTTTTCGCGAATGTGTCTATATTATGCGCATCAAACAAAAAATCAAAATAGATAGTGACGATGAGAGCATCTTTTTTTCATTTGAAGGAGTGGTACATGACCACTGAACGGCCAGAGGATTTCGAACTGGTGCGAGACTATGTGGTGGAACAGACCAGAAAGGTCAGCATGGAAAAGATCGGGGTAGATTTAACAAAGCAAGACACGGGCGACTTCCAGCAGGGATTCACCATAGAGAAAAGAAAGGTGGGTCAGGTAGTTAGGCTGTGCTTCGTGTGGTGGGACTTCTCGGAGTGCGAGAAGCATGTTGACTATCGTGTGTTAGAGAACGACATCGTGAAGCATTTCTGGCCTGACATCCAATTTCTCAGTTCTGCTTCCGCCAGCTTGTTTACAGGGGGAACACGTGGAAAATGGAGGTTAGATAAATAAAACATGAATTATGCAAGACTGGAGTAAATACGTAGAAAGACCGATAGTGGAGGTGCTGCCAGAACTGGAAGCAGAGGGCTATCGGGTAACGAGTGATGAGTGTGTCATCTTCGGACAGCGGAACATCGACATTGAAAAGGACGATGTGGCTGCTGAGATAGTGTGCGTGCCATACGACTTCGAAGAGTATCAAGAGGGCAACATCAAGCCAGAAGACGCAGACTGGTGGGTGGATGATGTGTTTGAGAACGGAGAGTCGTATCAGGAGACAAACGGATAAAAAATGGCCCTGATTATTGAATTTTTCCTCGAAAGTTACTATATTATCTTCACAAACCAATAAAAACGAAGAAAGATGAAGAAACAAAGTTTGGATGAGATCCTTGATGAAATCGGCCGTTCGTCGTTGCTGACTATCGATGAAGAGACTGCTCTTTGCAAGGCTGTGCAGGAGAAGGGCACAGACTGCGACGAGATGAAGCAACTGGAAAAGGCCAACATGCGTTATGTTGTCAGCGTGGCCAACCAGTATCAGAAGCGTGGACTGACACTCGAAAAACTGATTGAGGCAGGAAACGAGGGTTTGAAAAAGGCTGCTATGAAGTATGATGCCTCTCGTGGCTTCAAGTTCATCGCCTATGCCGTCTGGTGGATTCGCCAAAGCATTATTCAGGCTCTTGAGGAAAACAAGAATAATTGCACAACTATGGATGCAAGGATTGAATCGCTGATGAAGTCGTTGGAGCGTAATCACCACCGCTACAAAGAGACATGCATCGATGAGGATACAGGTGAAGAAGTTACTGTAGATCGTGATGAGATTATTGCTGTCGACACAACTAAAGAGGAACGTGAGTTGATGGAGAGCATCGTGGCCGATGTGGCTAATCTCAGCGAGGAGGACCTGGAAGCGTTCAGGGCTAATACGATATGGTTCTGGCCTCGCCATTTTGACGAATTCTATTTGGAACTGATTCGTCGTGGCTATGAGGAACAGGCAATCTTTATCGAGGACCCTGCCAAACTGCAGGAGTTATGCGACAGAGGTAACAAGTATGCTGCCTATGAACTCTACCACAAATGTCGGTGGGGTGATGAAGAGAATGGTATCTTCATCAACAAACGAGAGGCAAAGCATTATTTTGACCTTGCCGGTGATGTTCCGCAGCAATATGAAGAAGAGTGGGACGATGTGGACGACCCAGGTAAAGAGTGTCCAGAAGACTTCTGCTACACGCTTACAGGCAACGCCCAAACACTTGATGCCGTTGAGACACTCATTAACGACCTCTGCAAGCAGTTTGGTACTCCTGGTAATGAAATGGGACTCTTCGTGCCACAACAGATGCTGATGAAGATGCTCGTAGGTTCCGATTCCATCTACTATCGTGGCAATGTTCTCAGTATGGAACGACAAGCCTCTGACACACTCGTCATCGCTACTGAAGCCGACAATGATGAGCCTCTACTCTACGCCCTGCGCCAAGCATTCTCAAATCTCGTTGTAGAGATGGAGAATGAGGAATAGTCTGCTCACACTCGTATTACACGAAGATGACCTTGCTGCGACAGCACTCGGTGCCATCTTCCTTGCAGATGCGGACACAATGCTCGAGGGGCGAGACCTGCTCAGTCCAGAAACTGAGGCGGTCACCGGCATGGGCTTCGGCCACATAGGCAATCTCGAAGCGGCGCAGGCGGTGATCACGATACCAGTCGAGGGGCCATAGGTCGAGGATGTGCTCGATGTACTTGACGGAGTTGACGTGGCCGTTGATGTCGACATCGCTGTAGTGGGTGTCGATGGTTCGCTGGAGTTGTGCCCCGTCGGTCATCCTCACTCTCCCACCCTTTTCTATGGGACAGGGTTTGTCGGTGACTATCCACTTGTCGATGGCACCATTGTCGATGGCGTAGATGTCGGTGGGCTGGCGGCTCTCGGTGTCGATCATGGCCCAGATGGAGCGCCCGTAGCCATAGACCTTTGGCTCTTGACTGGGGGCTGTTGGCTCTTGGCCGACAATAGCGAAATTACGCGAGGTGAAATAGCGCATGGCACTCTCCACCCACGTCTCGACGTTGAAGCGCGTGTACTGTGTAGGCATCTCCTCCATCTCGATGGCCAGTCGCGAGAGCACCCACGATCGCTGGATGGACATGAGGTATTTCATGCCGAAGCCACGGTCGGTGCTGTGGAAGTCGGCGGCATTGAGCATGTGGTTGCCCAGGTGTCCCATAAACAGGCGACCGGAGAAGTCGCAATGGAACGGTTCGGCCATAAACTGGTAGGTTCCTATTTTATTCATAATTATTAATTATAAATTTTGAATTTAGAATTAAGAATTTAGATGTATGCTCGCTTCGCTGCGCGTAAGATGTAGGAATTTTGAATTAATTCTTACTTCTTAATTCTTACTCGGCTGAAAGCCGATACTTCTAAATTCTTCGCTCGAGCTTGCTCGCTTTGCTTGCAAAGAACTCTTAATTCTTAACTCTTAACTCTTAATTCTCAATACGGTACCGGCCCATCGTAGGGAGGCGGAATCGGAGAGCCGCTGAAGGAGTCGAACTCATCGGAAGGAGGCACGGGGTTGTTGGTGCCGTCGATCTTCGAGCCGATGATCTCACCACCCACGGGTATCGGACCCAGACTGCTGTCCTCAGGATTCTCGAAGCGGGTGAACTCGCCGCGGAAGGTGAGCAGCACGTCGCCCGTAGCACCCTTACGATGCTTGGCGATGATGATCTCGGCCTTGCCGTGGAGGTCGTTGCCGTTGCCGTCCTGATAGATGTGATAATACTCGGGACGATGCACGAAGAGCACCATGTCGGCATCCTGCTCGATGGCACCCGACTCACGCAGGTCGCTGAGTTGCGGACGCTTGCCCTCGAGACCTTCGCGCGACTCGACGCCACGGTTCAACTGCGAGAGGGCGATGATGGGGATGTCGAGTTCCTTGGCCAGTCCCTTCAGCGAGCGGCTGATGGTGGACACCTCTTCCTGACGCGAGGAGAAGCGCATGCCGTTGGCATTCATCAACTGCAGGTAGTCGATCATGATGATCTTCACACCATGTTCGCGTGCCAGTCGACGGGCCTTGGTACGCAGTTCGAAAACGGAGAGACCAGGGGTGTCGTCAACGTAGAGCGGGGCTCCCAGCAGGGTGTTCACTCGCTTGTCGAGACGGTCCCACTCGTCGCGGCGCAACTGGCCGTTCAGTATCTTCTTACCCTCTATCTCGCAGGCATTGGAGATGAGACGGTTGACCAACTGCACGTTCGACATCTCGAGCGAGAAGAAGGCGATGGGTATCTGATAGTCGGCGGCAATGTTCTTCGCCATGCTCAGGGCAAAGGCCGTCTTACCCATTGCCGGACGACCTGCGATGATGACCAGGTCGGAGGGCTGCCAGCCGCTGGTCTTGTCGTCCAGACCGTGGTAGCCGCTGGCTATGCCCGTCAGGCCGTCGGTATTGGCAGCAGCCTTCTGGATGACCTTGATGGCCTGATCGACGACGGGGTCTATCTGGGTGTAGTCCTTCTTCATGTTCTTCTGCGAGAGTTCGAAGAGGGCACCCTCGGCATGCTGCATCAGTTCATCCACGTCGATGGTCTCGTCGAAGGCCTTGGTCTGCAAGTCGCTGGAGTACTGGATGAGTTGGCGTGCCAGGAATTTCTGGGCGACGATGCGGGCGTGATACTCCACGTGGGCCGAGGTGGCCACACGCGATGATATCTCGGCGATATAGGCAGGACCGCCAGCCTCTTCCAACTGTCCGTTGCGTGCCAATTGCTCTGTGACCGTCAGCACGTCAACGGGGCTCTCGTCCATCGACAGTTGGCGTATGGCGGCATAGATCAACTGGTTGCGGGGCTCGTAGAAACTCTCGGGGAAGAGCGTCTCGCAGACCACGGGATAGGCATCCTTGTCGATGAGCAAGGCACCCAGCACGGCCCGCTCGATCTCGGGGGCCTGGGGCTGCAGATGGGCATAGGTGGTGTCGACGGGCTGTTGTCTCGTAGTGCGTCGACGCGGGGTTGTATTCTGTTCTGCCATAGTCGTATCAGATGGGTTGATGCTGTTCTAATCGCTTTTCGGCCAGTTGTTCGTAGCGGGTGCCTGGACGGCCGTAGTTGGCATAGGGATAGATGCTGATGCCGCCACGGGGCGTAAAGATGCCCGTCACCTCAATGTATTTGGGGTCCATCAGGCGCACCAGGTCCTTCATGATGGTGTTCACGCAGTCCTCGTGGAAATCGCCGTGGTTGCGGAAGGAGAAGAGGTAGAGTTTCAGACTCTTGCTCTCCACCATGCGCTCGCCGGGCAGATACATGATGCGTATCTCGGCAAAGTCGGGCTGGCCGGTAATGGGACAGAGCGTGGTGAACTCCGGACAGTTGAACTGCACCCAGTAGTCGTTCTCAGGGTGCTTGTTTTGGAATGTCTCCAGCACCGACGGGTCGTAGTCGGTACTATATTTCGTCTTCTGGCCTAACGACTGCAGGCCTTCATTCTTTCTTGTTTCTTCAGCCATAGGAATAAAAAGATAAAAAAACTATGCAATATACATCAGCCATCCGGCATAGGCCAGATAGGTCAGCGTGAGCAGGGCGCCCTCCCATTTCTCGACGGTGTAGCGGGTGTAGGAGAAGACCCACACCATCAGCACGGAGAGCAGCATCATGCTGATGTCAACCACCGTGATGCCGCCTATCTGCATGGGACAGATGACTGCCGTCGTGCCTAGGATGAGCAGCACATTGAACACATTGGAGCCTATCACATTGCCGATAGCGATGGCCGACTGGCCCTTGCGGGCTGCGACGACGCTGGTGGCCAGTTCGGGCAGCGAGGTGCCGCCTGCCACGATGGTCAGTCCGATGATGCTCTGGCTCACGCCCAGTTGCTCAGCCACCGACGAGGCGGAAGAGACAAAGAGGTTGGAGCCCAGAATCAGACACGCCAGTCCCAGCGCCACGAAGAGGATGCTCTTCCACACGGGCATCACAGACTTGTCGCCGTCACCCTCAGCGGCAGGGCTCTGCTTGGCCACCCTGAAGGTATAGACCATGAAGAGGGCGAAGGCAGCCAGCAGGATGATGCCATCGATGCGGCTAATCACATGGCCGTTCAGGTCGAGGCTGTCGAAGGTGTCGAGACAGAGCACGATGAGCAGTACGGAAGCTAATGCCGAGAAAGGAATGTCTTTGAGGACTGTCGAGCGGGAGATGGTCATAGGGGCCACCATAGCGGCCACGCCCACGATGAGCAGCGTGTTCATGATGTTGGAGCCTACGACATTGCCGACGGCCAGGTCGGGGGTGTCCTGAAGGGCGGATGTGGCGCTGACGAACAGTTCGGGTGCCGAGGTGCCGGCAGCCACGATGGTCAGTCCGATGACGATCTCAGGCACGTTGAAACGACGTGCCATCGAGGCGGCTCCCTCCGTCAGGCGATCGGCTCCCCAGAGCACGAGCACCACTCCAACAATGATGAAGAGACAGTCGAGCAGCATAGGCCTAATAAGTAAAGGTATAGGTGACCGTAGAGCCTCCACGCTCCACCTTCATCGTGCTGACGCTCTTGTCGGCATTCAACGTTGTAGTCACCTTGATGTCGCCCTTGTCCGACTTGGCCTCAGAGACGATGCTCGTGCTGCGCGTATAACGGAAGAGCGACAGCAGTTGCATGGGCTGGCACTCGGCAAATCCCAAAAGCAACTGGTTGACATCGACCGACTGGCAACGGTTGTCGGCAGTACTATAGTGCAGTTCCAGCATCTCTGCCAACTGCGAGTCGGCGGACTTGCCCTGGTGAACATAGCGGAGGCTGTCGGCAACATGCAGACTGTCGGGGGCTACCGACTGGCCCTCAGGATGGCTATCGCTGATCAGGAGGTAGGCGTAAGCCTGAAGACCTTGGGTGGCATCGCGCGATATAAAACTAAAGGTGTAGTTGGCAAGGATGGGCATCCCGTTATAGTACTGGGACTGATAATAGACGGTATCGCTGGCACCAATCAGTTTCGACGACTGATAGCCGGTGTCCATATCGCCTTTCATCTCCCTGCCATTGCGGGTGACCAGTATCTGGTTCTGATACTCATCGTAGTAGACGGTCAATCGGTCTGAAACGCCATTACCCGTCAACTGATAACTGACGGGACGGGCCTTTTCGTCATAGGAGATATCGGCCACATAGCCGTCGGTGGACTCGATGCGCTTGACCAGGGCTGCGTTGCCCAGCGTGCCGTCGCCACGTGTGGCCATCTGCTTTATCTCGAACGTAGTGGCCGACTCGGGTTTGTTGGTATCGGCTATCGTGAACGGTGCCAGACGAGCCTTACCCGTGGTATTCATCCCCAAGGCCATGCTAATGATATAGTAGGTATCGGCTTTGCCTGACATAGTGCCGAGCGTGCACCATTCGGAACCTGGCAGGGCCTGTATCTTCCAAGGGCTGTAACTTAACACGTACAGCGTGTCCTTTGTACTATTGGCATAGAGCACGTTGCCCTTCGTTGTCAGCGTGACTATTCCTGAAGCGGAATTGTCGTTGCTAAGGCACGATGCAGCCAGAAGACACATCGAAGCAAAAAGCAACGACAGCAAAAACTTACTCTTCTTCATAAATATATATTTCTTCATTAAAGGCATCCATTGCGCGGCGGTCCTTCTTCGTGGGACGACCTGTACCGCGGGCACGGTCAACGAAACCGCTGATGCGGTTCATCTCCAAGAGGTCGTACTGGTCCTGAGGGGTCACGTTCTCGTAGATCTCAGGCAGCAGTTTAGCCCCTACCCTCTGCTCGATGGTCTTCAGTATCTTGAACGAGAAGGTCACGGGCGGCTTGCGCACGCTGACCGTCTCGCCCTCCTTCACCATCCGGGAAGGCTTCACATTCACCCCGTCGACAGCCACACGACCGTTCTTGCAGGCATCGGCGGCGATGGTCCGCGTCTTGAAGATACGGGCCGCCCAGAGCCACTTGTCTATACGAGCCTCACTCATCGTTTTTCCTTTTTGTTGCTTTACTTCTTCCCCAGTTTGTTAAACTGATTCATCGTCACGTCGATACCAGCAAGCACAAAACTCTTGACTATCTCGACAGCCGTGTCGATGCTGGGCTGCAACGCCTTCAGTTCTTCCTCGGAATAGCGTCCCAGCACCCAGTCGATCTGGGCACCGCGTGGATAGTCGTTGCCTACACCCATGCGCAGACGGGCATACTGCTGACCAATCAGTTGCTGGATATGTCCCAATCCGTTGTGACCGCCATTGGAACCATTGGCCTTCAGGCGGAAGGCTCCCAGAGGCAGGGCCACATCGTCGCTGACGACGAGCAGCCGCTGCTGGTCGATGTTCTCCTTGTTGAGCCAATATCTGACGGCATTGCCGCTCAGGTTCATGTAGGTAGACGGCTTCAGCAGGAAGACCTTGCGCCCCTTGAGCGTGGTTTCGGCCACGAAGCCATAGCGGCGGTCTTCAAAAACGATATTGGACGCCTTTGCAAAAGCGTCCAACACCATGAATCCAGTATTGTGGCGGGTCAATTCGTATTCAGAGCCTACGTTGCCCAGACCAACAATTAAGTATTTGTCCATTACTACTGTTTTTAGCCTTTAGCGCTTAGCCATTAGCCCACAGCCAACAGCCAATACCAACGGCATGATTACTCAGCGGCAGCGGCAGCAGCGGCAGACTTCGATGCACGAGTCTCCTTCACCGAGCATACAACCACCTGAGCAGGAGTAGCCAGCGTCAGACCCTCGAAACTCAGTTCGCCCACCTTGATGGCCTTGCCCAGACCCAGGTTGGTGACATCGATATCCAGAATCTCAGGAATCTGCTTGTAAGGAGCGGTAACGTCAATCTTGCGGATAGAGAGGTTCAGTTTACCACCATCGCGAACACCCTGTGCCAGGCCATTGAGTCTAACGGGGATACCAACGGTGATAGCCTTGGTCTCGTTGACCTCGAAGAAGTCTGCATGAAGCAGAGCGTCGGTTGTGGGATGGAACTGCAGTTCCTTGATGATTGCCTTATGCTCAACGCCATCGATATTCAGGTTGACGACAAATACATGGGGAGAATAGACGGCTTTACGCAGTTCAGAGAACGAAGCGACAAACGAGAGAGCCTCGGGCAGACCGTTCTCACCTTTCTTCTCACCATAGAGGTTGCAGGGTACCAGACCCTCCTTGCGCACCATTTTTGAGGCTTTCTTGCCTGTGGTCTCGCGCTTCTGACCATTGATTGCAATTTCTTTCATAACTGTTGTGTTACTCTAAATTAAGTTGTTGTTTTATAAAAATTTGCTGACTTAATTCGCCATCACACGAAAAAAGCGGGTGCAAAGGTACAAAGAAAAAATGATATACGACAAGGCGAGGGCGAAAAAAAACAAAAAAAATGCAATTTTCTTGTGTAATAGAAGAAAAATGACTAATTTTGCATCCGATAAACCATATATAACATAGCGATGATTAATAGGGAAATCATAAGAATCAAGATTGTACAGTTAACCTACGCCTACTATCAAAACGGTAGCAAGAACATAGAATCTGCTGAGAAGGAACTCTTCTTCAGTCTCTCGAAAGCCTACGACTTGTATCATCATCTGCTGGGGCTCATCGTGGCCGTCACGAAAGAGTCACGCAGAAGACTGGAGGTGCTCCAGGCCAAGGCCAAGCGTGAGGGAACAGCGGATCCCTCGCAGAAGTTTGCCTACAACCGCTTCGCCCTTCAACTGGAGAACAACAAGCAGTTGTGCGACTTCATGGAAACGCAGAAGCACACCTGGGCCGACGAGCCAGAGTTCATTGGGCGCCTCTTTGAGCAGATTGAGCAGAGCCAGATATATAAGGAATACATGGAGTCAGAAGAGGATGACTATGCCCTCGACCGCGAATTGTGGCGCAAATTATATCGCACCCTGATTCAGGAGAATGAAGACATAGACAGCATCATCGAGGAGCAAAGTCTCTACTGGAACGACGACAAGGAAATTGTAGACACCTTCGTACTGAAGACCATCAAGCGCTTTGAGGAGAAGAACAGCGCATCGCAGGAACTGCTGCCTGAATACGACTCGGAGGAGGAGAAAGACTACGCCCGCAAACTGTTCCGCGCCGCCATACTCAACGCCGACGAGTACCAGCGCTTCATGAGCGAGACATCACGCAACTGGGACTTCAGCCGTCTGGCCTATATGGATGTCATCATCATGCAGATAGCCATCGCAGAGATGATCAACTTCCCCAGCATTCCCATATCCGTCACCATCAACGAGTTTGTGGAACTGTCAAAGTTCTACTCCACCCCGCGTAGTGCCGGCTACATCAACGGCATGCTCGATGCCATTGCCCACCATCTGGTGAAGACGGGAAAACTGCTCAAGTCACTCAAGCAAGAATAAACATTCAATAACACATAAACAACCACAGATTATGACAAACATCTTTTTAGCAGCACCTGGTGCTGGCCCTGATTTGACAATGACACTTCTGATGTTCGCAGGTATCTTTGCCGTGATGTATTTCATCATTATCCGTCCACAGCAGAAGCAGCGCAAGGCCATCCAGAAATTCCAGAACGAACTGACTGAAGGCACTCAGGTGGTGACTGGCGGCGGCATCTATGGCACCGTCAAGAGCATCGACCTGGCCAAGAATACCGTCGATGTGAAAATAGCCCGCGACGTGGTCATCACCGTCGACAAGGGTTATGTCTTCAAGGATATGGCCAGCACAGGCCAGCAGAAATAATCCTCGCAGAGGAGCAATTCCACCATCGATCACGTGGGCAACGTATTTCGTAGCATCATCAACTTCCTATTCAGCAAGGCCAACAAGGAGTTTGTGATCTTCTTGTTGTTCTTTGCCTTGTCTGGCATATTCTGGCTGATAAACGCACTCAACCAGAGTTATGAGCAGGAAGTGAAGATATTGGTGCGCTATACGAACATTCCGAAGAACGCAGTCATAACCTCCGGAGAGACGGATACCCTGCGCCTGACGCTTCAAGACAAGGGATTCGTCTTGATGCCCTACATCTTCGACTCTCAGGACAAACCCATCGACATCGATTTCATGATGTACTCGAAGGCCCTGGGCGTAGGATCAGTAGGCAATGCCGATCTGCTCAAGATGATTGAGGGAAGGCTGCCAGCATCGACACGCCTGGTCAGCATCAAGCCCGACCACCTTTCATTCACCTATAACTTCGGAGAGAGGAAGCGGGTGCCCGTGGATTGGCGTGGACAAGTGGAGCCGGAACCTCTTTATTTCCTTTCCGGCTATCGCTGTAGACCAGACAGCGTCACCGTCTTTGCCTCATCGAGCAAACTGGACAGCATCAACGTGGTCTATACGGAAGACCTTAACTATAGCGACTTCCACGACACCCTTCAAGTCGATGCCCCGCTGCTCAAGATGGAGGGTGTGAAGATGGTGCCAAGCCACGTGAAGATTACTTTCTTCACGGACATACTCACGGAAGAGCGTATCGACGGCATCCCTGTCGTCGGCATCAACATGCCTGAAGGTAAGGTGCTCCGCACATTCCCGGCCAAGGTCAGCGCGACCTTCGTTACTGGCATGAGGACCTATAAGTCGTTGTCAAAGAAAGACTTTGTGGTAGCAGCCGACTACCTAGAGTTCTCCGACTCACTTTCGACCAAGTGTGCCGTCAAACTGATCTCGGCCCCCAAGGGCATCTCACGCATCAACATCACGCCTTCAAACGTAGACTATTTAATAGAGGAGGTGTCAAGATGAAGATTGCCATCACAGGAGGCATTGGCAGCGGCAAGAGTTATGTGTGCCGCCTGTTAAGGGAACGGGGCATAGAAGTCTACGACTGCGATGCTGCAGCCAAACGGCTGATGCGTTCATCCGAAGAGGTGAAGGAGAAGATATCCGCACTCGTCGGCGCAGATGCCTATACGGACGACGGCCAACTCAACAAAGCCGTCATCGCCAAATTCCTGCTCCAGTCAGACGACAATGCAAAGGCCATCAATGCCATCGTGCACCCTGCCGTCGTCACCGATTTCCTGGGAAGCGGCATCTCATGGATGGAGAGTGCCATTCTCTATCAGGCTGGCATCGCCCATATCGTTGACCGCGTCATCGTTGTCACCGCCCCAGAAGAGATACGTATCCAGCGCATCATCCAGCGTGACAACATCACCCGTGAGAAGGCTCAGGAATGGATTGGGCGCCAATGGTCTCAGGATGAGGTACGACGACTGGCCGACTACGAGATTGTCAACGACGGCCGTCCCCTGGAACCACAACTCACAGAGATACTTCAAGACATAAACAAATAATAAACAAGAAAACAGAATATGCAACAGACTATTTTATCTATTGCCGGTAAGCCCGGACTCTACAAACTCGTATCACGCGGAAAGAACAACCTCATTGTCGAGGCTCTTGACGGCACGCATCGCCGCCAGCCGGCTTTCGGTACCGACCGCATCACTTCCCTGGCCGACATCGCGATGTTCACCGATGCTGATGATGTGCCCCTCATGGATGTACTGGAAAGCCTGAAGACCCTTGAGGATGGCAAGAAGTCGAGCCTTGACTTCAAGAAGGCCAGCGGCGACGAACTGCGCGAATATTTTGCCAAGGTACTTCCCGCCTTTGACCGCGAGCGCGTACACGTCAGCGACATCAAAAAACTCATCCAATGGTACAATATCCTCATTGAGAACGGCATCACCGACTTCAAGGAGGAGATGAAGCCCACCGAGGGCGATAACATCGCCGACCGTCAGGAATAGTCGCAGACAAGCGTACTATTCCTCTATATTTGTGAGGGAGCGGGCGAAAGAAGAGAACAATTGTGAGAGGCTCTCGCGAGGAGAGTATTTGAAGAAACGCATGGAGCGACGGGCATTCCACACCATCGCATTAGCATTGTTGGTGTGTACGAAGATGTGCTTACCCTGCTGGAACTCCAACTGTTCGCGGCCATGAGGAATGGCCGAGGCTATAGCATCTACTTGTTGGGAAAACGCATCGGGACGGCGAGGCATCGGCATCGGTAACTCGCCCTCCTGAACACCCGCCAACTGCATCAGCAGCGCTCCCTCCAACTGGGCCATACGTGTCAGTCCTAACTTACGAATCCATTTCTGCAACTGCTCACGATTGACATCCGATCCTGACTCACGCACCAGTTCTCCTAAATTGAGCAAATGGCGCACCCAGTAGTCATCATTCATCAGCGCACATGCCAGACGCGCCAACGACTCCAGCATCATGGCATCGGCCTTCGACTGGGGATGAGCCTCGGCTATAGCCGTCAGGCTCTTGGCCAGACGTGGTGGCAGAGGCGCTGGTTCTTCCCGCTGACTGCGACGTGCCTGATCGGCACTCTCGGCCCACTGGCTACGCAGGTCGTCTGGAACTATTTGTGAGAAGAACTGGTCGCTGACGACCTCCAGCCCTTCATAAGCCTCTGCTTCAACACCGTGCGCAACAGCCAGTTGGTAGGTCTTGCGCCATTTCCAGACCGACATAGGCTCTACTCTGTCCTGTTGGCCGAAGACGCCTGCACGTAGCAGGAGAAACATTTGACGGGTGGTGATATCCATAGTTGTATTGGAGGTAAAAGTTAGGAGTAACGACGGGGATAGCGTATCAGGATGGCGATGAAGGCTGACAGGCCAATGGCCATCGGGTAATAGAGAAAAGGAACGATGGACACAGGATTGACCGAAGCCAGTCCTGCTGCCATGAGAATCTGGGCACCATAGGGTATCAGGCCCTGAACGGTACATGAGAACGTATCAAGCAGCGAGGCGCACTTGCGCGGATCAAGACCGTACTTCTCACCTATCTTCCGTGCAATGCCTCCTACGGTAATGATAGCCACCGTATTGTTGGCCGTACAAAAGTTGACAATGCTTACCAGTCCGGCAATGGCCAGTTCCCCACCCCGCTTGCCGCTGATACGACGTGTCAGGCGGGTGATGATAAAGTCGATGCCGCCATTATGCTTGATGACCTCGAGCAGTCCACCTGCCAGCATCGTAATGATGATCAGTTCGCCCATCGAGACGATGCCCTCTCCCATAGCCCCCAGCCAGCCATAGAAATCGAACGAACCGTCAGTCAGTCCGACGATTCCCGTCAGCAATATGCCCAGGGTTAGCACCACCATCACGTTGATTCCGAAAACGGCGGTGACAAGGACCACCATGTATGGCACTACTTTCCAGAAGTTGATACTGGGAATGTCGGTTGGTTCTGCCATGCCCTGCCCCATGTAGACATAGAGGCACAAGATGAGGATAGCGGCCGGAGCGACAATAAACGAGTTGACACGGAATTTGTCGCTGGTCTTACAACCCTGCGTCTGTGTGGCAATGATTGTCGTGTCGGAGATGAACGAGAGGTTGTCGCCAAAGAAGGAACCACCCACAATTACAGCAATGACCATCGCCATGTCTGCCCCTGTCTGCTGGGCCACACCTGCCGCTATTGGTGTCAAGGCTACGATGGTTCCCACGCTCGTTCCGATGCTGAGCGATATGAAACAGGCGGCGATAAAGAGTCCTGCCAGCAGCATCTCACTTGGCAGCATCCATAGTGTCAGGTTGACTGTGGCATCGATGGCTCCCATCTGCCTGGCTGTATTGGCAAAAGCACCGGCCAGAATGAAAATCCATATCATGAGCATCATCTCCGGCGTGCTGGCTCCACGGCTGAACACATTGATTCGCCTGCGCAACTTGCCACGCGTGATGGCAATGGCATAGATACTGGCCGTCAGGAACGCCACCGTGATGGGAACCTTGTAAAAGTCACGAGCGACAATGCTCGTGACTAAATACAATAGGATGAACACCACAAGGGGTGATAATGCCAACAAACCTTTTTTCAATGCTCAATTCATAATGGCTAATTGCCAATTAAAGCGTCACGCCGTTCTTGAAGATCGAGATCTCGCGATAGCCGTTCTCCTCGTTGCGAGCCTTCTCACCACTGGCCACGCTGAGCACCTTGTCGATGAACTCAGGCACCAGTTCTTCCATCGTGCGGCCTGTAACCAACTGTCCTGCTGAGAAGTCCACCCAGTTGGGCTTGCGGGCAGCCAGCGTGGGGTTGGTAGCAATCTTCATGGTGGGAACGAATGTACCGAAAGGTGTACCACGACCTGTGGTGAAAAGCACCAGATGGCATCCACACGAAGCAAGTGCAGTAGCAGCCACCAAGTCGTTGCCTGGAGCAGAAAGCAGGTTAAGTCCTGTTGCCTGCAACCGGTCACCATACTCCATCACACCGCTGACAGGTGCACGTCCGCATTTCTGTGTGCAGCCCAATGCCTTGTCTTCAAGCGTAGAGATACCACCGGCCTTGTTGCCTGGCGAGGGATTCTCACCCACAGGCTCGCCGTGGCTGAGGAAATACTCCTTGAAGTTGTTAATCATCGAGACGGTCTTCTCAAAGAGTTCTGGCGTCTCGCAACGGTTCATCAGGATGGTCTCGGCACCGAACATCTCAGGCACCTCAGTCAGCACGCTGGTACCACCCTGGGCCACCAGCCAGTCGCTGAACTCACCCACCAGCGGGTTAGCGGTAATACCAGAGAAACCATCGCTACCACCACACTTCAAACCGACACGAAGTTTTGACACAGGCACATTGGTGCGCTTGTCTTTACTGGCAATGGCATAAAGTTCACGCAGAACAGCCATTCCAGCCTCTACCTCATCACCGTCGACCTGCTGAGTCACGAGCAGGCGTACACGCTGCTTGTCATAGTCGCCTAGCATCTCCATAAACTGGTCGGGCTGGTTGTTCTCGCAACCGAGTCCAAGCACAAGCACCGCACCGGCATTGGGATGAAGCACGATATCGCGCAACACCTTGCGGGTGTTCTCATGGTCGCCCGACAACTGCGAGCAACCATAATTGTGATGCCAGGCATAGATGGCGTCTACGTCCCGGCATCCAGTCTCTTCGCGTAACTTGGAAGCCAACTGCTCGGCAATGCCGTTGACACAGCCGACGGTGGGCACAATCCATATCTCATTGCGCACACCCACATCACCGTTCTTACGCTCATAACCATTAAAGGAACGATTCTCTTTCTTAATATCAAGTGTCTCGTTTACAGGCTGATATGTATACTCAAGTGTACCGGACAAGTTCGTCTTCAGGTTATTCTCGTTGACCCATTCGCCTGCTTTCAAGTCTTTGCGGGCATGACCGATGGGATAACCGTATTTGATGATGTTCTCGCCTTCTTTTACATCGCGCAGCAGCACCTTGTGACCAGCAGGCACGTCCTCTGCGAGCACAACGCGCTCGCCACCGGCCTCAATGATTTCACCTTTTTTCTTTGGTTGCAAACAAACCACTACCGAGTCGGCAGGGTTGATTTTCAGATAAGTTTTTAATTCCATAGTTTGTATTTGTTTAGCCAATATTTGTTCTTCTGTAGAATTCGATATTTTCCTTGGTCAGCAGTTCTATAGGCATGTAGTTCACGGGGTTGACCTCTTTGCGCAGGACGATGGCTTCGAAAAGGGTCTCCACACAGGAATAGCCCTGCATGTAGGCGTGCTGGGCAATGAGGAACGAGATACTGCCTTGCCGCACGCACTCGGCATTCTTAGGTACCATGTCGTAGCCCATGATTTGCACGTTGCGACGGTTGGTACGCAGTAGGAACTCACCCACCAGATGTGCCTTCGAGTTGAAGGTGATACAATGGTGCACATGCGGATGTGTCTCGAAGAAGTTTTCAAGAATCTTGTCGAAATCTTCCTTTTTGCCGCCCATTGGCAAGTTGACCTCAGTAATGGTTATCTTCGGGAAATGGTCCTTCATATAGTGACGGAAGCCGGTCTCACGATTCGACTGCTGCTTGGAACCGATATGTCCGTTTTTCAGTTGCTTCATGAGCATGATTTCCTTCTCCTTTGAGGCGATGAGCATCAGCATGCGTGCTGCGAAATAGCCACTCTGAAACGAGTCTTGACCGTAGAAGGCCAATGGCTTCAGGTCAGGTAGATAGGAGTCGAGCAAGATGAAGGGAATATCCTGTTCTGCAAGTTTCTCAGTAAAAGCCTGCGTAAGTTCCAACTTGGCTGGCACAACGATGACACCGTCAGGTTTCATGGCTATACACTCGTTGGTTGCCTTGACGAAGGTGGCATCGTTGAAACGCTCATAGTAAACCATCTTCAGCGACACATGGAAGTCACAACGAAGCAACGTAGCAGCGTTGACACCTTCTTCCACCTCGTCCCAGTAGGCCTCGCTCTCATGCATCGGTATGATGCACACAAACTGGTAGTCTTTGTTGTAAGCCAGGGCCGAGGCATAGACATTGGGCTGATAGTCCATCTCTTCCAGCGCCTTTTCCACCCTTTCACGCGCACCCTTCGACACGTTGGGCCTGTCATGTAGCACGCGGTCTACTGTTCCTACAGAAACGCCAGCGCGCTCTGCGATGTCCTTGATCCTTATCTTATCTGTTGCCATGTCTTCTTATTATTTGCGTGCAAAGGTATAAAAAAAAAGCAAGACAACAAAAAAGGAAGGCGAAAAATGCGCCTTCCCTGTGATAAATTAGAATTTATAGGTGTAACCAATGCCTATGACATGTCTGTCGCCCTCCTCATCATCGTCGCCGTACGTTTTCTGGAAGAGGTATTTCAGGTCTAGCCAGTGGTGTTTGCTGAGACGTATCTCCGTACCTGCCGAATAACGTACTTTCTCTAATCCATTCGACACGTGGGTCTCTGCGTTAAGATAGGGGCGCCACATCTTGCTGACCTTGTATTTAAGTTGCAAGCGGTTGCGCCACACGTTCTTGCTTTTCGCTTCGTAGGTGTGCTGATCGGCCACTTCGCCTTCATAACGGTCCTCTTCCTCGTCGGTATAGGTCCAGTAGCGGTCTACCGTCTTCTCTGGGCGGTAGGTGTACTGCCAGCGCTCACGAAGCGAGATGTTCAGGTCTCCAAAGGAATACGAGCCGACGAGCGACACGTTGAAGCGATGGCGCACTCCCCAGTAGTCGCTGGCTTTCCTGCCACTGGTGTTAGCCTTCTCGCGGTGATCATCGAGCAGCGTATAGCCCGCCGAGGCTTTCAACCAGTCGGTTATCTTGAAAGTAGCATCAGCACCGAACGCCCAACGGTCGGCCGCTTTCAGATTGTCACGACTTCTAAACTCCACGCCGGCATCAACATCCCAGCGCGAGTCTATCTTCTTCTCCACATTCACTTCGCCCCAGATACCAAAATCGTCATCCTGGGCAGCAGCCGGCACTACCGTCAGCAAAGCCAGCGCAATCACAGTTAAACATTTCTCCATTGTAATTTTCTTACGGCATATTGTCCATCAATATTACTTGCACCTTTTCCTTCATAGGTAATGCGCAAAATCACAGAATCTCTCAGGAAGTCAATGCCTCCCACTTCTACGTTCATTATCTTCAGTCCCGTACGCTCTTCCAGGTCGGCAATCAATTGTTTACGATTTTCTGGTTTTGCCAGTTCTGGACGGTCATATTGAATCAGTTTTGTACTCTGCACCTTCAGCGTTTTTTCGCATATAGCAATCGCTGCGATGACGATGACATCAATAATCAGCAGTTTAGCATATTCTGCGAAATAACTCGATTCACTTTCTTTGTCTACCATAGCATGAACCACAGATAGACAAACGACAAGAAAGAGGTAGGTCATCTCACGTACAGGCATAGTATCCGTACGGTATCGCATAATGCCGAATATACCGAAGAGTCCCAAGCCAACGCCCATGGTAGCCTTTCCCCTATCCATTCCCATCATGAAATACACCAGGAAGAAAATGGCAACGGGAATTAGTATAAACGTGAAGTAGAAATCCCTGCGGTGACACTTCTTGTAGTAGAGTCTGTTGACGATGATAAAATTAACGCATACACAAAGGAAGAATCTCACCAGTGCATTGCCGAAGTCACTTAATAGCAAGTCTAAAATTTCGTTCATAAAATATTATTGGTTGATTAGGTTTTTGTTAAGTATCATTTCCACGTCCCTCAGTTTTGTTTTAAAACGATTCAAAGGCAGTTCTGTGTTGGTCATCGCGGCTCCCATGCAGTACTTGCTGAAGCCGTGGGGATGGATATGCAGTTGGCGCAGCATTTCGAGCACGGGTGAGAACACCAGGCCGTCGCGTTTCAACTCGATGATGACCAGCGGCCCCATGTTCCGGCTAGTACCAGTCTGCATATTGTTGAACTGCAGATCGGTATCGATAGTCAGCCGTTCGGTACGGGCCTTGTTCACCAGCGTGATGCGACGGAAGTAGTTGTGCATGTGGGGTATGAGCGTTTCAGCGTCATAGCGTAGATGGGTTGCCAGGAATTGGCGCTTTGTGCTGTCCGTCAGATCCATGTCTTCCACCTCGATGCGTTTCTTCTTAGTGCGTCCGTGGTTATTCTTGGTCTTCACCTCCATGAACTGCAAGTTGCTGCTCACATAGGTGCGGAAGCGTATTTTCTGCCTATTCACGTGACCATGCTGATGTTCCTGATACATATCGAAGGCGCGCGTATCATAATAGGTGGTATCGTAGAGCATATTCCGCTCGTTGTCTATCTCCTGAGCATAGTAGTCCTTTCGCGCCATTTCCAGCAGACGGGTCAGCATGGGCATGGTTGTGACGAACTTCGTGTCAGTGCGGTTCATCAGTTTCACGCCTTTCATCTCGTCGAGCGTGATAGGTTCAAAAGAAGCGAGCAATTCGTTCATTCGCGGCCTTCAGTTATTAATTTTCGGCTGCAAAAGTAATCAATCTTTCTGACATGGGCAAATAAAATCAGCGAAAAGCCACTTTCCATCAGCGAATAAGTAACTGATATCTAATTGGGATAGTCCTGCATGCCAGCGCTCACTTGATTAACTTCGTAATCTGCTTGTCGGTGGCCTCGGGCAACAGTCTGCGCAAGTGCTCAAACATCCGGTCAAACGACTCCTGAGGTGTTCTCCATCGCCTTTCAAAGTTCCCCTCGCCATTCGGAGAGGGGTCTGGGGGTGAGGTTTGACCTAATAGCCGCTCAGGCGTCGTCAATAGCGACCAGCCCCAGCCGTATTCGCGCCCGTGCTTGTCGGTGGGATACACGAAGTCCTCGGTCACAATGCGACAGGCCATCTGCAGACGCGTGATGTAACCATCAAACTTGCTGCGCATCCATGCCCCGTCAAAGCCACAGGCAGCACGCAGTTCGCGCGTAATCAGACTGCCGTGTTCCGCCAAAGTCAGCAGGATGGCCTCATCGATACTGCCCTCCGCAGGCGCTGGTCTCGAAGCACGACGATAATTGCATAGGTCTGGCCACCAGTCCTTGCTCACGAATCCCGCCTTGCCCGCAAAGAACTTGCCATAGACACAGCGACCCTCGGTGACGATAGGCCCCTTCCACTTCCACAGCGGCCAGTCCCATCCACCATCATCGAACACCACATATCGATTGTCCCTCAGCCGAGTAGCCCCTGATGCCACTATCCAGCAGCGGCAGGAACCCCATCTCCTGAATCAGGTCCATCAACTCCGGACAATTATGTATCTCCCCACTTCTCATTACTCTGTCGCTGGCGTCTGTTTCAACTGTTCGAGGGCACGGCACAACTGGTCAGGACATGACGTGCCCTTCATGCCACAACGGATACCGTTCAGCCGAGGAATCACATCGTCAATCTTCTGGCCTCTCACCAATTGGCTGATTCCTTGCAAGTTACCATTGCATCCACCAAGAAAGAACACCTGCTGGATGACATCGTTCTCATCTGCCGTCACGTCAATTAACTGTGAGCAGGTTCCGTGAGTCTGATACTGTACATGTTTTGTTTTCATATCTGTTCTATTTTGTTTAATAGTTAGACTGCTAAGATAGTTGTGAACATCTTCCGATAGGCCTCCACCTTTTTGTCGAAGGACAAGGGATAAGCGCGTGAACTGCTGGGCAACCTATAAAAAAGCAAACCACCTCCATTCGTGGGATTGACTTTCCCCTTCGGGCCGTCGAGCTGAACCTTCGTTAGATTCGTGTTCACTAAATTATCCGTTTCATCCGTGCCATCCGTGTTCGTTATCTCCACATACGTGTTGACCTTGGGCACTTCTATCACCCCCATCGTCCTGCAAATGGTATCTGTGGCCTTCTCGCCTGTAGTAACGATGGCGCGAAGATGAGGGAGTTGAGCGATTAGAGCGTGAATATCCGTTGGTTCTACCACCTCAAGGAACTTGTCAGAGGCGTTGTCCTGCAGGCGACGGATAGCCGTAGAGGTATCGAAGAACGCGAGGCCCTTCTCCTCGCAGAACGCCACGATTTCGTCGATCTTGAAACGCTTGGCCTTGAGGTCCACAAAATGGTTCTTGTCGCCAAAAAAAATCTGTCCCTCAATGCGCCAGTGGTCATTGATAAAATTCGGATAATAAAAATCCATGCACCATCGCTTGCGCTGTGGCGGGAAACTACCCAAAAACAGCACCTTGGCGTTCTCAGGCAAGAAAGGCTTAAGCGGGTGGTACTCTACCCCATCCCTGCTGCGGGCTATATTCTCTGTATTCAGATAAGAAGTCATAGTCTTTATATTGTAATCCAACGATTCAATTTCTCCCAAAATGCGGAAATTCTGACGCGGATAGGTCTATCTGCATCTGGCTCATGAACAGCATAGCCTCGCTCTTCAAGGTAATGTTGGCGAAGATGCTTGACAGCGGTACTGGTCTTGAGCGAATCAATGCATTCTAAGTAAATGTGGAAAAGCGTCGGATAGAGGTTAATGAAGTCGTGATTGATATGGTCAGCCGTCTGCTGGTGTTCATCATCAAGCCTAAGTGTTTCGCCTTTGAGCAAACGCTCACGAAAAATGCCGCACGTTCTGTTTCATACGATAAACGGCAACGCGATAGGCTAAATCCGACATATCCAGCGCCTCAGCCATCTCTTTATTGGGCACCGCCCTTTGCTTGTTAAGCATGGTCAACAGGGAACGGAGGAAAATAAAGCGGCCTCGTGGATAAAACACCTGATGGGCGCAGGCAATCAATTCCGACACGAGACGAATCTTTTCCTCATCGCTGACACTCCCCTCGCCTGCTATTGGCAAGTGTGCTTCGCAGTTTGGCTGCGAAGAAAATCCCTGCCCTTCAGCCTCAGCCCGATCGGAGGTGATTCCGGCCACCTCGTTGTCATTAAAGCAGACATGACACAAGTCGATGTCGAGCGTGCTTTCAATCTCTTCGATGTCGCAACCGATAGGCATGTCGTCAATGACACACATGATGCCTCGACGGCAATGACTCAGATTAAAGTGGATGTCGGGATTGTCGCGCAAGACGGGTTTCTCGTGTTTGACATACTCGAACAAAGGATTTCCAGTAATGTCATAAACCTCTTTCAGTCCATTCTTCAAGAGCAGGTAGGCCTTGGCGCAAAGCACCTGATCAATGAGGAAACGATACGACGAGGCCTTCTGCCGTCTCCATTCTGGAAGCAGAAGAAGGTCCTGTTGAAGTTCCTCCTGAGTGACGTCCTGCGGATGATCAAAGACCTGAAAATACACGGGGAAGACTATAACGAAAACGAAGACGAAAACGTTATTGGTAGAAGTCGAGGATGCGCTGGCGGATGAAGTATTCGTACTTCGCCTGAACTGCATCCTGACTAGCCTTCAGATGTTTTTGCTGGGCGTTGATAAGGTCGAACACGCTGCTGCGACCTGCATCGTAGCGCTCCTGTTCATAGCTGACGCTGACGGCAGCGGCATCAACAGCTTTCTTGGCAGCATCCAGTTTGTCGAGGGCTACCTTGGTGTTGGTGCTGGCCTTTTGCATCTCCGTGCGCAGGTTCTGACGAGCATCATCGAGCGCCAACTGCTGTTCCATCAGGTTGAGTTTAGCAGAACGGATATTGCTGCGCGTCTGGAAACGGTTGAAGATGGGGATACTCAAGTGCAGGCCGAGAACCTCGTTCAGATTCTTGTCAAAGAACTGCTTGCCGAAACCGCCCCACCCGATATCGTTATGGAACATGTTGACATAATAGGTCTTGACATAGCCCTCAAAATAGAGCGTGGGATAGTAGCCGGAACGGGCCACCTTGAGCTGTGCCTTGCTGGACTCGATGGACGACTTGGCAGCAAGAATGGAGGGCCAGCGCTCTACGACGCCATCATAGTCGAGGGCGGCAGGAGTGGCTGACGGCTCCTCGATAGGCGCAACATCAAAGTCGTCGGTGCTGGGCAGGTTCAGCATCTGGGCCAGGTTGGCAAGCGACAGCGTGAGGTCGCCCTTGGCCTTGGCCAACGTGTATTCGTCGGAAGCGACAGAGGCTTCCACATCTTTCAATTCGCTGAGTGGACGTTTGCCGTCTTCGACGAGCGTTGCGGCTCGTTGGCACAACTTCTTGCTGACTTCCAACTGTGAAAGGGCCACATCGACCATGCTTTTGTAGCAGAGGCACTCCAGGTAACGAACGGCAATCTGAATGCCGATGTCCTTACGGGCTTTCTCGAGGTTGGCAGTAGCAGCAGCGAGCGAAAAGCGGTCGGCACGTTTCTGACTCGTCGTCTTGAAGCCATCGAACAGGTTCATGGTGGCAGTAACACCACCGGTGGTGTATGCAAGGTCGTTGTTTTCGGCCACGGTAGGGCTTGTTAAAGAGCCCGTAGTGGAGTTATAGTTGCCGAAGCTGAACTGCTCGCCCAGATGTGCGCTGACCTCAGGCAGCCAGGCATTACTGCTGGTCTCGAGCTTTACCTGGCTCTTTTTGATGTCAAGTTCCCGCTGCTGGATATTGATGTTGTGGTCGACAGCATAGGCGATACACTCGTCGAGCGTCCACTGCCGCTGCGCAAGAGACGGGGAAAGTTGCAACAAAGCCGCAACAAACAAAACTATGAGTTTTTTCATTGTTTTCAATTTTTCAGGATTCCACGGAGAAGGTCGGTAGTGCTGACGCCAGACTTCACAACGACATATAAGCCATCAGAGATGCCCAGCTCGACAGGGATGCGCTCCCACTTCTGGTTCTCGACATCTTTTTCAGCCGAGGTGAGACGATAGACATAGGCCTTGCCGTCTTCGAACTCTACGCAGGTCTCGTTGATGGAGAGTGCCTGACGGGCTTCGCTGAGCGTGATGTTGGCATTGACGCTGTAGCCAGAGCGAATCTCGACGCCCTCAGGAATAGTGGCAGTAGCCTTCAACTCAAACATCTTGGCGCCATTCACGAGGGTGCCCTCCGGCGAGATATAGTCGAGCGTGGCAGAAATTTTCACATTCTGCATAGAGCCGGGAACCAGCGTTACCTTCATGCCTGTATGGAGTTTGGCAACCTCCGTCTCGTCAATGTTACCATGGAAGATGATGTCTTTCATGTCGGCAACGGTGGCAATGGTAGTGCCCTGCGAGAATGCAGAGGAACCGCTGACAGAGGTGCCCTCCTTGACCTGAACATTCAGCACCACGCCACGCATGGTAGAGCGTACCTCAGTGGTATTGATATTACCAGCACGAGCGCTGGAGCCACGCTTGATGACCTCTACCTGAGCCTCTGCAGCCTTGAGGTTGTCTTTGGCGGTAGCCAGACGGTTCTGCTGTTGCTCGTTCTCTTCTTGGCTTACCACACCCTTTTCGAAAAGTCGCTGGGTGCGTGCGGCCTCACGTGTTACCTCATCAAGGGCGATACGTGCCGACTCCACAGAACTCTGAGCCTGGGTGAGCTGACTCATGTCGGGAATGACGCGGATGGTGGCTACAAGGTCACCGGCATTGACAGTCTGTCCGGCCTGTACGCGTAGCGATGTGACAACACCGGTAATCTGAGGCTTCAACTCCACCTGATTGCGTGCTTCAAGGGTGCCAGTAGCAATGGTTTGCTGCAGAATGTCGCGCTGTTCAGGCTTCACAAGTTCATAAACTACCGGAGCCGGCTGTGATTGTTTCCAAAGGAAGTAGAAGGTGTAGATGACAAACAGTCCTACCAGGACCCATCCACCAGTTTTCAGTACTTTTTTCATATAGTTATTTTTTTATTATGTTTTCAACTTTAAACTTTCAACTTTCCATCACTCTTCCCTCAGCGCCTCAATGGCCTTGATGGCAAGTGCACGCTTGGCAGGCAGCCATCCGGCAAACAAGCCACCCATCACCAGCACGATGAGGGCTGCGATGGCGGGAATGAAGGGGATGTAAGGGTCGGAGAATACCGACTCGTTGCCCTGCAGCGCCGTTCTGATAAGACTGAGCGCAAAGGTGCCAAGGGCCAGTCCTACGATGCCTGCCGAGAAGGTCAGTACAAGACTCTCGCACATAATCTGTCCGAGGATTGTTTCCGGCATCGCTCCCAAAGCCCTGCGAACACCGATTTCCTGTGTACGCTCCCTCACGGTAACCATCATGATGTTTGATATACCTATCAGACCAGCCATCAGCGTACCCAGACCTACTATCCAGATGAGGATGTCCAGACCTATGAAGAGGTATTTATACTGTTCCAGCAACTTGGCAAGGTTGAATGTAATCAATGCCGACAAATCATCGGGATGTACCTGGTGGAGCGACTTCAACAGCAACTGGAAGCGCTCCTGGTAATCGATGGCCGAATAGGGTTCGTGCAGGGTGATAATCATCTGCTCTATGCGGTTGCCCCGGTTGTATACCTGCATTTCTGTAGTCAGCGGCAACTGTATGCCATTGGCAGGGTCGAGCTGCAGGTTCAGCATCTTGTTGGTATTCTTCACAACGCCAACGATGGTATAGGTGATGTTCTCAATGACGAGTGGCTGACCGATAGGACTGGAAGCTGAGAAAAAGTTGCCGGCCACATCGGTTCCGATAACACATACCTTCCGCTTCTCCAGCAGGTCGATATCGTTGATGAAGCGCCCGGATACCAACGCCTGGGGAATGTTATGCAGATAAGGCGGCGTGACTCCCACCACCTTGTAATCGCCCAACCGGTCGGCGTGGGTTATAATCTGCGGTTCGCCATGGCCTACATAGTCCAACAGCGTGATGTTGGCAATCTCCCTGGGGAAGGCCTGACGGAATTTCAAGGTGTCATCCATGCTGATATTCCAACTCCTGCCCTGACTGAAGCCCTGATAAGGCATACTTGTCTTGTCTGGAATCAGGAACACGCTGTTGGTTGGCAACTGCATCACCTTGCCAACGAGTCCGTTGTTCAGACCCATACCGGCTCCAATGAGCATCACCAGCATGAAGATACCCCAGAAGACGCCGAAAGCCGTCATCAGGCTACGCCATTTCTGACTGAGCACCGTCTCCCATATTTCTGACCAAAAATCCTTGTCAAACACGTTCTTATATCTTATTTATTCTGAATATTCCGTTAATTTATGCCGAGAGTGCATCGACCAGTTTTGAACTGATAGCTTTCTTGGCAGGCACATAGCCGGCAATGATACCGGCAATGAGCATCACCACATTGGCAGCCAGGATGATGTTGAGTCCTACCGTAGGGTCGCTGAAGATATCTGAACCACCCGCAGCAGACAGGGCTTCCGACATCAGCTGGGTAATGCCCACCCCACATATCATGCCCACATATCCAAAGATGAGCGTAATAATGACTGACTCGACCAGCACCAGTGCGACGATATGCTCATTGGAGGCTCCCATGGCTTTTCTGACACCCAGTTCGCGGGTGCGCTCCTTGACGGTAATCATCATGATGTTGCTCACGCCAACGACACCGGATACCAGCGTAGCCAGACCGATGATGATAATGAAGAGGTAGATGCCATTGAGGATACTGACGGTATCCAGATAGTTCTCGTAGTCGGTTTTCAGTTTGACGGCCGACGGGTCGCTGACATTGAAGTCCTTGACGTCGGCAATCTTCTGCAGCAGCACCTGTTCGAAGGCCTGGTTTGAGCGCAGGTCGTCCAGGCCACGCAGCATCAGCGTGATCTTGCTGAGTTTCTCGTCATGACAGAACACCTGATGGGCTGTGGTATAGGGAACGTAGACCTCACGTACGATACTGCCTATATCGACATTGGGTTCATAGATACCCACGACCAGCAGTTGCACACCATTGCCACTGAGGTACTTACCCACGGGATGCTGATCATCGCGAAAAAGGATTCTAGCCAGGCTGCTGGAGACGACACACGTCTTGCGAAGGGAGTCGGCATCCATCTGCGACAGTTGGCGCCCCTGGACTATCCGGATATGCTCCGTCCGCTCAAAGCCCACTTCCTTGCCCTCTATGCTGCCGTTTGTGGTCACCGTACCGTATGTCAGCTCGGCCGTGGCACTCAGCGTGGCGCTGATATGCTCGATTTTGTCGGGAAAGTTACTTTCCAGTCGCTCCACATCATCGTGGGTGAAGACTATCTCCCTGTTTTTGGGCCATCCCTTGTAAAACATAGCCGTCTTGCCAGGAGTCACCGTATAGATATTATCCGTCGTGTCCGAGAAATTGGACATCATACCCTTCAGCAGGCCGTTGCCGGCACCCAACAGGACTATCAGGATGAAGATGCCCCACCCTATAGAGAAACCCGTCAGGGCTATTCTCATCCTGTTACTTTTCATTGAGGCCGTCACCTCTGCTAAAATGTCTCTCATCCTCTCTCGTCTCTTGCTATGATACCATCCTTGAAGAAGATACGACGGTCGGTCTGATCGGCAATATCCTGCTCATGGGTGACGATGATGACCGTCTGTCCGTTTTCACGGTTCACGGCCTTCAGCATGTCCATCACCTCCTGCGTCGTCTTTGAGTCCAGGGCTCCCGTAGGCTCATCGGCCAGGATAATCTTGGGTTTGGAGATGAGTGCACGGGCAATGGCCACGCGCTGGCGCTGGCCGCCCGACATCTGCATGGGCAGATGATGCCAGTGTTCGGCCAGTCCCACCTTTTCCAGATACTCCATGGCCAGTCGGTTGCGCTCCGTGCGCCCCACTCCACGATAGTACAGCGGCAGGGCCACATTCTCCATGGCGTTCTTGAAACTGATGAGGTTGAACGACTGGAAGATAAAGCCGATGAGCTGGTTGCGATAGCGGCATCCCTGACGCTCTGTGATGTCCTTGATCAGGTTGCCAGCCAACCGATACTCTCCTTCGTCATAGTCGTCGAGGATGCCCATCACATTGAGCATCGTAGACTTTCCAGACCCTGAAGGGCCCATGATACTTACCAGTTCACCCTCGTCGATGTGGAAGTCCACCCCCTTCAACACGTGAAGGGGCTGGGCTCCGGGATAGGTCTTATGTATTCCTTTTAGGTCAATCATATTATTTTATGTTATCAAAAACAAACTGCATATACGTCTTCACGTTCTGTTCGTTCAACATCGTCATGTGGTCGCCATAGACCTTCCAATAGCGGAGGTCCTTACAGAAACCGCTCCACAGGGCCACATTGTCGATTTCACGCTGGGGTATCAGGAACTGTCTCAGTGTGTCGGCATCAACCTTCAGCATATCCGTGACATCCTGTTCCTGCACACCCAGCTTCACGGCAATCAGTGCCACGATGTTCTCCTTCTGTGCAGAACTGACGAGCACCACATGGCCCCTCAGCGGTTCAGGATTTCCATGACAGTTAAGCCGCTGATACATATCCGTGAGCTCGTTTTGCTCATCGTTCATGTCGGCAATCTTCTGCTGGATGTTTTCAGGCAGCATGCTCAAGTCAAGCTGCGGACGTTCCAACTGGCGGTCATTGTCAACCCAGAACGAGTCGAGCATACAGACGCTGACTGGCTGTTCGGGATACTCCTGCTGCCAGCGGCATGCCAGACGGTAGGCCAAGTCTGAACCGAAGCAGTGGCCCGTGAAGAGCGCCACGCTTTCAAGTCCTGCCTGCATCAGTTCCACATCGAGCAGCGTGTAATAGAATTCGATAGCCTCTGAGATATCATCGTCCTTGAAGAGATAGTCGAAATGAGCTGTGATAGCTTCCACAATCACAACATTATAGCGACTATTCAGTTCCTGGATGTAGGGCAACAGGTCGTTGTAGCGCGTCTCTCCCTGAACCACGACGGCTACGGGCTTCCCGGCCACAGGCTCCTCGTACCACGTCATAAGCCTCTGGTTGGTTGCCAGCACGCCACGGATGGTCTTGGTGCGCATGAAGTCGTCCACCTTGATCATGATGCCTTCGCTGCAGGCCTTAGCCACCAGACGGATAACCAGCAGTGACGTCATTCCGACGCGCATCAGGTTGTCGGTCACACCGAACTGGTCGTGGCCAAGCAGCTCCT
>CADCCB010000040.1 GCA_902799905.1 uncultured Prevotellaceae bacterium
ACAGTATGCCGCTCCGTTCCGCTATGTGGAGGGTGCAACCATTCAGAATCTCCATGTAGCAGGTATTATCTACACTGCTAAGCAATGTGCAGCAGGTATCGTAGGCCAAGTTAAAGAATCGCCTATCACCCTTTCGAATTGCCACAGTAGTGTCGATATTAACTGTAACTATGAGAACTCTGGTGGCCATGGTGGACTGATTGCATACATTTGGCCTGGATTAAATGGTAATTCGATAACCGGCAGTCTCTTCGACGGCTCCTTTACAACGAGTAACAATGATAACCATAGCAGTGGATTGTTCGGTGTGGCTGGAGGTACGACCACGGTCACCAATTGCGTTGTGATGCCCAGTAACGTATCTGCAGGCATGTTAAGTAATACTTTTGGTTATGGTTCTGATATAACCTTCACCAACTGCTACTACGTTCCTGTTGAGAATCTGCCTACTACTCAAGGCACAGCAGCGCACGCCATCAGTGCCGGTACGAATGTCACCAGCCTCGCTATCAGCACCACACCAACAACAACGTATAACGTTAGTGGCATCACTCTCTATGGTGACAACAAGGGCCTTATGATAGGCGATGTGGTCTATGCAGCTGAAAACGATGAGGTTGACCTTACGCTTGCTGCTCCCAGCCAGCCGGGCGCCACTGTTGGCTTCGTGGCTTCGGCTGGTACCCTCGACCAGACTGACGCCACTCATGCTACACTCACCATGCCGAATGAAGATGTGACTATCAGCGCCGATTACCTCGTCAACACGAATTATATTGCAGCTGACGGTACGTCACAATCCCATGCCGCCAAAGAACTTACCAGCAGTGACCATGAACTCACCAGCGGATGGTATGTGGTGAATGGAAATGTAGCAATCGCCCCCTACGTTGTCCCACTTTGGGATGATTGGGCCGGCTCGTATAATTACGTTGCCTCTTCGCGCATCAACATCAGCGGCGACGTTAACATCATTCTCGCCGATGGCGCTACGCTGAATGCCGTAAATGGCACCTACACAGGCCCGGAGTTCCAGGAAGGCCGCGAAGCATCTGGCGGTATCCACGTGCCCGCAGGCAGCAGTCTCACTATCTACAGACAGAGCGGAGGCACTGGCGTGCTGAATGCAGAGACCAATTCTTCTGACGAAGCAGCCATCGGTGGTGGATATCCCGGTCTTGGATGGGGTAATACTCATGCTGGCACTATCACCATCTATGGGGGCATCATCAATGCCACAGCCTACGTTACTACTGGCATAGGTGGCGCTGGAGGCAGCCACGGAGGTACTATCAACATTCACGGCGGCACAGTCACAGCCCAAGGTGGTATGGGAGCAGCCATTGGCGGTGGTAGCAACTGTACCGGTTTCACCGTCAACATCTCTGGTGGTACCATCACGGCAACTGGCGGCACTGGAGCAGCAGCCATCGGTGGCGGCGGTTGGGGTTCCGGCGGCACGGTCACCATCTCAGGCGGTGTCATCAACGCAACAGCTAGTGACTATGAAGGCTACGGCATTGGCGGAGGAACGGATTGCAATTCACCTACGACCGTCAACCTCAGCTGGACCAACACTACCGACCGCATCACGGCCACCAGCTACAACGGCACGGTGAACTTGCTGAAAAACTTCCAGGATACCGACGGCGCCACCTGGAGTGCTGATGACAACATCAGTACCAAGCCCGACGGCAAGACGCTTTACCCAGCAAACACCCTTCTCTTCTTGGCTGACAATGCTGACAACAGCGCCGACATCAGTGCGGCTAACGGCAACACACGTAATGTTGTCCTCAGAGGCCGCACCCTCTACAAGGACGGTAAGTGGAACACGCTGTGCCTGCCCTTCAACTTCACGGCGGAGCAGATAGCAGCGCACGCGGACTTCGCAGGTGCAACGCTGATGGAGCTGAATACGGACGGCAAGAACGGTTTCGACACAACGAACGGCACGCTCTACCTGGCATTCAAGGAGGCCACGGCCATCAATGCCGGAGTGCCCTATCTGGTGAAATGGGACGCTGCAGGCGATGACTTCACCTCGCCCGTGTTCAGCGGCGTGACCATCGCTAAAGCCTCGACCACGGTGAGCGATGCCGACACGGGGTTGCAGGAGGTACAGATGGTGGGCTGCTACTCGCCCGTGTCGGTGGTGGCCGACGACAAGAGCATCCTGTTCCTGGGCGACGCAAACACGCTGTATTACTCGTCCATCGACCGCGACATCCGCTCATGCCGCGCCTACTTCTCGGTGCCCTACATCAAGCAGAACGCCGGCGTCATGGCCCGCGCCTTTGTATTGAACTTTGACGATGAAGAGGCGACAGGCATTCTGGAAATCTCTGCAGATTCAAAAGAAATGAAGGATGATGCATGGTATTCGCTCGACGGTGTGCGCCTGAGCGGAAAGCCTGCACAGCGCGGAATATATATCAACAATGGAAATAAGGTCGTAATTCAGTGAAAGATATGAAAAAGGATTATATGAAGCCCGCCATGTGCGTGGTAGAACTACAGCATAAGACACACCTGCTGATAGTCAGCGAGACAAGTAGCATCAGCTCCACCGGCCTCGACAGCGGCGAGGAGCTTGAGGTTAGCCAAGAGGGCGGCGACAGCAACATTTGGGACAGGTAAATAGTGAAATATGAACGGAAGTTTGTAAACATTAGTGCAGAGACACAGGGACTGGTCAGCGTCTCGCCCAAACGCAAATACTGCGCCCGCTGAATCCAGACTATGACGTGATAGAACTGACGCCTGACAATGCGTACAGAACGGTTCTTTCCTTGAAAGGGCTCTGAGGTCGAGTAGGGGGCAGGTGCGAGGCGACTGACTGAAGATGTTACGAGTCTGCTATTTTTTGAACTTCATTTTTTCATTTGACATCATAATTTGCCTTCAACCTGTTTATAACCAGTTAGTTAAGTGTTACGATGACATCATATTAACATCATAACGACTTCATATTGACCTCATAATGACTTCATTCACAGTAAAACAAGTTGTTTTACCTTTGAAGCAGGCATTCCTTACTGTGTTAGAAGGCATCTTAACGAAGGTAAAACAAGTTGTTTTACTTTTAAAGGCTATATCTCTTCAACTCAGAGGAACAATCCGTTGTCAGAGGACCGCTGTTCCCGTAGGATGATTACACTAATTATACGAATCTCAGGACAGGACAATGGGGACAGGTCAGCGTCTCGCTATTGATGAGATGGGAAGCCTCATACCTGTATCAGGTGTCAGGTTAAAATGATAGGGGCGCCATCGCGAATCGCGATACTGCTTGGGTGGCCAGGATGAGCACCTCGGCTATCTGGACGTGTAAATGAAAAAAAATTGGGTAAATAATTTGTAAGTCTTGGTGTTTTTAGTATCTTTGTAGCCAAATTCCACATTATGTGAGAATGTGTATCTATAAATGGCAGAATGAACTAAACCTAAAACTATGAAGAGTTATAAAGGACATATCGTAGATGTGATTCGCCGTGAGGTGTTCGATGGCGAACTGGTAGTGGATAATGGACGCATCGTGGAGGTGAAGCGGTGTGAGTTGTCGGATAATGGCAAGGAATGGCCCTACCTGATGCCTGGGTTTATAGACAGCCACGTGCATATTGAGAGTAGCATGATGGCCACTTGCGAGTTTGCCCGTGTGGCTGCCAGTCATGGCACGATAGGCGTGGTGGCCGACCCTCACGAGATTGCCAATGTGCTCGGTGTGGAGGGTGTAGACTATATGATTGAATCTGGCAAGTTGATGCCGTTCAACTATTGTTTTGCTGCGCCCAGTTGTGTGCCTGCTTGCGGTGGTGACATTGAGACCAGCGGTGCCGTGCTTGATGCTGCTTGCGTGGAAGAACTGATGGCTCGTGACGACATCGGTGTGCTGGGCGAGATGATGTATTACACGGGTGTGATCAATGGCGATCCAGAGGTGTGGCGCAAGTTATGTGCTGCACAGGCTAACGGTAAACCTATAGATGGCCATGCTCCCGGACTGGTAGGTGACGATCGCCAGCGCTATGCCTTAGCAGGAATCTCGACAGACCATGAGTGTGCTACGATAGAGGAGGGGCGAGCCTGTATACTGGCCGGCATGAAGGTCATTATCCGAGAGGGTAGTGCTGCCAAGGACTATGAAAAACTCAATCCGCTGATCAGCGAGTCGCCTAATATGGTGATGCTCTGTACTGACGACTGTCACCCCGATGACTTGATACGCGGACATATCAACCTGCTTGTGAAGCGTGCACTAGATTGGGGACATAACTTCTGGAACATCATGATGGCTGCCTGTGTCAATGCCCAACGTCACTACCGACTGGACTGGGGCTTGCTGCAAGAGGGCGACATGGCAAACTTCATTGCCGTTGACTCGCTGAATTCTCACTTCCGCGTGCTGCAGACTGTCATCAAGGGCATCGAGGTGTATGACTGTAACACGACATTTGGCTCGTTGCTCCCTTCAGTTCACAATGACGGCATTGACGGCACTTATGAGTATCCCAACAAATTTGTGGCCAGTCCGCTCAAACCCGAAGACATCCATACTGAACTCAAGGTCTCTGATACGGTGCATATCATGTGCGTCACCGATGGCAGTCTGTATACAGGCCATGATGTCGTCAAGATAACTGGCAATCCCTTCGAGGACTCGAGGTATCCGTGGAATGAGGTTCAGAAAATAGTGGTGTTGAACCGTTATGTGCCTAACTCCCGTCCCGTGATGGGACTGGTGCGTGGCTTCGGCCTGACCAACGGTGCCATTGCGGGCTCTGTGGCTCACGACTGTCATAACATTGTGGCTATCGGTTCGAGTGATGAATATCTGCTGAAAGCCATCAACCGCGTCATCGAGATGAAGGGTGGACAAGTGGCTATTGCCAAAGACGATATGGTGGACCTGGCATTGCCCATTGCGGGACTGATGTCACCCTTGTGTGGACATGAGGTGGCCTACCGTTGCCTGCGACTCTGCGAAATGGCGCGACAGGCAGGATGCAGCATGAAGGCACCGTTTATCACGATGGCTTTCCTCTGCCTGCCAGTTATTCCTGAATTGAAGATCACCGACAAGCACCTCTGGGACAGTCTGAACATGAAGATTGTGGAACAGTAGGCTGTACGTCACATCAGCGCTGGCGACGGTCAAGGAAAAACTGACGGGTTCGGAGGAAGAAGAGGCTGACGCCGACGGCATTGACCAGCGAGACAGTCCAGAAGGCTGCAGAATAACCGAAGTGCTCGGCAACGACGCCGCCAAGAAGTATGCCCATACCCATGCCGATGTCCCACGAGACAAGGATGGTGGAGTTGGCTGTTCCTCTTTCGCTGTGGCTGGCCATGTTGATCATCATGTTCTGGAAGGCAGGCCACATGTGGCCGTTGCCCAGACCTATGAGTAGTGCTGAGCCGTAATAGCCTATGGGGATTAGAAATTGACAATTTACAATTGACAATTGAGAGTTAGCCAGCGTGGGCATTAATATAAATAAGGTGTAGCCAACGAGTGAGATGACCATGCCTGATCCGGCGTTGAAGATGAGACGGCCTTCGCGTAGTGCCTTGCCGCCCTGCAGTCGGGAGAGTATGAGTCCGACGGAACAGAGCAGGAAGTAGGTGCCCGTGCCACCGGTGATGCCCATGGCCTCTTTGCCATAGATGGCGAGGTAGTTGCTCAGCACGCCGAAGCAGAAACCGAAGGCCACCATGTTGACACCCAGCAGCCAACCTCGCAGGAGGAAGAAACGGTCGAGGGAAACGGTCTTTGGCTTTTGGCTTTTAGCCTTTGGCACTTTAACGGAGGCATCGACAATGAGTCCACCGACGGCAACGATAAGGGATAACCAGAAAAGCAGTTCGAAATTATGGGTTTGATGGTAGATGAAGATACCAATGGTTGGAGCGATGGCCATGGCCAGGTTGTTGCTAAGGCCGTAGTAGCCTATCCCTTCATTGCGTCGCGATGATGGCAGTACGTCGATGGCAACGGTGGAGTTGGCCACAGTCAGCGCTCCGAAGGGTCCACCGTGGATGGTTCGGATGATGGTGAAGAGCAGGAGGGTGGATGCAGCCAGGTAGCCAGCGAAGAAGATGGCAAAGGCCGTGAAGCAGATCATGAGAACCTGCTTGCGAGGGAAAGTGTCGACAATATAGCCGCTGAAAGGGCGTAGGATGAGGGCTGTGATGGTATAGCCCGACAAGACGAGGCCAATGACATCCTTTGTGGCACCGAAAGTCTCGCTGAGGTAAAGCGGTAGCAAAGGTGTCAAAACATAAAAGGCGAAGAACAGCGAAAAGTTCGCTGTCATCACCTTTATATAGTTACTATTCCAGAGACGTTCCACTTAGTCGGCAGACTGGAATTCCTCCAGGAAGCGGGTGTCGTTCTCCGAGAACATACGAAGATCGGAGACGCGGTATTTCAGGTTGGTGATACGCTCAACACCCATGCCGAAGGCGTAGCCGCTATAGATGCTAGAGTCGATGCCGCATTGCTCCAGCACATTGGGGTCGACCATGCCGCAGCCCAGAATCTCAACCCAGCCGGTGTGCTTGCAGAAACCGCAGCCCTCGCCACCGCAGATGAAGCACGAGATGTCCATCTCGGCACTGGGCTCGGTGAAGGGGAAGTAGGAGGGACGCAGACGGATCTTGGTGTCGGCTCCGAACATCTCACGGGCAAAACTGAGCAGTACCTGCTTCAGGTCGGTAAACGACACGTTCTTGTCGATGTAGAGACCCTCCACCTGGTGGAAGAAGCAGTGGGCGCGGGCCGTGATGGCCTCGTTGCGATAGACGCGGCCTGGGCAGATGACGCGGATCGGGGCGGTGAGTTTACCGTCCTCTGTATGTGTCTGTTCCATCACACGGGCCTGGACACTCGAGGTGTGGGAGCGTAGTAGGATGTTCTTCGTCACATCGTTGGGATGCTGGCTTACGAAGAAGGTGTCCTGCATGTCGCGGGCAGGATGGTCGGCAGCGAAGTTCATCTTGGTGAAGACATGGAGGTCGTCTTCCACCTCGGGACCGTCGGCCAGCACGAAGCCCATGCGGCTGAAGATGTCGATGATCTCGTTGGTGACGATGGTCAGCGGATGGCGTGTGCCAAGGGAAATGGGGTATGGTGTGCGTGACAGGTCGACGGCATCGTCGCTGGCCTCCTGGGTCTGACAGGCTTCGCGCAACTCGTTGATGCGGTCGGTATAGCGCTGCTTCAGTTGGTTGATTCTCATGCCTACCTCTTTCTTCTGTTCGGCAGGCACTGAACGGAAGTCGTTCATCAGTTCGGTGATCTCGCCCTTCTTGCTCAGGTATTTCAGACGCAACTGTTCTACCTCTTCGGCGTTCTTTGCCTCCAGCGTGTCCACCTGCTGAAGGAGTGCATTGATTTTCTCGAGTATCATTGTTTTACCTTTCTACTTTTTTACCTTAATTTTATATTGCGGGTGCAAAGGTACTAAATAATTACGAATTACGCACGTTGTATGGGGAATTATTTTTTAGCAGCCAAGTTGTAGTTGTAATACTCCTCGTCGCCGGTGACATCCTTGATGACACGGAGGAAGGGAGGGAACTTGACTGGCTCGCCATCGGCGATGTCCTTGGTCTCGAGGATGATGAGACCCTCAAGTTGGTCGCTGTAGGTGTCGACTTCGAAATACTGCCCCTTCCAGATGAAACTGTTACGATGTTTGCGGATAGTATTGCGCTGAGGGTCGGCCAGACCGAGCATCATCTCATAGAGACTCTGGTTGATCTGTCGTTCGGTGACAAGTTCCTCGTTCTCTGAGGTCTTCTTCTTCGTGGTGTGTACATAGACGAGTTTACGGCCCCAACTGCGTTTGCGCAGACGAATTTCGGCATCTGGCTCACCCTGCAGGTAGGTCTGTGTAATCTCGCTGCTGATGCTGTCTTCTGGCATGTCGCCAATGAGTTCGACAATATATTTACGCTCGTTGACGATGGGCTGTGGCAGTCCGAGCACGTTGCTGATCTCCTTGATGACACGGTTCATCTTGCAGTCGAAGTCATCGTGGTTGTTGATGACACGCAGATGGGGATGGCCTGCCCATGCATGTATCACCTTCTTGTCCAGTCCGCGTGCGATGCGCAGTCCCTCTTCGTTCATCTGCTCGTAACGCTGGGCGTTGTTGGCAGTGGTGTAGTACTGCTCGGCACCATCAGCAGCCGAAACCAGATGGAGCACGGCATCGTAGCGTTCACGTAACTCGGGAGTCGATGTGCCTACGGCCCTTGTGATCTGCTCCCATGTCTCAGGTGCCATATAGGCTGAGATGTCCATGGCGCCACGGTCGCAGACGATGATGCTGGGTTTGACGCATTGCTGGGCCATCCTCAGGAACTTGTCTTCGAGTGCCAGTTGTATCTCCAGCGTTGCCTTCTCACCCTCGTAGAAGAATGCCTGGTTCTTCGTCAGGTAGTTCATGCCGGCCTGTGTGAAGAGTGTAGGCACTTCAGGGATGGTGAATACTTTGAAGCCAAGGCTCGAGAAATGCTCTATGATACGTACCAGGGCGGTGGTCTTTCCCGCACAGGGACCGCCTGTCAACACGATGCGTTTGATGTCGTTCATTACTATAGGGTTCTTGTTGCGACTGCAAAGGTAATCATTATTCTCTAAATACCAAAACTTTTCACAGTCCGATTTCTCTGCATCCTTTCGATGACTGTCACTAATGGCAGGTGACTACACGATGCCAAAATGCCGGAGAGCATTGAGAATGCCATCGTCATCGACGGTGGTAGTCACGTAGTCGGCCTGTTGCTTCAGGGCATCAATGGCATTGCCCATGGCGATACCAATGCCTGCCTGGAGAATCATGGATGTGTCGTTGCCCCCGTCACCGAAGGCTATGGTCTGGCTGGCATCGAGACCATCGTGTCTGGCAATAGCCAGGATACCCTTGCCCTTGTCGGCTCCGTTTACCGTGATGTCGGTGAACTCGGGGTGCCAGCGGCCAGAGATGCATTGTGGAATGCGGGCCATCAGGTTGGGCTCATAGTCGGCAGAGAAGAAGGGTGTCAGTTGGAGGATGTCCTGTTGGAGAACCTTCTCCAGTGGCGATGCCTTGTCGAGATTCTTGACGGCGAGCATCTGGCGGAATATGCGATCGACATCGCCTGTCGGGTCGAGTACGGCTACGTCTCGTTCTCCGATGACGATGAGACTATAACCCTTGGTCTGGGCATCTTCAACGCATGTCAGCACATCGCTCTTGGGTATTGGCTGGCGACATACATACTCCTTTCCGACAAAGCATAGTGCACCGTTGGTGGTGATGTATCCGTCAATCAGATGTTCTATGGCACCTAGGTTCGTAATGATGATAGGCGGACGGCCTGTGGCTATATAGATGTGGTGACCATTGGCTTTGGTCTGGGTCAGAGCGAGGATGGTGGAGGGTGGAATCTCGTGAGTCTTGAAACTGACGAGCGTGCCGTCGATGTCGAAGAAAAGAGCGTATTTTTTGTCCATAAGTGTTATTTTGAGTTGGCAAAGGTACGAAATATATGTGATACTGGCAAAGCATTTTGATAACTAAATGTGCAATTTCAATTAATTTATGCCAAAATATTTGCCCAATTCAAATAAATAGTGTAATTTCGCACCGTCAAAATAAAGAAGCAATTTTAAATTAAATAAACATTCGAAATTTATGAAGAAGTACAACTTTAATGCAGGTCCCTCAATGCTTCCCCGTGAGGTCATTGAGGCTACCGCCAAACAGTGTTTAGACTTCAATGGCTCTGGTCTCTCCCTGATGGAGATCAGTCATCGTGCAAAGGACTTCCAGCCCGTGGTCGACGAGGCTGTGGCCTTGGTGAAGGAACTCCTCGATATTCCCGAGGGCTATTCTGTGATCTTCCTGGGTGGTGGCGCCAGTCTGGAATTCTGTATGATTCCTTATAACTTCCTGATCAAGAAGGCTGCTTACCTGAACACTGGTGTTTGGGCCAAGAAAGCCATGAAGGAGGCTAAGTTGTTTGGTGAGGTGGTAGAGGTGGCTTCTTCTGCCGATGCCAACTATACCTTTATCCCCAAGGACTGGACGGTGCCTGCTGATGCTGACTATCTGCACATCACGACCAACAACACCATCTATGGTACTGAGATTCGTAAAGACCTTGATGTCAACGTGCCTCTGATTGCCGATATGTCATCGGATATCATGAGCCGTCCTGTTGACGTCAGCAAGTACGATGCCATCTATGCTGGTGCTCAGAAGAACCTGGCTATGGCTGGTGTGACCATCATCATCCTGAAGGACGAGAAGTTGGGTAAGGCTCCTCGTGAGATTCCTACGATGCTCGACTATCGTACACATGTTGAGAAGGGCTCGATGTTCAACACACCTCCTGTGGTGCCTATCTACTGCGCCCTCGAGAACCTGCGCTGGATTAAGAAGCAGGGTGGTGTAGAGGCTATGGACAAACTGGCCAAGCAGCGTGCTGAGATCGTCTATGGTGAGATTGACCGCAACAAGATGTTCGTAGGTACTGCTAAGGAAGAGGACCGTTCGCTGATGAACCTCTGCTTCGTGATGGCTCCTGAGTATAAGGAACTGGAGAAGGACTTCCTCGACTTCGCTGTATCGAAGGGTATGGTTGGTGTGAAGGGTCACCGCTCTGTTGGTGGTTTCCGTGCATCTTGCTACAACGCCCAGACCATCGAAGGTGTCAACGCCCTCGTGGCCTGCATGAAGGAATTCGAGGCTAATCATTGACCATTGACCATTGAACATTGACCATTATGAAGGCGGACAATCAAGTGCTGACCGACAGTAAGTCTTTTGCTCTTAGAATAATAAGGTTATACAATTATTTAAAAGAAGAAAAACAGGTTTATGTCCTGTCAAAGCAAATACTGAGAAGTGATACAAGTATTGGAGCCAATATTCGTGAGAGTGTCAATGCTCAAAGTCGGATGGATTTTATTAACAAATTAAACATTGCTCTAAAGGAAGCAAATGAAACTGAATATTGGCTGGAGTTGCTCCACGAGTCGGATTATTTGGATGACAAGCAATTTGAATCTATATACAATGATTGTGGCAAAATTGCAGCAACTCTGACCAAAATCATCAAAACGACTAAGGATGTCGCAGAGAAATAATGGTCAATGGTCAATGTTCAATGTTCAATGAATAAAATGAAAGTATTAGTTGCAACAGAAAAACCTTTCGCAGCAGCCGCTGTGAATGGTATCAAGGCAGAAATTGAGGCAGCAGGCCACGAACTGGCCCTGCTTGAGAAATATACAGAGAAAGCACAACTGCTGGATGCCGTGAAGGATGCCGACGCTCTGATTATCCGTTCGGATAAAGTTGATGCCGAGGTGCTCGATGCTGCCAAGCAGTTGAAGATCGTGGTTCGTGCCGGTGCCGGTTATGACAATATCGACCTCGCCGCTGCTACCGCTCATAACGTTGTTGCTGAGAATACACCTGGTCAGAATGCCAATGCCGTGGCCGAACTTGTATTCGGTCTGTTGGTATTCGCCGTTCGTCAGTTCTACAACGGCAAAGCTGGTACTGAACTGATGGGCAAGAAGTTAGGCATTCTCGCTTTTGGAAATGTTGGACGTAATGTGGCCCGTATCGCCAAGGGCTTCGGCATGGAGGTCTATGCCTATGATGCTTTCTGTCCTGCAGAGGTCATCGAGAAGGCTGGTGTGCATGCAGTGGCCAATCAGGATGCCTTGTTCGAGGAGTGTGATGTGGTATCACTTCACATCCCTGCTACACCTGAGACCAAGCAGAGCATCAACTATGCACTGGTAGGCAAGATGAAGAAAGGTGGCATCCTGGTGAACACAGCCCGTAAAGAAGTCATCAACGAGCCCGAACTGCTCAAGTTGATGGAAGAGCGTCAGGATCTGAAGTTCGTGACGGACATCATGCCTGATGCCAATGCTGACTTCCAGAAGTTCGAAGGTCGTTACTTCTCTACCCCCAAGAAGATGGGTGCCCAGACTGCCGAGGCCAATACCAATGCCGGTATTGCCGCTGCTAAGCAGATCAACGCCTTCTTCAAGGATGGTGACACAAAGTTCCAGGTGAACAAGTAATTTGTTCTCCTGCTATTAATAATCCCGGTGCGGCTCATAGTGGCATCGGGATTTTATCAGTAAAAAAACCTTGTTTGTTAAGTTATGATGAGAAAAGTATTGTTTTTGCTTGCCGGTCTTCTGTTCGTCAGTGGTTTTGCCAATGCACAGGAGGTTCAGAAGAACGAATTTCAGCAACGTGCTGAAGAGGAAATGGACAAGGGTAAGTTCATCAATGCCCGGTCACTTTACATCCGTGCCTTTGAAGACTATTCCAATAAGGGACAGATGAAACAAGGTGTAGAGTGCGGTGCTAAGGCCACGTCACTCTATTACAGGGAGAATCTCTATCAGGAGGCTTTCGACTTGTTGCGCCGTGTTGACCAGAACATCGATGCCCATAGGCAGAGCCTTGGCTGTCCTGCAGAAGCCCTGCACTACTACACGACCAAGGAACGCATGCAGATGTATATGAAGATGAGGAGGAGTGCCAGCGTTATGGACCAACTCAACATCATGGAAAAACAGGCTGCCGCTGCCAACGATGAGTCGTTGAAGAACGATCTGCTTTACAACAAAGCCATCTACTACTACACCTTCGGGCAGAATGCCCAAGGCAATGCCGTGTTCAAGGAGATGGCTGATAAACTGACGGCATCGAAGGAGTACGACAAGGTCGACGAAGTCTATCAGACGCTGATTGCCAATGGTCGCAGGAGCGGAAATGCCAACATGGTGGCACAGTCGTATAGCAGTTATATGGTCTGGAAAGATTCTGTCAACGCCCTGAAAGTGGCAGATGAGATAGGTGCCCTGAAGCAGCAGATAGCCGACAACGAGGCTGCCATTGCAGAGAAGGACAGTTCGCTGTCTGCCCGTCAGGTGATGATCGTCAGTCTGAGTATCCTGGCTGCGGCACTGGCTGGCGTGCTGATATTTGGCGGTATGGTTCTTTTGCGCTATATGCATCTGACTCGCAAGCAGAAGAAGACCATCAACATGGCTAACGAGAACAATGCGCTGAAGGCTAAGTTTATCAGTAATATCTCGGCTCAGTTGAATCCTACTTTGAATAAACTCGACCCTGCCATTCCAGAGGTGAAAGCACTTCGTGACTTCTCTGCACATATCCAGACGCTTTCAGAACTGGAGAGTTCTGAAGAAGAGGTGGAACTCGAGGATACATCCATCGCTATGTTCTGCGAGAGTCTGATGGATCAGATTCGTAACAAGGTGAATAGTGGTGTCAATCTGGATGTGAGCGCTCCGAAGATGAGTGCAAAGATCAGCAAGCAATACGTTTCACATATCCTGCTCCATCTTCTCAACAATGCCGTTGAGTTTACACCAGCAGATGGTAAAATCTCCTTGGAATTCAAGAAACGTAGTGCCCATAAGATACAGTTCCTAGTGTCTGATACTGGATGCGGTATTCCTGAGGAGAAACGCGAGGATGTGTTCAAGGCGTTCCTCGAGATTAAGGATCTCAACGAGGGCGACGGTTTGGGACTACCTATCTGTAAGCAGATGGCGCTGAAGATGAATGGTGACTTGGAGATAGACTCTTCCTATACCAAGGGTACCCGTTTCGTATTGAGCCTGAATATTTAATCGATAATAATCATAGCAACCTAAAAATATAACTATTATGTATAGTGATCCCAAACAGTGCCTTTACTGCACAAATAACCAGACGCTTCACGATCTGATGATCGAGTTTGCACAACTGCGGGTGTCCCGTGCTTTCCTGTTTAAGGAGCAGACCTATCGTGGACGTTGTCTTGTGGCTTACAAAGACCATGTGAACGACCTGAATGAATTGTCGGATGAAGACCGCAATGCATTTATGGCTGATGTGGCTCAGGTGACACGAGCCATGCAGAAAGCCTTCAATCCGGAGAAGATCAACTATGGTGCCTACAGTGACAAACTCTCGCACCTGCACTTCCACCTGGCACCGAAGTATGTCGATGGACCAGACTATGGTGGCACGTTCCAGATGAATCCTGGCAAGGTATATCTCTCTGATGCCGAATATCAGGAGATGATAGAGAAGATCAAGGCAAATCTGTAATGATTATCAAGATTTCGAATTAACGATTTATCGATTAAACTATTAATCGAAGAAACGATTTAACGAATAAACGATTATTTTCATAAAAACCAATGGCAATCGTAAAACCATTTAAAGGAATTCGTCCACCGAAAGAACTGGTGGAACAGGTTGAGAGTCGTCCCTATGACGTGCTCGATAGTGAAGAGGCACGTGCTGAAGCAGGCGACAACGAGAAGAGCCTGTATCATATCATCAAGCCCGAGATTGACTTCCCAGTAGGTACGTCGGAATACGATCCGAAGGTCTATGAGAAGGCTGCAGAGAACTTCCAGAAGTTCCAAGACAAGGGCTGGCTGGTGCAAGACACGTGCGAACATTATTATATCTATGCTCAGACGATGAATGGAAAGACTCAGTATGGATTGGTGGTGTGTGCACATACCGACGACTACATGGCCGGACGTATCAAGAAGCACGAACTGACACGCCGTGATAAGGAGGAGGACCGTATGAAACATGTCCGTGTGAACAATGCCAACATCGAACCCGTGTTCTTTGCCTATCCCGACAATGTCGTGCTCAATACGCTCATTATGCGCTATGCCCAGACGGAGCCTGAGTATGACTTCATTGCACCGATTGACGGCTTCCGCCATCAGTTTTGGGTAATCAGCGACGCAAAAGATATGCAGACCATTACCGATGAGTTTGCCAAGATGCCGTCGATGTATATTGCTGACGGACACCATCGTTCGGCTGCTGCTGCCCTCGTGGGTGCAGAAAAACAGAAGCAGAATCCTAACCACAAAGGTGATGAGGAGTACAACTACTTCATGGCTGTGTGTTTCCAGGCTTCGCAACTCACCATCCTCGACTATAACCGTGTAGTGAAAGACCTCAACGGACTGAGTTCAGAGGAATTCCTCAGTGCGTTGAAGAAAAACTTTGAGGTTGAGGATAAGGGCACCGAGACCTACAAGCCGCAGCAACTGCATGAGTTCTCACTCTACCTTGACCAGCATTGGTATTCACTGAAGGCAAAAGAGGGAACCTATGACAACAGCGACCCCATTGGCGTGCTTGATGTTGACATCTCCAGCCGTCTGATTCTCGACCAGATTCTGAACATCGGCGACCTGCGTTCTTCTAAGCGTATCGACTTCGTAGGTGGACTTAGAGGCCTTGGTGAACTGAAGCGCCGTGTCGATTCTGGTGAGATGCGTGCCGCCCTGGCCCTCTATCCTGTATCGATGCAGCAGATTATGGATATTGCCGATAGTGGCAAGATCATGCCTCCAAAGGCCACATGGTTCGAGCCAAAACTGCGCTCAGGCCTCGTTATCCACAAATTAGTATAACTTGATCCTAGAATATCTAGATTCTCTAGATCATCTAGAAAAGCATGACTGACGAGTTTAAGACCATAACAACAACCAGCGAGGGATTTTACTCCGAGAAACGGAGTAAGTTCCTCGCTTTTGCTCATCATGTAGAGACGGTAGATGAGGTGAAGGACCTTATTGCTCAATACCGCAAGAAATACTATGATGCCCGTCATGTGTGCTATGCTTATATGCTGGGGGCGAGTAGGGAAGAGTTCCGTGCCAATGATGACGGTGAGCCGTCTTCCACGGCAGGCAAGCCCATCCTTGGTCAGATCAACTCACATGAACTCACCGACATCCTCATCGTGGTGGTGCGCTACTATGGTGGTGTGAACCTTGGTACCAGCGGACTTATCGTGGCTTACCGTGAGGCGGCCTCCGATGCCATCGCCCATGCTACTATTGAGACGCGCCAAGTAGAGGAGGTAGTAACCTATGATTTTCCTTATGTGATGATGAATGATGTGATGCGCATCGTTAAGGAGATGCAGCCACGCATCGTCAGTCAGACCTATGACAACACCTGTCAGATAAAACTGGCTATCCGACAGTCAGAAGTTGGTCAACTGAAGGCCAAACTTGACAAATTGAGTTTTTCTTGAATATTTCTCTATCTTTTTGACGGCTTTCACAGATTATTTGTGTAATTTTGCACCCGCAAACACTAAACCGTATTATCAAAAGATGGAAAAATGAAAAGAGTTTTTAGTATTGCAACGCTGGCTGTCATGATGGCCGCGTTTAGTAGTAGTGCGGCAATGGGCCAATCACAGAAGGAAAAGAACAGCAATGATTGGATGAAAGACCTCACCAGTCGCATCACCTTAAATGGTTACGCACAGGGAGGCTGGAGTTATCAGGATCCCAATGGTAATAAGACAAATGCCTATAATCTGAAACGCACACTGCTCTGGGCCAAAGCCCGCATCACTGACCGCTGGTCGTTTATGTTTATGCACGATTTCTCCAGCGTAGTTCAGGAGTATTACACCGATTATAGAATCTCCAACGACAATTCGTTGACCGTCCGCATCGGACAGTTCAAACATTCCTATACGATGGAGAATCCTATGTCACCAACCCAACTAGAACTCATCGACGTCTATTCGCAAGCCGTACTCTATCTTGCTGGCGAAGGCCCCGACCCGCTGAATGGTGTCAACTATGGCCGTGACATGGGTGTTAACATCTACGGAGACCTGTTCAAAGGAGTACTACACTATGACCTTGCTCTGATGAGTGGACAGGGTATCAACCGCAAGGACTTGAATAATCAGAAAGACTTCATCGCCAAACTTGAAGTGAAGCCATATGACGGCCTGCGTATTGTGGCTTCTGGCTATCTCGGCACAGGCTGTGCTGTGAATGATTCCGTAGTGAAATGGAATCCAACGATCAAGAAAGGCGACAACTATAAACGTAACCGTTACAGCGTTGGCGCTGAATATAAGACACATCCTTATTCTCCTGGCCAATATAAGGAAGCCCGTCCTGCCAGCATTCGTGCAGAGTGGTTGGGTGGTAAGGATGGTGAAGTGGGCAGCCGTGGTGGATATGTCACAATGTCCGTTCCAGTAGTCGATGCTCTTGATATCGTTGCAAGCGGTGAGACCTTCGATCGCAATACGAGTGTGGATGGCTGGGATCAGACCAACCTGACGCTGGGCGTACAGTATTGGTTCTATAAGAAATGCCGTGTACAGATGCAGTACACGCGTTGTCTCTGTGGTGAACAGTTAGGCAAGGATTATAATTGGCTGCAGGCACAGGTGCAAGTAGCGTTTTAAGGTAAAAAGATAAAAAGTAAGAAGATAAAATGATTTTAAAAGTAGCATTGACCGTCATCTTCCTAATAGTGATGGTTGGCGTGGGACTCTACTCACGCAAGCAGGCCAAGAGTGTTGATGGATTTGTGCTGGGCGGTCGCTCTGTAGGTCCTTGGCTCACGGCTTTTGCCTTTGGCACCTCGTATTTTTCGGCAGTGGTTTTCGTGGGTTATGCAGGCCAATTTGGTTGGAAGTATGGCCTGTCGTCCACTTGGATTGGTATAGGCAATGCTGTCATCGGCTCGCTCTTGGCGTGGATCATTCTCGGGCGTCGCACCAAACTGATGACGCAGCATATTGAGAGTCGCACCATGCCCGACTTCTTTGGCACTCGTTTCAACGACCAGGGGTTGCGTGTGGTGGCATCTATCATAGCCTTCGTGTTCTTAATTCCCTATACCGCAGGCGTTTACAGTGGTATTTCAAGGCTTTTCGAGATGGGATTCAGCATCCCCTACGAATACTGTGTGATCATCATGTCGATTCTAACCGCTGTCTATGTCATTCTGGGCGGCTATAAGGCTACAGCCATGAACGACTTCATACAGGGCATTATCATGCTTTTCGGTATTGTGGCTGTCATTGCTGCCGTGCTGAATGAGCAAGGCGGACTGACAGTTGCTATCGATAAACTGGCTGCTATTCCCTCTGATGCCGATGCTACCGTGAATGGTGGGTTTGCCTCGTGGTTTGGTCCTGATCCGTGGGGACTTCTGGGCGTTGTCGTTCTGACGTCGCTTGGCACGATGGGATTGCCGCAGATGGTGGGAAAGTTCTATTCCATTACCGACGAGAATGCCATTAAGCGTGGTACGATTATCTCTACCATCTTTGCCTTCGTAGTGGCTGGCGGTTGCTATTTCCTCGGTGGTTTTGGCCGTCTGTACGTCCCTGTTGTTGGCAAGGTCGCGTATGATTCTATTGTTCCTGCCATGCTCGTCACGTTGCCTGACGTGCTTATCGCCCTCGTTGTGCTACTGGTGCTTTCTGCCTCTATGTCAACGCTGGCCTCGTTGGTGCTTACCTCCAGTTCAACAATGACCCTTGACTTGATTTACCGCGACAAGAAGTCGGTGGTTGGTGAAGTGGAAGAAGGTGCCATTGACGATGTTGTGGCCGAGAGGGTTGAGCGTCGTAAGGTGGTCATCATGCGTGTGCTCATTGTGTTCTTTATCGCCATCTCGTTGCTTATCGCCTTGAATCCTCCAACATTCATTGCCCAACTGATGGGTATCTCATGGGGTGCCTTGGCTGGTGCTTTCTTGGCTCCGTTCATGCTTGGCCTCTATTGGAAGGGTGTTACACGCATTTCCGTTTGGGCTTGTTTCATTTGGGGTGTAGGACTCACCGTCATCAATATGCTGGCAGGCAATCCCATCAACCCCATCAACTGTGGTGCCATCGCCATGTTAGGTGGATTCCCTGTAGTGGTGCTGGTTAGCCTGCTGTCGCCAAAGATGCCAAATACGCTGGTAGATAAGATTTTTGAATGCTATCGTAAGAAGTGAATAGATTGTTAATGTAACGAGGTGAGCGAAAAAAGTGCTCGAAAATTTTGCCAAATAAAAAATATGTTGTACCTTTGCATCCGCAAAAGCGGGAAGGAGAGTTGGCAGAGTGATCGATCGCGCTGGACTCGAAATCCGGTATACCCTTATGGGTATCGGGGGTTTGAATCCCTCACTCTCCGCTGATAAATGAAAAGGGAACCAATCTTGGTTCCCTTTTTTCTATGTTTGCCTCAATCAGCGCTTAATGGTGAAGTAACCGAGGCGATGGGTGCGCCCTTTCTTTCCGAGCGAACGGAGACTGTACATGCCGTCGGGTAGATTATCAACACTCAAGTGGGTGGTGTATGGACTGACGGCTATCTGCTGGCCCGTCATGCTTTCCACGATGATGTAGTCGGCATCGAGGACTTGTCCCTTCGATGGCAGAACAATGGGTTGACCTGTTGAAACCTGTATCTTCTGGCGGGCAATCTGTGCTGTTGAATGGTTGCCTTTCTGTTGGATGGCAGGACTCTCTATACCGTAGCGGTTCATGGCGGTCACGGCATAGAAGAGATTGTTGCCTTCAGGAACCTTCAAACTGGTGGCTGTCAGTCGTGTGGCAACCAAATTGCGGGGATTGTCAGTGTCTACTGGATATTGGTTGCTGGCGTAAATATTATACAACAGGTAGGGAGCACCGCTCGTGTCGTAGGCACCACTCCACGAGAGGCTACCATCTGTCAACGAGAGAGCGGTGGGTGCCTTGGGAGCCTGTTTCCCTGACCATGTCATAGGTGGGATAAGCGTTGGCGTAGCATCGAAGCGAGAGCCGAAGTCATAGATGCCTCGGGTGTTGTCGGTGAAAAACTTAGAGCGGAAGTAGGTATGGCCAAGGCCAAGTTGGCGTAGCACGTGCATTTGGCGTTCCACAACAGGTAGTGTCCACTTTCCCTCGCGTGGATCTAAGAAGTAGATGCCTAAGCCAGGGGCTACGATACGTCCATGACTCTGCTCCTTCCAGTCGATGGCGAAAGGGAAGAAATTGTTTCCCTGGAAATACATCATCGGGAAGAGCGCATCCATCAGGTCGTCACGAAGCCACGCTTGGGCATCCTGACTAACCGTTGTGCGTGCGTTCCATCCACCAGAACGGTAGCGGCGTAGGTCATCGTATTTGCCAATGGGTGAGCAAGACAGTTTGACCCATGGCTTCTCCTCCTTCACAGACTGGCGTATTTTGCGTACAATGTCGGTGATGAAGGCAATGCGCTGACTGCGGCTTTCGCCCTTGCGGAGTTTAAGCCAAGTCTCGGGATAGCGGATATAGTCGAGGTGGATGCCGTCCACATCGTAGTTTCTGACAATTTCACGGCACATCTTGGCCAGATAGTCACCCGTTTGTGACTGCTCAGGGTCCATGTAGCCTTCCTCGCCGATGTGCTTAATCAGTCGTGGATATTTCTGACGCAACTGCTTGCAGCCCAAGTTGTTCCATTTTCCAACAGGAATGGTGACTACCCAGGCGTGACATTCCATGCCGCGTTTGTGACACTCTTCAATGCACAACTGCAGGGGATCGTAGCCGGGCGACTTTCCGGGCTTGCCTGTCAGGCAGCCGTCCCAAGGTTCGAATGACGAGGGGTAGATTGTCGTAGCACGCACTCTTGCCTGAATGAGTACCATGTTGATGCCAGCCTGTTTCAGACGGTCGAGTGTAGTAGTCAACTCCTCGCGCTGCTTGACGGCATCGTGAGAACGTGGCCAATCGATGCCCCCGATCGTGGTCAGCCAGACGGCCCTCACCTCGTACTTCGTTTCAGGTACGGCCTCCCAAAGTGTCTGACCTGCTGCGGTGGCTGCAACAGCCATGAGAAATGTGAGTAGAAGTATATGCAGATGCTTCATTGCTTTGATACTTTATAAAATTCCCTGCAAAGGTACTAAAATAATTCATAATTTATAATGCATAATTCATATTTCATAAAAAATAAATGAATTTATTTCGTTCTGCTCTCGTTTTTTCGTAACTTTGCCATCAAAGATGGCGAACTTACTCCGTCTCGACAAAAAAAGAAACAAGTTTCTTTGTTTTGTGCTCGACTTTTCGTAACTTTGCATCGTGAATTCACATAAAAGCATAAAATGATTAGTTTTGTAGTGAGCCTTGTGGCTCTTGTGTTTGGCTATTTCCTGTATGGCCGCTTTGTAGAGAGAGTATTTGGACCTGACGATAGACCGACTCCGGCCGTTGCCAAGGCCGATGGTGTAGACTTCATTGTGCTTCCTTCATGGAAGATATTCATGATTCAGTTCCTGAATATTGCTGGAACGGGCCCTATCTTCGGAGCCATCATGGGTGCACAGTTCGGCCCCGCAGCCTATCTGTGGATTGTCTTTGGATGTATTTTCGCCGGTGCTACGCACGACTATCTGAGTGGCATGTTGAGCATTCGTCACGGAGGTGCCAACTTGCCTGAGATTGTAGGTCACTATCTGGGTAATGCCACCAAACAGGTGATGTTGGTCTTCTCTGTGTTCCTGTTGATAATGGTGGGTGCCGTCTTCGTGTTCAGTCCTGCCAAGATTCTTGGCGGCATGTGGGAGCCGTCATTCGTTGTAGAAAGCGTAGGCCCCTATGTGTTCTGGATTGTTGTGGTCTTCATCTATTACCTGATAGCCACGATGATGCCTATCGATAAGATTATAGGAAAGATATATCCGCTCTTCGCCTTCTCCCTGCTCTTCATGGCAGCAGCCCTGCTGGTGGTTTTGTTGGTGCAACGCCCGAACATTCCCGAGTTGTGGACTGGTGTTAGCGGTGATTTGCTTACCACCGACAAGATTTTCCCCTGCCTCTTTATCACTATTGCCTGTGGTGCCATCAGCGGTTTTCATGGTACTCAGACGCCATTGATGGCACGATGTGTGAAGAACGAGAAGATGGGACGCCCCATGTTCTATGGAGCCATGATTACCGAGGGTGTTGTTGCCCTGATATGGGCTACTGTAGCCATGTATTTCTTCTACGACAGTCCAGAACCTGGTTATACTAATATAGAAGGTGGTGCTGCTGCCATCAATGATGCGCCCAGCATTGTGAAGTTGATTTGTAACGACTGGCTCGGTGTGTTCGGAGGCATATTGGCCATGCTTGGTGTCGTTGCTGCGCCTATTACCAGCGGTGATACGGCTCTGCGCTCTGCACGCCTTATCATCGCCGACTTCTTGAAGATGGAGCAGAAGACCATTCGCCGCAGGCTCTATGTCAGTCTGCCGCTCTTTGCCGTCACCATGGGCATATTGATATGGCAGATAGCCGATCCGAGTGGCTTCAAGATTATCTGGAGTTGGTTCGGCTGGAGCAACCAGGCCCTCTCAGTATTCACCCTCTGGGCCGTCACCGTTTATTTTGTACGACAGAAGCGTAACTACTTTATCACGCTGATTCCTGCCGTGTTCATGACTGTGGTGTGCACGACTTACTTCTTTACTGAGAAGGCGTTTACAGATAATGTGCTCGCGCTGACTCCTTACTGGACCTGGATTCTGGCCGGTACATCAATGGTGATTGCCTTGATTTGGTTCACGACGTGGTACTTCTTGAAAGGAAGGAAAGAAAATAAATAGGATAATACATATAATAAAAACATTAATGACTATGAAAAAGATTTTGATGACGATGCTTTGCGGCCTGATGATGTCAGTTGCTGCGCAGGCACAGACTGTGAGTGAAACACCATTCGGCAAGGGTAAGGTATATGCTGCTGCCAGCCTTTCTGGTTTAGGACTGAGTTATAGCAAGAGTCAGGACTGGTATCTGGGCGTTCATGGCAAGGGTGGTTATCTTATTGAGGACAACTGGATGATTACCGGCAATGTTGGCTATGACTACCGCAAGGCCAGTTACAACTCTTTCTCTGCCGGAGCAGGCTTGCGCTATTACATCGAGCAGAACGGTCTCTATCTTGGAGCAGGAGGCAACTACTACCACGAGCATGGCTACGACGACTTCATGCCAACCATTCAGTTGGGCTATGCCTACTTCCTCAATCGTACTGTCACCATCGAGCCTGAGATTTACTACAATCAGAGCCTGAAGAATCACAGCGAATATAGCGGATTTGGTGTCCGTATTGGTATTGGTATCTATTTTGAATAATCGAGACAACGGAATCATTATGCTGAGTGTAGAAGAACTTGTTGACAGGCTTATTGACCTGTCGTTTGCCGAGGACATCGGTGATGGTGACCACACCACGTTGTGTTGCATACCAGAAGATGCCATGGGCCGTTCGCACCTGCTTATCAAGGAAGATGGCATCCTGGCCGGTGTGGAGATAGCCAAGGAAGTGTTTCACCGCTTCGACCCCGAGATGAAGGTTGAGGTGCTCATGGGCGATGGCTCGCGTGTGAAGAAGGGCGACATAGCCATGATTGTGAGTGGCCGTGTTCGCTCGCTGTTGCAGACTGAGCGCCTGATGCTGAACATCATGCAGCGCATGAGCGGCATAGCCACGATGACCGACCGCTATGTGAAACGCCTGGAGGGTACCGGCACCCGTGTGCTCGACACCCGCAAGACTACTCCTGGCATGCGCATGCTTGAGAAGCAGGCTGTAAAGATTGGTGGTGGCTGCAATCATCGCATCGGTCTGTTTGACATGATTCTGCTGAAGGACAACCATGTGGACTTTGCTGGTGGCATTGTCAACGCCATCGACCGTTGCCATCACTATCTGGAGGAGAAGGGCCTTCATTTGAAGATCGAGATCGAGGTGCGCAATTTCGACGAGTTGCAGCAAGTGCTCGACCACGGTGGCGTGGACCGCATCATGCTCGATAACTTCAGCGTGCCCGACACGAAGAAGGCTGTGGAACTTGTTGCTCACCGTTTCGAGACGGAGTCGAGCGGAGGTATCACGTTTGACACGATTCGTGACTATGCCGAACAGGGTGTAGACTTCATCAGCGTGGGTGCACTCACGCACTCTGTGAAGGGCCTCGACATGTCGTTCAAGGCCTGCTGACTTCTGAGGTTGACCTGAGAGATAAAAAAAGTCCCCGTCGTTCTTGATGAACAGCGGGGATTCTTTTTGTTGTATGAATTCTAGAAATTCAATTACTTCTTGTTCAGGGCCAGGTCAATCTCCACGGCGATAGATACGGTAGCACCTACCATCGGGTTGTTACCAATACCCAGGAAGCCCATCATCTCAACGTGAGCAGGAACAGAAGAAGAACCTGCGAACTGAGCGTCAGAGTGCATGCGGCCCAGGGTGTCAGTCATACCGTAAGAAGCAGGACCAGCAGCCATGTTATCGGGGTGCAGTGTGCGACCAGTACCACCACCAGATGCTACTGAGAAGTAGGGCTTGCCAGCGAGCACGCGCTCCTTCTTATAGGTACCAGCAACGGGATGCTGGAAGCGGGTGGGGTTGGTAGAGTTACCAGTGATGGAGACATCGACGTTCTCCTTCCACAGGATGGCCACACCCTCACGAACGTCATCGGCACCGTAGCACTTTACTTTGGCGCGAGGACCGTCAGAATAAGGCACTTCCTTAACGACCTTCACCTCACCAGTGTAGTAGTCGAACTGAGTCTGCACATAGGTGAAACCGTTGATACGGCTGATAATCATGGCAGCGTCCTTACCCAGACCGTTTAGGATGACGCGGAGGGGCTTTTTACGCACCTTGTTAGCCTTCTCGGCAATCTTGATGGCACCCTCGGCAGCAGCGAAACTCTCGTGACCAGCCAGGAATGCGAAGCACTCGGTCTCCTCGCGGAGCAGACGGGCAGCCAGGTTACCATGACCCAGACCAACCTTACGGTCGTCAGCCACAGAACCGGGGATGCAGAAACTCTGCAGACCGATACCGATAGCCTCGGCAGCCTCGGCAGCGCTCTTCACACCCTTCTTGATAGCGATGGCAGCACCGCACACATAAGCCCACTTAGCGTTCTCGAAGCAGATACGCTGGGTTTCTTCACACATCTGGTAGGGGTCAACACCAGCCTTCTCGCAGATCTCGTTAGCCTCTTCGATGCTATTGATCCCGTTCTCCTTCAGAGCAGCCAGCACCTGATTGATGCGACGCTCGTAACTTTCGAATGATACTTTTCTAATCATAGTTCAGTTCCTCCTTTATGCTTTACGTGGGTCAATAACTTTTACGATTCCCTGCTCGGCAGTAGTACGGCCATAAGAGCCGGTGAACTTCTTCACAGCCTCGTTGGCGTCCATGCCGTCCTTGATGGCTTCCATCATCTTGCCCAGATGCACATACTCGTAGCCGCAAACCTGATTGTCCTTGTCCAGGAACTGCTTGGTGATGTAACCCTCGGTCAGTTCGAGATAACGGGTACCCTTGGCAACGGTGCCATAGAGTGTACCAGTCTGTGAGCGCAGACCCTTACCGAGGTCTTCCAGACCAGCACCGATGACGAGACCGCCCTCAGAGAAAGCACTCTGTGTGCGTCCATAGACAATCTGGAGGAACAACTCGCGCATAGCGGTGTTGATGGCATCGCAAACGAGGTCGGTGTTCAGAGCCTCGAGGATGGTCTTGCCAGGCAGAATCTCAGAAGCCATAGCGGCAGAGTGGGTCATACCCGTGCAACCGATGGTCTCGACGAGGGCCTCCTGAATGACGCCGTCCTTCACGTTCAGGCTCAGTTTGCAGGCACCCTGCTGAGGAGCGCACCAGCCAATACCGTGGGTATAGCCCGAAATGTCCTTGATCTCTTTGGCCTGAATCCATTTGCCCTCTTCGGGGATGGGAGCAGGACCGTGGTTGGGGCCTTTGGCCACAACGCACATGTTTTCAACTTCCTTAGAATAAATCATTGTTTACCTATTTATAATAAATAAATGTCTTCGGGATGCAAAGTTACTATTTTTTTCTGACAATACCTAATAATAGTGAGACTTTTTTCTGTTCAGACAAGAAAATGGCTTCCGATTCACATCGAAAGCCATCTCAACACAAACACAAATTCAGTTATCGAGATAACTGTAATCTATTTTGAAAAAACTATTGTATGCCGTCTTCACGCAGTTTTTCCTGCCAGCGCCAGGCGCTCTTGAGCACCTCCTCGGTGGGTGTCTCGGCCTTCCAGCCCAGCACCTTGTTGGCCTTGTCGACATTGCCCCAAACCTTCTCAATGTCGCCTTCGCGACGGGGAGCATATTCCCAGTTGACTTTCACGCCGGTAGCCTTCTCGAAGCCTTCTACGACCTCCAATGTGGAGAGACCGCGGCCTGTTCCGATATTAAACACCTCAACGGCATCGGTCTCGGGCTTGTCGAGCACGCGCTCCATAGCCTTCACGTGAGCCTTGGCCAGGTCTACCACATAGATGTAGTCGCGAATGCAGGTGTGGTCGGGGGTGTCGTAGTCGTGACCGAAAATCTTCAGTTGCTTGCGGATGCCGATGGCTGTCTGCGTCACGAAGGGGATGAGGTTCATGGGCACACCGTTGGGCAACTCGCCGATGAAGGCTGTGGGGTGTGCACCGATGGGGTTGAAGTAGCGCAGGATGATACTCTTGATGGGGGCGCCGCTGTGGATATAGTCCTGGATGATCTCCTCGTTGATCTGCTTGGTGTTGCCATAGGGCGAGAGGGCCTTCTGGATGGGAGCGTTCTCCGTGACAGGCAGGTTCTCCTCGGTGGGCTGGCCGTAAACGGTGCACGAACTGGAGAAGATGATGCCCTTCACGTTGTACTTAGGCATGAGTTCCAGCAGGTTGATGAGCGAGGTCAGGTTGTTGCGATAGTAGAGCAGGGGCTTTTCTACGCTTTCGCCGACGGCCTTCGAGGCAGCAAAGTGGATGATACCCTCAATCTTCGGGTACTTCTTGAATACGCCTTCAAGGGCTTCCATATCGCAGCAGTCAACCTTTTCGAAGGCAGGTCTTACACCCGTAATCTTCTCGATGCCGTCAACAACGTTTGCGTTGGAGTTCGACAGGTTGTCGATGATGACTACTTCATAGCCTGCTTCCTGCAGTTCTACGGTGGTGTGGCTACCGATGAATCCGGTGCCACCGGTAACGAGGATGGTCTGTTTCATAAGTGTTCTCGATAGTTATAAGTTGTTTCTATTCTGAGTGCAAAGATAGTCATTATTTCTGATACTTCCAAGTAAAAGTGCCGAAAAATTATTTCACCTCCAGCAGTTCTATCTTGAAGGTCAGGGCCGAGAAGGGCTTGATTTTGCCCGTCTCGCTTGCACCGTAGGCCTGGTCGTAGGGGATATAGACTTCCCAGATGGAGCCCTCGGGCATGCGTTGCAAGGCCGACTGCCAGCCTGCGATGACGTTATTGAGGGCGAGGGTGGTGCCTCGGCGCTGGTTCCAGTTGCTGTCGAAGACGGTGCCGTCGATGAGTTTTCCTTCGTATTTTACGCGCACTTGACTGTTCAGGGTCGGTGTAGCGCCCGAGCCGTTCTTGATCACCTTGTAGAGCACGCCTCCGCTGCGTGGCAGTTCGAAGACGCCCGACTCGCGACGCTTCTTGCTCATGAAGTCGTCGTTCAGGCGTTTCTGCTCAGCAAATTGCTGGGCCGCATTGTCGTAGTGGCGCTTCTTCAGCAGGCGGTCGAAGGTCTGTTGGGCAGTCTCGACAGTCATCAGGCAGTTCTCCTTGCGGATGGCCTGGATGAAGCCTGCCATGAATTTATCCGTCGAAATGGTCTGCGTGCTGTCCGTGAAAGCCAGATTGTTGATGCCGGACACGATTCCTTTGATAGATGGAGCGATGCCTATGCACGCTCGCTGAGCATTTCCTTCTTCTTCGTTCGCATAGTCATTCCATTCTGCCATGTCCATTCCATTGAGTATCCCGTTGCAGATAGGGTCGAGCATCGTGGTGTCAACGTCGTCGTTTTCAGATAGATACTTAAGGAATCCTTGTGTGTTTGCCGCGCCTGCTGCATAGGCCAGCGTATCGAGTTCGGTGGGCAATTCGTGATCATTATAGACCGTCGCATTGCCCCTTGAAAGCCACATCCACACGGCTCCTGCACCAATGAGCAGGGCTACAACAAGCACGCCTGCGATGGCGAGGATTGCGCCCGCGTGGCTCTTCTTTTGAACGGGCATGGGGGCAGGTGATGGCTTGTGACCTTGAGGGCCTGATGCCAGTCGGGTCTCGTTCGAGGGCTGCGGCTTCGGCGTTGGTTTCGGTGTAGGCTTCGGTTGGGGTAGGGGCCTCGGCGTTGGCGTTGGTTTCGGTTCCGGCTTTGGCGTGGGTGTCGGTTCGGGCTCTGGCTCAGGTGTGGGTGTTGGTTTCGGCTCTTGTTTCTTGAAGAGCACCGCCATGCGTGCACCGGCCTCGTCGACGCTCTGCGGACGCTGGTTGCGCCTGGGCTGCATTAGCCATCTCACGTAGGTCAGCATCTGCGGCGAGCACATCCCTTCTAGCGGCTTGAGGGCCTGCTCGGGCGACTCGCTGATGTCGCTCGATGCTGGGGGCTTCTGGTTGGTCAGCAGGTTGTAGAGCGTGGCTCCCAGGGCGTAGAGGTCAGTCCAGGGACCGAACTTGTCCATGTTCTGCTCCACCTGCTCTGGCGGGGCAAAGCCTGGTGTGTAGCAGAGGGCCGTCGATGTCGTGGCTCCACCGTGCTCCGTGTTCAGTTGCTTGCTGGCACCGAAGTCTATGAGCACTACCTTGTCCTCGCGGGTCATCATGATGTTGGCCGGCTTCAGGTCGAGGTGCCACAGGCCTGCCTCATGCACCGTTTGCAGGGCGTCGAGCACCTGGGGGAGTATCTCGAGCACAGCCTGTTCGCTGATAGGACCGTTCTTCTTCAGGCGTGCCGACAGCGACTCACCGTCGATATAGTCCATGGCATAGTAGGCCGTGCCGTTCTCCTCAAACAGGTCGTGCACCTGAACGATATGCTCGTTCTTCAGGCGGCGCAGGCGCTGGGCTTCCTTTTTGAACTTCCTCAGTTGCTCGTCATACTGGTCGCGGTTCACGGTATTGCTCACGCTGACCAGTCCGGTGGCCCCGTCGCGGTCGTTGATGCCGCTCATGAAGAACTCCTTGATGGCATATTGCTCGTCAAACTGCACGTTGCGTGCCCTATAGGTGTTGCCGAAGCCTCCCGATGCCAACTGCTCTTCTATCTCATAAACGCCACGCAGGATGGTGCCGATGGGCAGTAATGACTCATTCATAGTTTCCTCTCTTTTCTGTTTTTGTTTGCAAAGATACGAATAAGTGAGCGAAATACAAAGAAAAATCAGTCATTTCTTTGGCTGTAGCAAATTTTTCACTCTTCAATCCATTCCCGAGCAAGTCGCCTACCCGTAGCCTTTTACTTTTCCCTTCCAATGTTTTGCATGAGTCGTCCCGATGCCTCGCATGAGCCGTCCCGATGCTTTGCATGAGCCGTCCCGATGCTTCCTTTCCCCCCTAAGAAGGCATTTCTTCGGCTGATGCAAAGCATCCGAATGGGTCGTAGGAGGCATTCGGACGACCCGTCCGAGGCATTGCGATGGATGATCACGCTGTCTGTGTCTTTTCATGGCTTTAATTCTTAATTCCCTTTTGTGTTGCAAAGTTACTACTTTTTTTCTGTACTTCCAAATTTCGGCCTCCAATTTGATGTCATTTTGATGTCGAAGTTGCTCAAATTCGGCAGAATTGATGCTAGCATCATTCTGCGCTCATTTAACCGCAACATTGGAACGTTTTTCTGCACGAAGTCATCCATTTTCACTTCTCGTTGATAACTTGACTGAGCAGTTTTTAGCATCCCCAACGATGACAAATGACAGATGACAGTTTTTGAAAAAAAGTTTGACTATTAATATTAGTATTATATATATTATAATATATATAATACTAATCTATCTTCTTTCTCAATTTTTGAAAACTGTCATCTGTCATAACTGTCATTTGTCATTACCAAATAGGCAACACACACACACTAAGAAGATTAGAACTAAGGGTTTAAAAGCGGTGAGTAAGGGTGAGGCAAAATGACAAATGACAGATGACAGTAATTTTATTTTCCCACGCAGAATCTACTTTCCGACGCAGCATCTATACAGTGCTGATATTCTGCACTTTAAGAGTTAAACCGTACAAATGAATTTCAGGAAATAGAAAATCGAGATTTTTTTCCCTTTAGTTCATTGAGAGGTCTTCCACAAACTCGCTCTTCGCTCAGAAGAGTATCATCATCTGTTCTGCACTATTGCGCTGCAAAGATAATCAATAATCACAAGATAACAAAGAA
>CADCCB010000041.1 GCA_902799905.1 uncultured Prevotellaceae bacterium
CATACAAGCATGTTGGCGCTTGCTGCTTCGTCCGTTCTCGCAAATTCAGTTGCAAAGTTACATCATTTCCCCGTATTCCCCACACATTTCTCAAAAAAATTGCAGCGAGAACAATAAAAATACGCAGAGCCTCGTCAACTCTGCGTATTATTGTTCTGTCTCTAAATCCTACGGGGAAAGCACTAACCATACGGGCATAAAGAAAGCGCAGGCCCCGATTGAGTGTTTTTGTGGCATGCAAAGTTACAACATGCCACAAAAAGAAACTCTCGGCAAAGCCGCAAAGCCATTGCCGAGGGTGAAAGTCTCCCATTTTTCTATCATTCAGGGGATGAAAACTGACATTTGAGAGTTTTCAAACCCCATTTTGTCTATATTCAAACCTCTATACTATACAATTAGTGTAATTTTGCATCGTCAAAACCCGAATGCTATACAACAACAATAAAACAATACAATTAAAACTTATGAATATGATCAACAGTTTTCTTATCGGATTAGGCATGCTACTGAGTACTCCAGCATGTACTGAATCAGCAACAGAACAATCTTCAGAAGAAATGCAGCAACCCGCTCAGGGGATGACTGCCAAACAGTGGAACAAAGACGTGGTGGGATGGAACCTGGGCAACCAGTTCGAGTGTTCAGCCCCTGGCCAGGATGGTGAGTCGATGGCTATCGGCATGCCAGACAACAGCATCAAGGCAGAGACAGCATGGGGTAACCCCGTAGTTACGAAAAAGACCATCAAAGCCGTAAAAGAAGCCGGTTTCAACGCTATCCGCATCCCTGTGCGCTGGCAGTGCCACATCACCAACGCTCAGGCCATGAGCATCGACAAAGCCTGGATAGCCCGTATCAAAGAAGTAGTAGACTGGTGTCTCTCCTACGACCTGAAGGTCATCATCAACGTGCACCACGACAAATGGCTCGAAGGCCGTCCCACCTATCAATATAAGGAAGAGAACAACCAGAAACTGGCCCTGCTGTGGCTCAACATCGCCAGCGAGTTTGCACAGTACGACGAGCGTGTGGCCTTTGCAGGGACCAACGAGGTGCATATCAAGGACAACTGGGGCAAACCGGAAAAAGAGAACCTTGACGTACAGAACACCTACAATCAGACCTTTATCGATGTGGTGCGTGCCACGGGTGGAAAGAACGAAAAGCGCCATCTCATCGTACAAACATACGTTTGCAACCCCGACTTCGGTATCAATAACGGCGACTTCATCATCCCCACCGACATGGAGGGCAACGGCAACAACTACATGAGCGTGGAGTTCCACTACTACACACCGTGGGACTATGCCGGCAGTTGCAAGTACTATTTCTGGGGCGACAAATACAAGCAGTATGGCGAAACACCTCAGGAGAACGAGAAGACCATGAGCGACTTCTTCGACCGCGTGGTCAACACATGGGCCAACAAGGGTTTGGGCATCGTTGTCGGCGAATGGGGAGTAACCGAACACACCAAGGGCAACCAAGCAGATTTGCAGCATGAGAATGCTACCTACTACAGCCGTTTCCTCGTAAGCGAGGCCCGCAAGCGCGGCTTCTCCACCTTTGTCTGGGACAACAACGCCTTTGGTGACGGACAAGAGAAGTTTGGTATCTTCGACCGTAACCAAAGCATGAAGGTGAAGAATGAGTGGGTACTGAAAGGCATCATGGAAGGGAAAAGTGAATAGTGAAAAGTGAAAAATTCGCTACCGCCATTGGAAGGGAAAAGTGAATAGTGAAAAGTGAAAAATTCGCTACCGCCAATGGAAGGGAAAAGTGAATAGTGAAAAGTGAAAAATTCGCTACCGCCAATGGAAGGGAAAAGTGAATAGTGAAAAGTGAAAAATTCGCTACCGCCATTGGAAGGGAAAAGTGAATAGTGAAGAATTTCTTACAGTATAAGAGAATCATGAAGACATTTGGACATTTCGACGACAAGCATAGAGAGTACGTCATCACCGACCCTGCCACACCATTTCCCTGGATCAACTATCTGGGCAATGAGGATTTCTTCGGACTGATATCCAACACCGGTGGCGGCTACGACTTCTATAAGGATGCCAAGTTCCGTCGCATCACCCGCTATCGCTACAACAGCGTACCGATGGACAGCGTGGGACGTTATTTCTATATTGTGGACAGCGGTTTCCCCACTGTCGTATGGAATCCGGGATGGAAGCCCTGCAAGACACCGCTTGACTCATACGAGTGCCGTCACGGCATGAACTATACCCGCATTACAGGTAGCAAGAACGGCGTGGAGGCTTCTGTACTCTTCTTTGTACCCTTGAAGACATGGGCCGAGGTGCAGAAGGTGACACTCACGAACAAGAGCACTGAGGTGAAGCACCTAAAACTATTCAGTTATGCAGAATGGTGCCTGTGGAATGCCGCTACCGACGGTGAGAACTTCCAGCGCAACCTCTCAACAGGCGAGGTGGAGATAGAGCAAAGCGTGCTCAACGGTTTTCCCGTTGAGTCCACCACCATCTACCATAAGACAGAGTATAAGGAACGCCGCAACCACTATGCTTACTACGCCCTGACGAACGGCAAAGCCGACGGCTACGACACCGACCGCGAGTCGTTCGTGGGTCTCTACAACGACCTGTCAGACCCCCAGTGCGTAACCGCAGGGAAGCCCTCCAACTCGGTGGCCCACGGATGGAGTCCCATTGCCTCACATTATATTGAGGTGACGCTACAGCCAGGGGAATCGAAGGATTACATCTTCCTGCTGGGCTACGAGGAGAATGAGCAGGAGGAGAAGTTTGAAACTCTCAGCGGGGAAACCGCTGAGCACAATGGTCTCATCACCTCGTTGGGCGATTTAGACCATACTATTATCAATAAGGAGAAGGCACATGCCATGATTGAGCATTTCTCGACAGTCGAGGCCGTAGATGCTGCCTTCGACGAACTACACCAGATGTGGGACGAACTGCTGTCGAAATTTACCGTGGACAGTGCCGACGAGCGCATGAACCGTATGGTGAACATCTGGAACCAGTATCAGTGCATGATCACCTTCAACTTCTCACGCTCTGCCTCGTTCTTCGAGAGTGGCGTAGGTCGCGGCATGGGTTTCCGCGACTCCAATCAGGATCTTGTGGGTTTCGTTCATCAGGTACCAAGTCGTGCCCGACAGCGCATCATCGACATTGCTTCTACGCAGTTCCCTGATGGTGGCTGCTACCACCAGTACCAGCCCCTGACCAAACGTGGAAACAATGACATCGGCGGTGGTTTCAACGACGATCCATGCTGGCTCATCTTCGGCACCGTGGCCTACATCAAGGAGACTGGCGACTTCACAATTCTCGATGAAATGGTGCCTTTTGACAACCAACCAGGTACAGAGGTCAGTCTTTTTGAACACCTGCGCATCTCGTTCAACCATGTGGTTGAGAACCTCGGTCCCCACATGCTGCCACTCATCGGTCGTGCCGACTGGAACGACTGTCTGAACCTGAACTGCTTTTCGTGGGATCCCAACGAGAGTTTCCAAACCACCGAGAACCAGAGCGAGGGCTCGCAGGCCGAGAGTCTGATGATTGCCGGCCTTTTCGTGCTCACCGGCAAACAATACGTGGAACTTTGCGACAAAATCGCAAAGCACAACGAGGCCGACAGGGCTCAGAAATGCATCGATGCCATGGTAGAGGCCGTGAAGAAGCACGGCTGGGACGGAGAGTGGTATTTACGCGCATACGATTTCTATGGTAATAAGATTGGTAGTAAGGATAACGAAGAAGGTAAAATCTTCATCGAGAGTCAGGGCTTCTGCACCATGGCCGGAATCGGACTCGAGGACGGTCTGGTGGAGAAGGCTCTTGATTCTTGCAAGAAACATCTCGACTCCAAGCACGGCATGGTGCTCAACCACCCCGCCTTCACCCGCTACTATGTAGAGATGGGAGAGATCAGCAGTTATCCCGCCGGCTACAAGGAAAATGCAGGCATTTTCTGTCACAACAACCCATGGGTCATCATTGGTGAAACGGTGGCTCGCCGCGGCAATGATGCGTGGGAGCACTACACCAAGATCTGCCCGGCATGGATTGAGGATCAGCAATTGCACAAGGTGGAGCCCTACGTCTACTGCCAGATGGTGGCAGGCAAGAATGCCGCCCGTCCAGGTGAGGGCAAGAACTCGTGGCTAACGGGAACTGCCGCCTGGAACTGGATTACAATTACCCAGTATATCCTGGGTATCAAGCCAACCTATGACGGCATTGAGATTGATCCCTGCATCCCCTCTACGCTGAAGAAATACACTGTGCACCGTGTTCTACGCGATGCCACGTTCGACATTACCGTACACAACCCTCACGGCCGTCAGAGCGGGGTGACATCAGTCATACTCAATGGGAGAACCATCGAGCACCCGACGATTCCAGCCACGCCTGGACATCATGTCGTTGAGGTTATTATGTAATGGTTTGAGATTTGAGATTTGAGGTTTGAGGTTTGAGATATGTCAAGACTTAGAGAAAAAATAGGCTATGGAATGGGCGACATGTCCAGTTCCATGTTTTGGAAGATATTTTCCTATTATCTTCCCATCTTCTATAGCGACATCTTCCAATTGTCGCTTGGACAGACTGCCACGCTGATGTTCGTCACACGTTTCTGGGACACGGTCTCTGATCCCATGATGGGCATCATTGCCGACCGCACCCAGACACGCTGGGGCAAGTATCGCCCCTATCTGCTGTGGTTTGCAGCACCCTTCGCCATTGCCGGTGTGCTGTTATTCACCACCCCCGACTGGGACGACCAAGGAAGGCTCGTCTACGCGTATGTTACTTATATTCTCATGATGACGGTCTATACTGGCATCAATGTGCCTTACGCATCGATGCTGGGCGTGATGACCAGCGACTCACAGGAGAAGACAGTTTTCTCCTCCTATCGTATGTTCTTCGCCTATGGTGGTTCGTTCATCGCTCTCTTTGCGTGGGAACCGCTGTGCGACTTCTTTGCCAAGTACCAGCCTCTGACGAAAGTGGACACTGTGGCAGAGGCTTGGCAGGGAGCGATGATTGTCATTGCTGCAATCTGCTTCCTACTGTTCATAGGCAGTTTCCTGCTCACCCGTGAACATGTGAAGACAAGACCAACGGGGGCACTGGGCAGCGACTTCATGCACCTGCTGAAGAATGCTCCGTGGTGGATCATCACAGCGGGAGCCCTCTGTACCAATCTCTTCAACACGGTGCGTGGTGCCACTGTAGCCTACTATTTCAAATACTATATCGGTGAGAATGCCCACATCAACCTTGGCATTGCAGAGTTCCTGTTCTTTGCCGGCCTCTTCCTGGCCGTAGGCGAGGTGTGCAACATGGTGGGTGTGGTAAGCGCCGTTCCCCTGAGCAAGCGGTTTGGCAAGAAGACTACCTTCATTGTCTCGGCACTTGCTATGACGGTGCTCAGCATTCTGTTCTTCTATGTACCCGTGAGCAATGGAGGCTTTGCAGCGATGCTGTTGCTTCAGATACTGATCAGCATCCTTACGGGCATTGTGAGTCCGCTGGTATGGAGCATGTATGCCGACGTGGCCGACTATTCCACTATGAAGAACGGGACATCGTCGACTGGTCTCATCTTCTCCAGTGGTTCGATGGCCCAGAAGTTCGGCGGTGCCATTGCCGGTTCTGCCGTCCTGCTGCTCTTCGATGCCTTCGGCCTGGTGCCTAACGCTGCTGAGCAGACCGACTCTGCCATGCTGGGCATGCGTCTCACCATGAGTTACATTCCTGCGGCTATTGCCCTGGTGATGGCCCTGATTATCTGGGCCTATCCGCTAACCACCCGCAGGATGGAAGAAATCAATAAAAAGTTGGAAAATTAAAAAGTTTAATAACACCTATTTATTCTTATGAATCATCAACATCTGAAATTTTACTACATGGCAGCAATCGGCACCCTCATGCTGACGACTGCCGTACAAACGGCATCAGCCTCAAGCGTGGCCGGTGTCATGGCAGTTCAACAGGCTTCAAAAGTGTCTGGTACTGTGACCGACGGTCAGGACCCCATCATCGGAGCCAGTGTGAGAGTGAAAGGAACCAGCAAAGGTACGATTACCAACCTGGACGGACGCTTTGAGTTAGACGTCGAGCCTGGCACAGAACTCATCGTCAGTTACGTGGGCTATAAAGACGTGACAGTAAAGGCCTCGGCCCGAATGAAAATCGTGCTGGAAGAGGAGAACACCGCACTCAACGAGGTGGTAGTCACGGCCCTCGGCATCAAGCGCGAGCGCAAGGCACTGGGCTACGCCCTCTCTGAGGTGAAGGGCGAGGAACTGACCAAGGCCAAGGAGACCAATGTGATGAACTCGCTGTCAGGTAAGGTGGCTGGCCTCGTCGTTCAAAACACAGCCGGTGGTCCTGCCGGCTCTACCCACGTACAACTGCGTGGTGCCACTGAGATGACAGGCAACAACCAGCCACTATATGTCATCGACGGCGTACCCCTCGACAACACCAACTTTGGTGGCGGTGCCACTGCCGATGGTGGCTATGACCTGGGCGACGGTATCTCGGCCATCAACCCCGATGACATTGAGAACATGACCGTGCTGAAAGGTCCTGCCGCATCAGCCCTCTATGGTAGCCGTGCCTCACATGGTGTGATCCTAATCACCACCAAAAAGGCGGAAAAAGACCGTATCAGCGTGGAGTACAACGGTTCGCTGACCATCGACACGCAGGCAGCCAACTGGGATAATGTCCAGCAGGTATATGGCCAGGGCGACCACGGCAAATACATCACCTCCGGACGTAATGCCACCAATATGAGTTGGGGACCCAAGGCCGACGACTACAGCCACTACTACGAGTTCGACGGCCAGTATCACCCCTACAGCATTGTGCCCAACAATGCCAACGGCTTCTTCCGCACAGGTCTGACAACGCAGAACACGGCTATCGTGTCCGTCAGTTCGGGCAAGACGGGCATGCGTTTCTCATTTACCGACATGCGCAACAAGGACATCCTGCCCAACAGCGACATGAACCGCGACAATTTCAACCTGCGTGTCAACACATCAGTGGGGAAGATTGACTTCGACTTTACCGCTAACTACACCCGTGAGGGAGTGAACAACCGCCCTGCCCTGGCTAACGCTACCACCAATGTGGGCAAGAACCTGATGACGCTGGCCACCACCTTCGACCAGGCATGGCTGCAGCACTACCAGAACGAAGACGGCACCTATGCCGACTGGAACGGCCTGCAGATATACAACGTGAACCCCTATTGGGATCTGTACAAGAACTCCAACGAGTCTGACAAGGATGTGTTCCGCTTCTCGGCCAAGGCCATCTACAACATCAATGAACACCTGAAGTTGCAGGGAACCATCGGCACAGACATCAACAAGATGAACTTCATGGAGTATATCGCCTACTCCTCGCCTCAGGAGCAGAAGGGTAAGATGACAACCCAGAAGTACGACAACCGTACACTGAATGCCGAGATTCTGGCCCTATACAACAATTCATGGGGCGACTTCGACCTGAACGCCACTGCTGGCGGAAGCATCTATAGGGTGGACAACAAGACCGACATCGCCTTGGGTAAGGAGGAGGTGTTCCGCGACCTGAAATCCATCAGCAACTACAGTCAGCAGAGCGCCTATGCCAATTCGTACACAAAACAGATCAACTCTATCTACGGCAGCGCAGGCCTGGGCTACAAGCACACCTATTTCCTGGATGCCACGGTGCGCGGCGACAAGTCGTCCACACTGCCTGCCGGCAACAACATATATGTCTATCCCTCCGTCTCAGGCAGTTGGGTATTCTCTGAACTAATCAAGGGAAGTGCAAGGCGCTATCTGAACTATGGTAAAGTGCGTGTTTCGTGGGCTGAGGTAGGTTCCGACACCGACCCCTTCCTCCTGCAGCAATATTACACCAATGCCAAGTTTGCCTATTCCGGCTATAACATTGCCTATATCTCTGGCGACCTGGTTCCCAACCCCGATCTGAAGCCCACACGTACCCGTTCTTTTGAGATCGGTGCCGAATTGAAACTTCTGAACAACCGTCTGGGCATCGACCTGACATATTACAACCAGACCTCACGCGACCAGATTATCCGTCTGGCCAACTCCTCTGCTTCCTCGTTCAAGGAGTCGCTGGTCAATGCCGGCAAAATCAGGAACGAGGGCATCGAACTGGCTATCAACGGCCGCGTACTGCAGTTGAAGGATTTCGCCTGGGATGCCGGGCTCAACTTCTCCAAGAACTGGAACAAGGTGCTTGACCTGACTGACGACATGGACTATCTTCAGATTGAGACCGCCCCATGGATGGGTGTTTCCGTAGGTGCTGAGGTAGGCAAGAACTTCGGCTCGATCAAGGGTCGCGATTTCCAGCGCAACGAACAGGGCCAGATCCTGGTCAACGATGTCGGCATGCCGATGTATGAGGAGGAGGCCAAGACCATTGGCAATGCCTCATGGGACTGGACCGGTGGTTTCTATTCCACCTTCACCTACAAGAACTGGCGTTTATCGGCAGGTTTTGACGTAAAGGTTGGTGCCGATGTCTTCTCCATGACCATGTCGGATGCCTGCTATACGGGTAAGGACATGCGCACCCTGGAAGGTCGCGAAGAATGGTATACCTCAGAAGCCGACCGCATACAGGCTGGTATGACACTTGATGAGTGGCGTGCAGCCGGCAATTGTAAGGGCTTTGTGGTGGATGGCATCGTGGCCAGCACAGGCGAGAAGAATACTTTTGCCATTGACCCGCAGACCTATTGGGACGATGTACGTCAGAATGCAGCCTCGATGTTTGTCTATGACAACTCGTATGTAAAGTGCCGTGAGATTACCTTCGGCTACACTTTCCCTGAGAAGACGCTTGCTCCGCTCAAGATTGTGAAGAGCCTGAGCCTGAGTTTCGTAGCACGCAACCCATTCATCATCTGGAAGAATATTCCCAATATTGATCCTGACTCCAACTACAGTAGCACTGGCATGGGTCTGGAGTATGGCTCGCTGCCCTCACGCCGCAGTTATGGATTCAATGTGAACGTGACTTTCTAAGGGAAAAGTGAATAGTGAAAAGTGAAAAATTGCGGCTACCGCATATAAAAACAGTAAGAATTATGATTACCAAGATATTTAAATCGATTTGCGCCATCTGCGCTATCAGTGTTTTGTTCTCCTGCAGCGACAAGTACATGGAGGAACTGAATACGGACGAAACCAAGACTGCGACACCAGAGCCAGGCTACCAACTGACCTTTGCCCTGCTCTCCACTTATGGCAGTTTTGCTTCGATGGAGGCTGTCCGTGCCTATGTGGCCCCCTACACCCAGATGTACGGTGGCAGTTGGAACTCGGCCAATGCCGGAGGTGCCAACCTCTACAAGAGCGATGTCTCACAGTCGCTGTGGGATATTCACTACAAGAACGGCATCAAGAATCTGGTAGATGCCGAATACAACAGCAAGGACGACAAGGCGCTGCAGGGTGCCATCCGTCTGCACAAGGCCTATCTCTTCAACATCCTGACCGATGTCTATGGCGATATTCCCGTGTCGGAGGCTGGCAAGGCCAACTATGAGCGCATCATCACGCCGAAATATGACCGGCAGGAGGACATCTACACCTTCCTGTTCGATGAGATTGATGCCAGCATCGCGCTGTTCCGTCAGGACCTGAACTCTCTGACCTTGAAAAAATATGACGTCACCTCTCTGGGTGGCGACGTGAAGATGTGGATCCGCTATGCCAATGCGCTGAAGATGCGTCTGGCCATGCGCATCTCCGATGTCGCCCCCGAACTGGCCAAGGCCAAGTTCCTGGAGGCCATCGAGGATGAGGGAGCCCTCGAGCCCATCGAGAATGCTTACGTGAAATACATTCACGAGCCCTTCAGTTTCGAGTCCAGCAACGAGGATGTGGACTTCCGCGTCAACGCCTTTGCAGAGATCATCTATGGTCAGGACAAGACGCAGCCCACGGGCTTCGGCATGACGCTCTACGACTATCTGCGTGACGAGGGCGACCCGCGCCTGCACCACTACTGCCGTTTCCTGAACGACAATTTCCGCGACAACACCGACCCGCGCATCGGACGTGAGGACTTCACCGAAGAGGTGCTGGCTGCCGAGTACGATGGTGATGAAAAGACCAAGGGCGTACAGATGGTTCCCGCCTGCTGGGCATGGTACGATCAGGATCAGCGCGATTTCCCCTGGCCCAATGCCGACTGCGTGACCAAGAGTCAGCACTATCAGGAGTTCATCTTCGGCCGAGAGAAGGATGTGGTGTCCGACTACTTCTACAAGACCGTTCGCGGCAGTGTGGCTACAGAGTATGTACTGCCTGAGACGCCAGGCATGCTGGTCAGCGGTGCCGAGGTCTGCTTCCTGAAGGCAGAAGCCGCCGTGAAGGGATGGATCAACGAGGATGCCAATACACTCTACCAACGCGGCATCGAAGTGGCTATCGGTACTGTCCACAACAAAGTCTATGCACAGACAAGCACTGTAAGTACTGCCGACATCGCAACCTATGTTGCCAGCCATACCCTCAGCACCAATCCAGAGAAGGCTAAGGAACAGATCAACACACAGGCTTGGTTCCTGCACTTTGCCAATCCGCTTGAGGCATGGGCCAACCTGCGTCGCAGTGACTATCCTGCCCTCTACGAGCGCACACAGTTCGGACAGGGTCAGAATGGCTATCATGATCTGGAGAACAACATGGACCAGCCTGTCCGTCTGTTCTATCCACAGGAAGAAATCAACTACAACAAGCAGAACTACCAGGATGTGATCAATCGCATGGGTGGCTTCAGTTGGCACAAGCGTATGTGGTGGGACACCAAGGAGCAGAACTATAAGACATACGTTAAGGGAAAAGTGAATAGTGAAAAGTGAACTTTTGGAGCAGCGAGAGCAAAAAACGAACTTGTTTGGATTTTGCCGAGTCGTGACAAAAGTCATGGAACGAAGTTACATAAAAGGGAAAAGTGAATAGTGAAAAGTGAAAAATTGCGGCTACCGCATATAAAAACAGTAAGAATTATGATTACCAAGATATTCAAATCGATTTGCGCAATCTGCATAATCAGTGTTTTGTTCTCCTGCAGCGACGATGCCCCGTTTATCACGGCAGGACCCGATGACACACCACGATTCCTCGCTCCGTCTTCCATCGAAGGAAATGTACGGACAAGCGAGACCCAGAATCGCGATGAGGTGTTCACGATGGAAGTTGTGGTGACACCAGTCAATTATACCACCATCGAGTGGATTTCCGACGGTCAGGTGCTGGGCACAGGCACCTCCTTCAGCAATCAGTTTGAGGCTGGTGATTATGAACTGACCATCATGGCCAAGACCCAGACGGGCAAACAGGCCTACCGCATAGTGGATCTCTCGGTGAGCCCACTCGACAACGACCCTGTAGTCACCAGTGACGTCATAGAGCGCTATCAGTCTGCCGGTGCTACCGTCACGCTGAATGGCAGCAACATGAGAAATATCAAGAAGGTGAAGATCAACGACCGTGAGATAGATGTCACCAGTACTGCTGATGACAAGATACAGTTCACCCTCCCTTCTGATATGCCTGAGGGCAAATACCGCATGTCAATGATCAATGCCGAAGGTGTCTCCTATGGTGGTGGCTACATGACCGTCTCTGATCAGACCATCGTCAGCCAGTCCGACTTCATGGGCAAGTCTGCTGGCCAGGTGACACTGACAGGGCGCAAACTTGACGAAGTGGCTTCGGTCACCGTCGCCGGACAGGCTTGCCCCATCGTCAGCCAGGACGCTAAGAGTATGGTCATCCAACTGCCTGAACTGGAAGAAGGACGCTTCGAACTAAAGGCAATAACCAAGAGTGGTTCTGCTGTGAAATTCATCATGGACGACCAACTGGTAGAGGTAGCAACCATCAAGGTGTCGCTCATCGCCGAGAACGTGCTGTGGCAAGGCAAGCACGCCATTGACTGGGGTACTATCTGGGAAGACGATGGCACTATTACAGCCCAACTGAGGGAGAACGCAGGTGTTGGTTCCGTGCTCCGCCTCTACGTGAAGCGTACGGCCGATGACTACTGCCTTGGCTGTGCCGCCGTTGGCTGGGCCGACATTGTCAAGGGAGGAACAGACCCGAACCGTGGCGATGTCAACATCAGTTTCGAGGATACTGTCATTGAGTTCGTACTGACCAAGAAGTCCATGGAACTGCTCAACAGCGGAAACCTGCAGGTGGTCGGTCATGGCTTCGACCTGCTGAAGATTACAATACAATAATAGAACGGCGAAAAGAGTGAAAAAAGTAGCATTCCTCTTAATAGCATTCTCGGCGGTTAGTCAATACTTCGATGGTGACACACCGAAGTATTTCTTGAACACCGTACTGAAGTATTTCGGGTTGTCGAAGCCTGCCAGCGTAGCGGTATCAGCCACCGAGCGGCCGCTACGCAGCAGGGCGGCAGCCCGTTCCAGTCGGATGATGCGTATGAAGTCCTGTGGCGACTTGCCGGTATAGGTCTTCAGTCTGATGTAGAACAGCGTGCGGCTCATGGCCATCTCGCGACACAGGCGGTCGATGTTGAATGCTGTGTCCGACAGGTTGTCAGCCACCAGTTTCGTCACCTGTGCGATAAACTCCTCGCCTTCCGTATCATCTGAATTTAATTGAGAACTGAGAGGTGAGAACTGAGAGGTATGATTAGATTTGTCAGCACCACCTCCATCTTGAGAGTTATCACACCTCTCAGTTTTCAGTTCTTGCGTCCTTGCGGTAGCAACGTCGAGTGTGCTGTTCTCTGTTAACGTCGTCAGCACCAGCCTCATATACTTAGTATGGAGTTGATAGACCTGCCATGCTCCATAGAACGCCAGCAGCACCAGACCGACGTACACCACCCACATCCACCATGAGTTCCACCAGGGCTGAGCCACGACGATGGTCAGTTCCACCTCGTCGAGCACGACACCGCAGGTGCGGCTCATGCATCGCAGCAGCAGGCGGTGGGTGCCGGCCTCCATGTTGGTGAAGCGGATGGTCTGCTCAGTGCTGGGCTGGCTCCACTCGCCGCCCGACACCTGATACATATAGACAATGTCGAACTGGTTGCGCAGGTTGACACTCTCAAAACAGAGGTCGAAGGTGCGCTGACTGTAGTGCAGGTATAACCTGCGCTCGGCCAGCATGTCGTGTGTGCGCTGTCGGAACATGGGGCTGTCGTCGGCGGCACAACTGACGCGCAGCAGTCGCAGCCTTGCCGTGTAGTTGATCTCCTGTATGTTGTCAGGATCAATGACCAGTGCTCCCGTGGTGGTGCCGAAAAGTATGCGATGGCCTATAGCCGTCACGGCACGGTCCGAATATTCGCGCTGTATGCCATAGCAGTAGTTCACGCAGTACATCTTCTCCGGCTCCTGGCGGTTGGCAAAGGCCAGTCCGTCTTCCGTGGCCACGAGCATGCGGTCGCGGTTGTCCTTCGTGATGCTGCACACCATGTTCGAGGGCAGTCCGTTGTCCTCGGTGATCTGCCTGCTCCTGCCGTCAGACAGGTGGTAGACATAGGCACCACCGCCATCGGTACCTATCCACAACAGACTGTCGCCTTCGAGATAGAGCGTCGTCACGTATCGGTTCACGTCTGTCAGACCCTCTGAATAGTTCAGTTCGCCCTGACGGCCCGTGCGGGGGTCTATCAGCCGTATGCCGTCCACGGTGGCAATAGCCATCTGCCCGTCGGGCAACTGCGTGATGTCGAGCACATTGTGTATGGGGTAGTAATTGATGCCGCTGGAGGATTGCTGCACCAGGTCGCCGTCGAGACAGCCCATCCACAGGCTGCCGTCGCGGTCGTACAGCAGTTTGTAGACATGATCATCGCGCAGCACACCCCCCTGCTCAGTATAGAGCAGACGGGCCTCGCCCGCCGGGGTGATCTCATAGACGCCATTGCCATAGGTGGAGGCCAGCATGGTGCCTTGGGGTGTGGTGCAGAGACAGAGCACCACCGTTCCCTGACAGACGTGTGTCCACTGTTGTGTCTGTGGGTTGTGCAGGCTGATACCGTTGTCGGTGCCCATCACCAAGGTGCCGTCGGCAAACTGTGCCACACTGTTCACGCGGTCGTTGAGCAGCGACTGCCGGTTGCCGCGCATGTGCTGGAATACGGCGGGCGTACTGCCCACGGGACGGGCTATGTCGATGCCGCCAGAATAGGAGCCCACGACGATGTTGTCCCATGCATCGCTCATCACCGCATAGATGCCGTTGCCATGCAGCACGCCATGCTCCCCCTCGTTGGCATCGAAGAGTGGCGACATGGTCGCCTGCCCCCTTGCCACTTGCCACACGCCCAGCCCGTCGATGCCTACCAGCATCGTCTGGTGGCCGTAAGGACTGATGCTACGCACGGGGTTGGTCAGCGCAGTGCCAATCCGCCCTTCTACGGTCAGCCCCCCGTCGGCCGTCAGCGTGGCCACCGTCACACCCTGTCTGAAGCCGCCCAGCCACACCTGACGGGTGGCAGCGTCGTAGTAGCCGCACTCCATGTTCTGGCGCAGCAGCATGACCGGCCCTTCTCCACTTCGGGCACTTCGGGTTCCGTCAGGCCCTCCTCCCCTTTGGGGAGGCCGGGAGGGGTATCCCATCACCCCCTCGCGACTGCATAGCAGCAGCCACTCGCCAGCAGGCACTATGGCGTTGCCAAATACACCAGCGGCCACGGCCGTCAGCCGCCCCTGTTGCAACAGGAAAATGCCGTTGCGCATGGCCAGCCACATGCCGTCACTGGTAGGCAGCACATCGTTGAGCAGCACGTCGCCCTCCACCATCGCGCCCACGTCGGCCACCAGGTTCAGACAGTCGTGCACCTCGTCGTAGACGGCAATGCGCCCCCCGTTGTCGAAGGCATAGAGCAGTGAGTCCGTGAGTCCTACGCGCAGTTTCACGCTGCGTCCGGCATAGTTACTGTAGGCGGGGGCAGCCGCGGGCAGGCGGTAATGCCGCAGACTGCGCCCGTTGTAGCGTTCCACGTCTTTCCTGTTGGCCCACCACAGGGCACCGTCCTCTGTCTGACAGACCGAATAGATGCGACTGCTGCACAGGCCTTCTGCCTGTCCCAGGTGCGAATAGGTGAAAGCCGCAGCGTCCTGGCTCCGCGCTCCCAGGGCGAAGAGCCAGCCCAGCAGCAGGGCTATGATGAGTGAAAGTTTGCCGTTCATTGTTCGTTGACTGCAAAATTACGAATAAAAAGCGGAACATGCAAGCCTTTTCCGCGAAAACCGAAAAAAAACGGGTCACCCGTCTTCCCAGAGAGGCGACCCGCATGCATTAAGAAAAATGCTGTTTACTTCATATATATGCGTTCTTGTGTCAGTTCGCGTTTTTACTGATACGATGCAAAGTTACGAAGATTCTGCCGAAGACCAAAGCCCGCATGGCAAAAAACTTTGCGCAATGCGTTGCGTGCTAACGTGCCGCCCCACATGATCTGTGCGCGATAGCGATAGTCTTCAGAATTGCTGAGCACGCGGAACACGGCTGTCTTCATGCTCCTCACTGTTCTCACCAAAGACCACCTCTGTAGGTGCATAGTAATTGAAATCTTTCATTGCAGTAAATATTGTTTTAGTCCTTGAATATTTTCTGGGCAAACAGGGTGAGATAGATGCGCCAGTTGCGCCAGATATGGCCGCCATCGTTCTCATAATACTCGTACGTGTACTTGTGCTCATCGAGATACTGACGCAGGTCGGTGTTCATCTGCATCAGGAAGTCGTCCTTGCCAATGGCTATCCAGAAGAGCCTGGGCTTCGAGTCGAACAGACGCTTCATCTGTCCGTCGTAGTCCTGATCGAGTTTTGAGTCTGGCGTAGCAGGCACAATCTCGCGAGGCATTCGGCATGCCGCCGACATCAGGCCATAATAGTCGAATGTCTCAGGATAGAGGCGTGAGATGCCGAACGTATGACCACCGCCCATAGACAGGCCGGTGACGGCACGGCCAGAGCGTTTCTTCACCGTCATGTAATGGCTGTCTACGAAATTGACGATATCCATAAAACTCTCCTCCATCGAGGCTTTGGCACCGCGCTGGTTGAAGGCGTTGCCGTCGGGCGTGTACATACCCTCATGCCACCAGCCTGGAGCGGCATTGCACGTGGGATTGCCGTTGGGCATCACCACAATCATTGGCACGCAACGGCCTTCAGCAATGAGGTTGTCCATAATCTGCGATGTGCGACCGAGATCGCCCCATGCCGTCTCGTCACCACCATGGCCATGCAGCAGGTACATCACGGGGAAGCGCTTCCTGCCGTCATAGGCAGCGGGCAGGTAGATGGTCATCCTTCGCTGCTGACCCAGCGTAGGACTGTCGTACCACACGCGGCTCATCGTGCCGTGAGGCACGTTGTTGACGTCATAGAGATGTCCCTTGTCATCAGCATTCTTCGTCACGATGAAGATGTTGCTCAGCGTGGCAATGTCGCGGTTCACATAACTGTTGGCGGGGTCAACGAAGCGCTGACCGTCAACAGAGAGGCTGTAGGAGTAGAGTTCGGGGGCCAGAGGTTCTGTGGTCACCGTCCACACACCATTCTCCTGCTTCGTCATCTCGAGGTGCTTGTTGCGAATCTCGTCGAAGTCGCCATTGACGCTCACGCGCTGTGCCGAAGGGTCATAGAAATTGAATGTCACCGTGCCGTCGGCATTCACCACTGGCGAGTTCACACGCGGACGCTGACCTAACTGTTGTTGCCCAAGACTGCTCAAAGCAAATAAGGAGCAGCAGGCAACGAGCATCAATCGTTTTCTCATCATCATATAATGAAAAAGTTAAAGGGTTGAAAGTTGAAAGACTAGAAATGCCACTCGTCACGCCAGCGGATGACGGGCTTGCCGCCTTCCCACTCGATGGGCAGCCAGATGTAGCGGGCATCGCGAGGGTGGCGCGGACGCCAGATGTCGGCCATGAAGATATACTGGCCGTTAACGGGCAGTATGAATGTGGACTGGCCGTTGAAGGTCTTCTCTGCCAGCGGGCCACGACAAGGATTGGGATGCTGTGTCCACGGACCCCAGATGCTGGGAGCCGAGAACATGCGGGCCTCGTTGGGAGCCCACCCGGTGCAACCACTGGTGATCATCCAGTACGTACCCTCGTGCTTGAAGATGGCGGGTGCCTCGTTCTGACCGCCAGGAGCCACACGGGTGTAACGGCCTGTGTGGTGCAGGTAGTCGGCAGTGAGTTCAGCAATGTGCAGGGTAAAGTTCTCCTCGCTGGAGAAGATGTGGTAGGCCTTCCCGTCGTCATCGACAAAGAGGGTCATGTCACGTGCCATCTGACCCGTACCGAAATCGCGCTTCAGGTACTCATCAAAATGCATGGGCGAGCCCTCTACAGGCCACGTGCCAGCATTCGCTCTCGATGAATAGAGAAATTTATAAGGTCCCTCGGGACGGTCGGCTACGGCCACACCATAGCGGGCAGCGCTGTAGCCCTGCCCCTTCAACTCCAGGTGAAACCACATGCAAAACTTCTTCGTCACGGGGTTGTAGATGACCTTCGGACGCTCCAGTATGCAGCCGCGCTCAATGTCGGACCCCATGTTACGACCGAATCTTGAGGATGCCCCGTTGTTCTGGTTGTCAACCGATGGAGTGACGCTCAGTGCGACACCACAGTTGCGCCAGTTCGCCAGGTCTGTCGAGGCATAGCACATCACGCCTACCAAGGCATCGCTGGTGCGGTCGTCCTTATGTTCGCCGAACCAATAATAGGTGTCGCCGTATTTCATGATGCCACCGCCATGTGCATTGATGTGACGGCCTCCATCGTCGTACCACAACTCACCAGAGCGGATAGCCTGTTTTTTCTTCTGCTGCTCATTCCAGTATTGCTCCAGTCGCTTCGCCTCGGCCTTGGTGATATGGATGACGGAGCCGTGCTTGGGCGACGTGAAATTGGTTATCGTCATCTTTCCCTCACCAAAGTGGCCCAATGGCGTGAAGGTCTTGAAGTCTGAGGTCTCCACAAAGCCGAAGTTATTGGGACGGATGGAGTAGATGTCGTACATTACGACCCATTTGTTCTCACCGATGCGTTTCCATACGTTGGGGGCCTCGCAGCCCGTGCGCTCCGTGTCAATCTGCTCGGCGTGATAGTCGTCGAAGTGGTTGATGCGGTCGCTGATCATATACTTGATGCCACCAGGGTTCTCCTGCGACACGTAGGTCATAAAATAGCGGCCGTCGGGCATCGGACAAATGTCGGCATCGAGCACCTGAATCGTTGTGTCGGGATACTCGAAGAGCAGTTGCGGCTCGGTCTCCAACGTGGTGAAGGCCTCATCGGCATAACTGTAATAGAGTTTCGTGCGACCACCTGCCTGTTGACGAATGGTGAAATACACCATCGGTTTCCCTACCTCGGGGTCCCAAATGGTCTGCGGTGCCCAGGCACAGCCCAATTCTCCAAATTTCTCGGGGAAGAGTTTGTCGATGCGTGCCACATGGTGCGTCCAGTGAATCAGGTCATCCGAAGCCATGAGCACCAGTCCGCGGTTGTTGCCCCATCCGAATCTCTCAGGACGTTCCCATTGTGTGGTACGGATGCCTTTCTGCTTGCCAAAGATATGCAGGTCGGTCATGGCGATATAGAACTTTCCGTTGGGTGCACGATAGATATGCGGATCGCGTATGCCGTGCTGTTCAGCAATCGAGTCGCCCGAGATGATGGGCTGGCCGTTGTTCACGGCCGTAAACGTATAGCCATCGTAACTGATGGCCATGAACAGCCCGTGTGTGGGGTCGCTAAAAAAGGTAAAGAGATAGGCTCCCATGTCCTTCTCTGTGAGTGCACGCTTGGACTTTGCTGCCGATGGCAGAGCCAATAGGCAGGCGAGGATAATGATTAACTGTCTCATCTTACTTGGATTTTACTATCAGTTTGTCGCCGCTAAGGTCCACCTCGAACAGATGGGGGATGCGCACGGTGCGGCCGCGGGCATCCTTGGAGTGATGATGTACCGACATCATCCACTGGCCGTCAAAACGCTGAAAGAGCATCGAGTGACCATAGCCTGGCGGCGTGATGGGCTCTGGCTCCTGCGTCCAAGGACCATCGAGTGTGCCACTCTCACTATAGGCCACGCCCTGAGTGTAGACATCGAAGACCCACGAGGTCCAGACCATACCCAACCTTCCAGTGCCTGTACGGAAGAGATAGGGGCCATCGGTAACCTTGTTCCATGTTATCTCGCCCTTATCATTTTTCTCCCGACTCCAAGGTGAGTCGCTGGCACGGAAGAGCACCTTCGCCTCGCCTACAGTACCACTGAGGTCTGATTTCAACTCTATCTTTTCCATTGTGCCATTCCAGTTCTGTAGCCACTCACCACAGAACACCATATACGGCTTGCCATCTTTGTCTTTCCAATAGGTGCCGTCAAGCGTCGGACGGTCGGCTGGCAGATAGGTGGCATCGCCAAAGGCACGATACGGCCCCATCGGATTGTCAGCACGGAGCACCTGTGAGGCCCGGCGCTCGATGACGTTGCCACGCACCGTGTCAATCTTCACCGCCTGGTTGGTGAAGGTGGCAAAGTAGTAATACCAGCCGTCATCCGTCTGATGCAGTTCTGCTGCCCAGATCATCGGGCGCGGTCCCATCCACGAGTCAGCCTCAAACTCAGTCACTCGCATCGGTCCCTCCCATAGTTTCAGATCTGCCGAGCGCCACATCATGCCGCCTGTGCCCGTCATATAGTACATCCCCGTCTTCTGGTCGGCCAGGATAGCCGGATCGCTCAGCCGGATGGAGTCCAGCGGCACGTTCTTCCTCACGTGCAAGCCACGCTGTGCCGTAGCCGTCAGCAGGCCAAGGGCAGCAAAGAGGCAAAAGATTAATGGTTTCTTCATCATCTTGGGTTTATGAAGGTTTCTAGTCGTTTCTTGTTGAATCATCATTATTCTTTGATGGGAATGGTGCTCTCCCTCACACTCAGCCGACCGTTCACCACAACATGCTTCACCTCTGTGTCGCCCTCTATCTGATCTGCCAGCAACCTGAAGGTCTTACTGCCCATCTCTTTCAGGTTTTGCTTCACAAACGTCATACGCGGATAGACCAAGCCCGACACCCAGTCGCTCATAAAACCGACGATAGCCACATCCTGAGGAATGTGCAGACCCTTGCTGATGATGGCCTGGAAGGCGGCCATCGACAACAGGCCGTAATCGGCCAGTATGGCATCGGGAGGCTCAGGAAGATCGAGTAACTCCAGCGTGTCAGACAGGCCTGAGTTGAAACTGACGTGACCACATTTCACCAGTTCCTTAAGGATGGGTCTGTTCCGTTCGCGAAGGGCTTCCAGATAGCCGTGCTTACGGTCTGCGGCCTGCTTTATCGTGTTGGGGCCTCCAAGGAAAGCAACACGACGGGCACCGCTGTCAATCAGGTGCAGGGTGGCCTGACGCGCCAACTCCACATCGTTGAAACTCACCGTCGTACATTCGATATCAGCCACACGGTCGAAAAGCACAATGGGGACATGCTTGCTCTTCAGCCACTCCACATATTTGTCGCCCACGATACCTCTGGGTGGACTCTCCTGCGAGAGGCACAGGGCAATGCCCTCCACATGCATATCCACCAGTTTCTCTACACAATCATGCTCGCTGCTGTATTTGTCGCCAGAATCAGTCACGATGCACAAATAGCCATGCTTCTGGGCTTCTGCCTCTATCCATTTCACAATATGGGCATAATGGCTGAACGAGATGTCGGGCACCACAACACCTATGGTACGGGTAGAGCCATAACGCAGGCTCATCGCAAAAGGATTTGGACGGTAGCCCTGCGATTCGGCCAAGGCCATGATTTTCTGGCGCAAATCATTACTGACGCCTGGCTGTCCCTTCAGTGCCCTCGACACCGTAGAAGCATTGACACCCAGGGTACGGGCAATATCACGTTGAGAGATGCTCTTCTTCATATTCTGTCGTAAAAACACCACAAAATTACGAATTTCCCTCTTCACATCTTACGCAACACCAACAAAAGCGTTGCGCAACGCGTTGCTCAACATTTTTTATATTCGTGACAGCACCTTCACGGCCTCACCCACCGTAGGCACGTCGGCAATGACCATCGAGCGCTTGCCCTGCTGCTCTCGCAGGTTGCAGCGGCGCACATTGTTGCCTATATACGTGAGAACACGGCCGAAGGCCTCGCTCTGATAGAAGGGGCTGTTGGCATTGCTGACGAAGTAGAGGAACATACGTCCCTGCTTCAGCATAATCTTCTCGCACCCCAGCATCTTGCCCAGCCGTCGCAGCGTCACCACCTGCAGCAGTTCCTCGGCCTGGGGCGGCAATGGTCCGAAGCGGTCGATAAGTCGCTTTCGGTAAGCCTCCAGTTCCTCATCGTTGCGTGTATTGTCCAGTTCACGGTAGAGCAGCATACGCTCCGAGTCACTGGGCACATACTGGTCAGGGAAATACATCTCGAGGTCGGCCTCGAGGGAGCAGTCAGGGACCCACCCCCAGTCCCCTCCCTGTGAGGGAGGGGCGTAGATAGAACCATCCTCTTGTTTTTGAGAGTGACCACTCCCCTCCCTCACAGGGAGGGGTTGGGGGAGAGTCGGTTCATTCCTCAGTTCCGCCATCGCCTCGTTCAGTATCTTTTGGTAGGTCTCGTAGCCCAGGTCGCTGATGAAGCCACTCTGCTCGGCACCCAGCAGGTTGCCGGCACCACGTATGTCGAGGTCCTGCATGGCGATGTTGATGCCACTGCCCAGTTCCGAGAAATTCTCCAGAGCCTCCAGACGGCGTCGGCTGTCAGCGGGCAGGGCAGCCAAGGGCGGTGCCAGCAGGTAACAGAAGGCCTTGCGATTGCCACGTCCCACACGGCCTCGCATCTGGTGCAGGTCGCTGAGGCCGAAGTTCTGCGCTGAGTTGATGATGATGGTGTTAGCATTGGGAATGTCGATGCCGTTCTCCACAATGGTTGTAGAGAGCAGCACGTCATAGTCGTAGTTCGAGAAGTCGAGCACGATCTGCTCCAGGTCCTCTGGCTTCATCTGACCATGACCCACAGCCACCCTGCAGTCGGGGATATACTTCAGTATCATCTCCTTCAGGTGTACCAGGTCGCTGATGCGGTTGTTCACGAAGTAGACCTGTCCGTTGCGGCTCATCTCGAAGTTGATGGCATCGACCACGATCTCTGCCGAGAAGGTGTGAATCTCCGTCTGGATGGGATAGCGGTTGGGAGGCGGTGTCTGGATGACGCTCAGGTCACGGGCACCCACCAGCGAGAACTGCAGGGTGCGAGGTATGGGTGTGGCACTCATGGTCAGCGTGTCCACGTTGGTCTTCATCTGGCGCAGTTTCTCCTTTGTCGACACGCCGAATTTCTGTTCCTCGTCGATGATGAGCAGGCCCAGGTCGCGGAACTTCACCGTCTTGCCGATGAGTTTATGTGTACCTATCAGTATGTCTATCTTACCGTCGGCCAAGTCTTTCAGCAGTTCGCTGGTCTGTTTGGCCGTCCGAGCACGGGTCAGGTAGTCCACTCGCACAGGCATATCCTTCAGTCGGCTGGAGAAGGTGCGGAAGTGCTGATAGGCCAGTACCGTTGTAGGCACCAGCACAGCCACCTGCTTGCCGTCGACGGCAGCCTTGAAGGCGGCCCGCACGGCGACCTCCGTCTTGCCGAAGCCTACGTCGCCACACACCAGACGGTCCATGGGCGTCTGACGTTCCATGTCGGCCTTCACGTCCTGCGTGGCCTTCAGTTGGTCAGGGGTGTCCTCGTAGAGGAACGAGGCCTCCAGTTCGTGCTGCAGGTAGGTATCGTGGCTGAAGGCGAAGCCCCTCTGATGACGACGTGCGGCATAGAGGCGGATGAGGTCACGCGCGATGTCCTTGATGTGCTTCTTCGTACGCTCCTTCAGCCGTTCCCACTGGCCTGTGCCCAGTGTCGACATGCGAGGCTGCTGCCCATCGTCCTGCGACTTGTATTTCGACACCTTATACAGCGAGTGGATGCTCACGTAGATGGCATCACCCCGCTGGTAGATGATCTTGATCATCTCCTGATACTGCTGGCCGTTAGCATTTGGCTGTTGGCTATTGGCAATAGGCATGCGCACCAAGCCGCCAAACTTGCCGACGCCATGGTCCACGTGAACCACGTAGTCGCCAATCTCAAACTGCTGTATCTCCTTCAGCGTCAGGGCCACCTTGCCTCCACGAGCCTTGTCGCTCTTCAGGTTGTACTTATGGAAACGGTCGAAGATCTGGTGGTCAGTAAACAGGCACACCCTCAGGTCGGTATCCACAAAGCCCTCATGCAGGGTTCTACCTACTGGCGTAAATGATAAATGAGACAGTATCTCCTTCAGACGCTCTGTCTGCTTCGCGCTGTCAGCCAGGATATAGAGTTGGTAGCCCTGCAGCATATAGTCTTCCAGCGTCTTCGACAGCAGGTCGAAGTTCTTGTGGAACAGCGGCTGGGGCTTGATGTTGAATTTGAGGTTGGAGGTTGGAGATTTGAGGTTGGAGGTCTCTTCTCTCATTCCTCCCAAAAGGATCTTGCGGAAGGGTTCGGCATCGGCAGCAAACTGTCCGCCAGTGATGATCTGACTGTCGCGCTGCATCTCACGCTCTATCTCCGCTGCCTCCACCTCGGTGGCCGTTTCCAGACGCTCTGTCTTCGCCTGCTGCGAGAAACCGTCCTGATAGATGCGCTCTATGGTGTCTCTCACAAACTGGTAGTCCTTGAACACCAGAACGGCATCCTTAGGCAGGAACGAGAGGAATGACTCCTTCTCTGTCGCCGTCGTCATCTCTGGCACGATGTCTACCCTACTCCGCCGTTCCTTCGACAGTTGGTCCTCCACCTCGAACGTACGCACAGAGTCTATCTCATCGCCGAAGAAGTCGATGCGGAAGGGAAACTCGTGGCTGAACGAGAAGACGTCGAGAATGCTGCCACGCAGGGCGAACTGCCCTGGTTCGTAGACATAGTCCACCTCGCGGAAGCCGAAGCCGCGTAGTGTCTGGCATATCGAGTCCACGCTGACGGTCTGTCCCTGTTCCAGCGTCAGCGTCCTGTCGTCTAGGTTCTTCCGCGTCACCACCATCTCCGCAATGGCCTCAGGACAGGAAACTATATAAAGGGAAGAGGGAATAGTGAAAAGTGAAGAATCCGATTTTTCACTTTTCACTTTTCCCTTATCACTTAAAGCCGTGAGCACCTCTGTGCGCAGAATCTCACTGGCGGCATCCTTCTGGCCGTACTTGATGGCCCGTCGATAACTGGAGGGGAAGAAGAGCACCCGCTCTGTTCCCATCACCTGACAGAGGTCGTGATAGAAATAGCCGGCCTCGTCGGCATCCTGCAGTATGAAGACCAATGTCTTTGCCGTCTTCAGGGCCATCGCGCTGAAGACCATAGGTGCCGATGATGCCAACAGACCCTCGAGAGAAATCGTCTTGACCGACGTTTTCTCTACCGCCTTGGCCAGTGCCGCCACCTGCGGCAACTTGGCATAGAGTTTCTGTAGTTCCTGAATGTCCATCGCGTTATGCAGAAAAAAGGGGCATGGGGTCAGATGACCTCGATGCCCATTTTCTTGCAGAGTTCGAGACTCATCTCCTTGAGTTTGAACTTCTGTATCTTGCCTGAGCCCGTCAGCGGGAACTGGTCGATAAAGAAGACGTACTTCGGTATCTTGTAGCGGGCTATCTTGCCTCGGCAGAACAGTTGCACGTCCTCGGCAGTCATCTTCGCGCCCTCTTCCAGTATGATGAAGGCACCAACGGCCTCGCCGTATTTCTTCGACGGCACGGCAGCCACTTGTACGTCGCGTATGCCAGGCATGTGGTAGAGGAACTCCTCTATCTCACGTGGGTAGATATTCTCACCGCCACGGATAATCATATCCTTGATGCGGCCCGTAATCTTGTAGAAGCCCTGTTCGTCTTTCACGCCCAGGTCGCCAGAGTGCAGGTAGCCATTCTTGTCGATGACCTCTGCCGTGGCCTCAGGGTTCTTATAGTAGCCCTTCATCACGTTGAAGCCCTTGCAGCACATCTCACCCTGCACGCCGACAGGACACTCCTCGCCAGTCTCAGGATTGAGCACCTTCACATCGACGAACGGGAAGTCGCGGCCTACGGTGGTGCAGCGCTGCTCGAACGTATCGTTCAGGCAGGTCTGCGTCATGCCAGGCGACGACTCTGTCAGGCCATAGACGCTGGTGATGGTCATATACATCTTCTCGCTGACCTGCTTCATCAGTTCCACAGGACAGAGCGAGCCGGCCATGATGCCTGTACGCAGACAGGTGAGGTCGAACATCGAGAACATCGGGTGGTTCAGTTCGGCTATGAACATCGTGGGCACGCCATATACGGCCGTACACCTCTCTTTATGTATAGAAGCCAGCACCACCAGTGGGTCGAACTTCTCCACCATCACCTCCGTACAGCCGTGGGTCAGGCAGTTCATCGTGGCCAGCACCACGCCGAAGCAGTGGAACAGAGGCACACAGACGCAGAGTTTGTCGTCCTGCGTGAATCCCATATTCTCGCCTGTGAAGTAGCCGTCGTTGGCAATGCCATAGTGGGTGAGCATGACGCCCTTGGGGAAGCCCGTCGTACCGCTGGTGTACTGCATGTTGCACACATCGTGACAATTCACCTGCTTCTTCATCTCGTTCAGCGTCTCGTCCTCCACGTTCTGTCCCAGCAGCAGCAACTCAGCCGTGTTGTACATGCCACGGTATTTCTCCATGCCAATGTACACCACATTCTTCAGGTAAGGGAACCGCTCGCTGTTCAGACGGCCGCGCTCGCAGGTCTTCAGTTCGGGCAGCATGGTGTAGGTCATGTCGACGTAGTTACAGTCCCATGTGCCGTCTGTGATGCAGAGCACCTCCATGTCGGAGTCCTTGCAGAGGTACTCCAGTTCGTTCTGCTTATAGTTCGTGTTCACCGTCACCAGCACGGCTCCGATCTTGGCGGTAGCATAGAGGAAGGTGAGCCAGTCGGGCACGTTGGTAGCCCAGATGCCCACATTCGAGCCACGCTTCACGCCAATGGATATCAGGCCCTTGGCCAGATTGTCCACACGCTCGTTGAACTTGCTCCAGGTGAAGCGCAGGTCACGGTCAGAATAGACGATGTATTCCTTGTCAGGTGTTGTCTCGGCCCAATATTCCAGCCATTCTCCCAATGTACGCTCCCACAACTGGTAGCCTTCGCTGCCAGTCTCAGCGGGGTATGTTCTGTCAGGCAACGGACGGCCTGCCATGTCTAGTTTCGCCATTTTTTCTTCTTCTTTTCTTTTTCTCGATTAATCGTTCAATCGATTAATCGTTTAATCGTTTTTTCGTCAAAGCGAGATGTCGATACATCTATATCGACATCTCGAAATATCGATATCTCGCAAAAACGCCCCCTTTTAGAACGGGATGTAAACCACCGCGAGAATCTTGGCGCTCTTGCCGGGTGCTCCATGCACATGGTGCTTCACGATCGAGTCGTAGTAGATGCTGTCACCCTCTTTCAGCGTGTATTTCTCCTTACCGTAGTCAATCCCTATCTCACCCTCCATCACATAGATGAACTCCTCACCCTCATGGGCAGAGGACACGAAGTCCTTCTCCTCGCAGGGAGCCACGTCTATGAAGAAAGGCTCCATGTGGCGGCCCGACTTCTGCTTGGCCAGCGAGAAGTATTCCATGTTTTTGCGGGCAGCGGCAGCACCGTTTGAGAAACTGATGCTGTGGTCGCGCTCACGCTCCTCAGCACGGCACACCACAGGTCCCAGGTCGTCGTTATCGTCAAGGAAAGTGCCCAGTCGCACGCCCAGTGCCCTGGCTATCTTGATCAGCGGGCCCAGCGAAGGCAGGTGCTCGTCGTTCTCGATAGACATCACTTGCTCTGCAGACAAGCCGCTGCGTTCGGCCACCTCCTCAATAGAGATGTTCTTGCTTTCTCTGATTCCTTTGATTTTGTGTCCTACAATGGAATGAAAATCTGACATAAAATGATGAATTTTGTTTTTATTGGGGTGCAAAGTTACAAATTATCGTTGAAATAACACTCTATTTTTGGGAACATTAACATTCGACGCCTATCAAGCCCCCAATATTTTCCCCCATTTTATTTGCAAGTCTCAGAAAAAGTCCTTACTTTTGCAGACAGAAAACAATTTTATCAATCACCAAAACTTTCAGAACATGAAGAAATTAATTATCGCTCTGATGCTCTTCGTCCCTGTTGCCCTCTTTGCACAGAAGTTCGGACACGTTGACACACAGGCCATCATGACTACCCTCCCTGAGATAACAAAGATAAACGGTGAACTTCAGGCTCTGGCAAAAAAACATGAGGATCAACTCATAGCCATGCAGAATGAACTCAAGCGCAAGGCTGAGGATTACGACAAGAACAAATCGACCATGAATGCCATGCTCCAGCAGCAGACAGAAAATGCTCTTCAGGAGGAAAACCAGAAGATTCAGCAGGCATACGCTCGTGCTCAGCAAGAAATGGAGGCCAAGCAGAAGGAGATGATGGAGCCGATATACGAGAAGGTAAAGACGGCCATCAAGAATGTGGGTAAGGCTGGTCAATACACCTACATCTTCGAGCAGGATGCCGCCCTTTACGTTGGCGTAGGCTCAAAGGACCTGACCAACGAGGTAAAGGCAGAAATAGCCAGGCTGAAGTAAGCGCGAGACGGTCACTTTCCCCAACTGTCATGCGAAGTACACAAGTTTGTGGACCACAAAAAAAAGTTCACGACGCTCCAACACGTCAACGACAATATTAGTATCTAGAAACAGACGTGTCATTTGTACTTCTCCTCCAAGTATTCGTAATACGCTTCACGAGCGTTCAAATCATCATCAGCAACTTTTTCTCCAGCCCCCAGCAGGCTCTGTACCACATCAGGGACAGCCTGCTCGTCAAGTGTATCTTTCATATTCTGATGCCTTCGTTCATTACATTAATATAGAAGGGAGTCTTGAATGGCATGTTCTCCCACTGTTTGCGAAGCATCACGGTGGGGCTGACAAGTACGCCTGTCTGCCATTCAATTTCATTGAGTGGCCCTGTCACGTCCATTTCGCGTTTCAGGGTCATTTTGTCGCCGTCAAGCAGAATCAGCACATCGATGTCGCTGTCTTCCCGTGCGTCGCCGCGAGCCTCCGAGCCATAGAGAATCGCCGTTGCTGTAGGGGCAACGCGCCGTATGGCCTGGCTGATTTGATTAACTACTTCCTTCCGTCTCATTTCCTGTTAACGATGATAAAGCACGTTGCAAATATACACATTATTTTTGAATTACGATGCGGAAAAAACGAAAAAAAATCAATAAGGAGGAAAAAACCTTTAATTGCAGCTAAGAAAGAGAACATTAAACAATGAAAATACGCATTTGTCGGACATATAGTTCGCACATAACGGACTCCGAGTTCTCGTGATGCTGACCTGTCCCCATTGTCCTAAACAGGAAACTAACATTCAGACCTGACAGAACGAATCGTTCACCCAGCTTATCATCGCCATAGAAGGGGACAATCGTCCACTAGTTGCATGATCCGTAAACATTTGGGCAATAGTCTTTCGTCCATTTAATTTCATGTCCGTGCCATATCGGTTTTTAGTTATTTGTACTGCAAAGATACTAAAAAATTTTGATAAAAGCAAGGAAAGGGGAAGTTTATTTCAAAGATATTTTCTTCGTTAACATTTGGGAACTGGCGCTGGCATGCGGTTTTTGACGAGGATGACCGTACAGAAATAGGGTCAAAGGGTGTCGCAGAGGACTGTGAGACTGTGAGACTGTGAGACAGTAGCATTAGGTGAAATTGTGTCTAGTGTGACGCCGTTACACCGTTACGCCGTTACACCGTTACATTTGGTATTTCAATGT
>CADCCB010000042.1 GCA_902799905.1 uncultured Prevotellaceae bacterium
AATTAGATATAATTAGGCAAATTCGTTTCTTAAAAACGCCTTCGTTTCTTAATCGATCACCATCACTTTCGTTTCCCATCGGAATGCCTCGGACGGGTCATCCGAATGCCTCCTACGCCCCATCCGGATGCTTTGCAACAGTCGAAGGAATGCTTCCTTACCCCCCAAAGGAAGCATCCGGACGGAGGGTGGAAATGCCTGCGACAATTATGAATACAGATTTATGATAGGTTTTTGAAGATTGATGTTATTGTAGAAAAAATTTTCTCACTCAGAAAGTTTGATTTGCCTATACATTCCTACATTTTCTTTGTATCTTATTGAAGTACAAAGGTTTAGACAATGTATAGTGCCTACATAAAATGATACGTCTATACATTATCAGGCTAAAAAATGGGTGTTTTTAGGCGTTTTCTGCACTTAACTTACTGATAGACAAGTTGTTTCTTGTTTGTTTCTCCCAGTGAAACAATTTGTTTCTACGGGAGAAACACTTTGTTTCACTGGGAGAAACAAAGTGTTTCCAATGTTGGAACAATGGTGAAACAATATTTCTTTGAGGTCATAACAACCATCGTTTTAAGGCAAAAAACGGCTATTTTCGGCCAAAAAAGGCGTAAGAATGTATAGACGACATACGAAAAACGACCTCTATACATCGCCTAACATACTTATAACCAATGGCTTACAACGAAAATGTAGGAATGTATAGAGGAAATGAAAATTCTGAGTGAAAAAAATTGCAATAGTTTTGGCTATCACAAAATAATGTTGTAATCACTCCTTGAAAACCATCATGTCGGCTAATCGCAGGAAGTATTCGTTCGACCAGATTTCAATATCACGCTGGTTGAAGACGAAGCCTCTGACTTCCGAATTTTTTGCGAATGTGTCTATATTATGCACATAACGATTAAAACTCAAAAGATATGGCTACAACAATTAAAACCAGTTCCAAGAACTATTTCAACAAAATCCAGAAGTACCTCCACAACAAAAGAATCTTCTTCACCTCATCACTCAACCATAATGAGATAAAGGAATTATAAAAATTCGTTGTCACCCCCTAAATTACGTTAAACATGGGGAAATGAGCCATGATATGGAAAGAAATACGTATCTTTGTAAGTTGAAAATAGAATGTTATAGTATGCTGAACAGTAAATTCAGGTATCCCATAGGTATACAGACTTTCGCTGAGATTCGCGAGGGAGGTTATATCTATGCCGACAAGACGGGCTATGTCTATAGTCTTGCACAACAGTTCAAGTTTGTTTTCCTCAGCCGCCCACGCCGCTTTGGCAAATCTTTGCTGTTGTCAACGATGAAAAGTTACTTTGAGGGGCGACGCGACCTGTTTGAAAGTCTTGAGGCTGGTCGCTTGGAGACGCAATGGGAGCAGTATCCAGTATTGCATATCAGTCTGGCCTCTGCCAAAGGAGGAACAATAGAGAACCTGAATGAAATGGTTGGCAACAAATTGAGTTGGCTTGAGGATAAGTATGACATACACAATGACAGCAAAGAACTGGGTAGACGTCTTGAAAACCTCATCAAAGGCTGTCACGACAAATTCCATAAGAATGTGGTGGTGCTTATTGACGAATATGACGCCCCATTGCTCACCGTGATGCATAATCCTGAGATGCTCGACAAGATGCGCATGGCTCTGCGTGCTTTCTACGCACCTCTGAAAGACTGCGATGAGTTTCTTCGCTTTGTGTTCATCACGGGTATATCCAAGTTCTCACAACTCAGCATCTTCAGCGAACTGAACAACCTGAAGCGCATCACGATGGTTCCAGAGTTTTCTGCCATCTGCGGCATTACAGAGCAGGAACTGCATGAACAATGGGGAGATGCTGTGGCAGAAATGGCTGCCGATATGGGCGTTTCGACAGAAGAAGCGTTTAGGCTGTTGAAAGAAAAATATGACGGCTACCACTTTGCCAAGGACATGACCGATGTGTATAATCCATTTAGCCTGCTGAATGCTCTTGCAGACAGGGATTTGCAAGCACATTGGTTCGAGACGGGAACACCTACGGTGCTGGTAAATATGCTCAAGAAATTCGGCACAGACATCACACGACTGGATGATAGCGTAGCAGCCAGCGAAGAATTCGATGCACCAACAGAACAAATGAAGAGCGTGATACCACTCTTCTATCAAAGCGGCTACCTTACCATCAAAGACTATGATCGTGAAACAGACACCTATACCTTAGGCTATCCCAACAGCGAGGTCTATCAAGGACTGATGCGAACACTTGCACCATATTATGTTTGGGATGACACGCTGTCAACCAGCAACAGTATCGTCGATATGTATCGCGCCCTACGCAAAAACGACCTTGAGGAGATGCTGGAGCGTTTGAAGGTGTTTCTCGCCTCCATTCCATACGCAGAGGGGGCCAACACCGAAGGTCATTTCCTGCAGTTGCTCTACGTGGTATTCTCACTCATGGGGCGTTATCTGCTTACTGAGGTCCGTACGGCCACAGGCCGTATTGACGTGGTGTGGCAGTCGCGTACTGATGTCTATGTCTTTGAACTTAAGATAGACCAATCTGCCCAGAAAGCCCTACAGCAAATAAATGAGAAAGGCTACTTGATACCTTTCTGCTATGACGAACGCTCATTGCACAAGATTGGCCTGTCGTTCTCTACCAAGACCCGCACTATTGAGGAATGGGTGATAGAATAAGATAAAAAAGTTGCTTCGTTCTTAGTAACTTTGCCATCAAAGATGGCGAAAATACTCCGTCTCGGCAAAAAAAGAACGAGTTCTTTTTGTTTTGCTCTCGACTTTTCGTATCTTTGCACGCAATATGAAATATGTATTGATTTTGTTTTTCTGCGCCATCACCTGCGGAGCCTATGCACAACACCATAAGAAGCCGCACGTGAAGGCAGAACTGAAATATTATCTGCAACGTCACGACGTGAAGGACGAGGGATTCGACATGGTGGCTCGCTATGCCGCAGAAGGTGACTCGGCGATAGCGGCCTTCAAGCCGAAGGGAAAAATAACCCCCTTTGGAATGTTTGTACGATGGAAGGATTTCCCACGTGAAGGCACTTGTCTGGTAAAGGATAAGAAGGGCCGCTTCGTGATTGGCACCTTTCAAGCCGACACACTGGTGAGCGGCATCAGAATAGACTCCGTTGGCACCTATGCAGGACAGTTCAACAGCGAGATGGAGGCTTCTGGCCACGGCTCCTATTTGCATGCTGATAACACGTTCTACGAGGGACATTGGGAGAACGACCAACGCAACGGTTTCGGCTTCTGTATCTACCAGGACAACTTGAAGGCTGGCGAGTGGCGCGACAACCGCTTCAAGGGCGAACGCATGAACTACCACAGCGACCGCATCTATGGCATCGACATCTCGCGCTATCAGCATGAGAGTGGTCGCAAGCGCTTCACCATCGACTGGAAGAAGATGAGGATCACCAGCCTGGGACGGCGCATCGGCAAGGAGCGCTTCACGGGAGAGGTGGACTATCCCGTCTCATTCGTCTATGTGAAGGCGACGGAGGGTATCAGCATCTTCAACCGCTATTTCCCTGCCGACTACGAGAATTGCCGGCGCAAAGGCGTGCCCGTGGGGGCCTATCATTTCTTCTCTACGAAGCAGACGCCTGAAGACCAGGCGTCTCACTTCCTGAACAACGCCCGTTTCCAGAAAGGCGACCTGCCCCCGATGCTCGACATAGAGCCCAGCGACAGAGCGATAGAGAGTATGGGCGGAGCGGAGGTGATGTTCAAGAACATACGTACCTGGCTGAGCATCGTGGAGCGTCGCACGGGCTGCCGTCCCATACTCTACGTAAACCAGCGTTTCGTCAACGTGTGGCTCGACTATGCCCCTGACCTGAAGAGCGACTACCAATTCTGGATTGCCCGCTATGGCGAGTACAAGCCCGACATTCACCTGGCTTTCTGGCAGATGACGGCTGACGGCCGTGTGAACGGCTTTGCCACCGATGTGGATATCGATGCCTTCAACGGTTATCAGGGCGAATGGGAGGAGTTCCTGAGGGAACATTGTATTAAGTGATTTGAGGTTTGAGATTTGAGGTTTGAGATTTAGTTGATGAAGTTTGAGATTTGAGGTTTGAGATTTGAGGTTTGAGATTTAGTTGATGAAGTTTGAGATTTGAGGTTTGAGATTTAGTGATGAAGACGGAACTATTGTTGGTGGGCAAAACCACGGATAAGCATTTTGAGGCTGGCATACAAGACTATGCCAAGCGTATTGGGCACTACATGCCCTTTGACATCACCGTTATTCCCGAACTGAAGAACACCAAGAACCTCTCGGCAGACCAGCAGAAACAGGCTGAGGGCGAACTGATACTGCGCCAGATACAGGCTGGCGACACCGTCGTACTGCTCGATGAGCACGGCAAGGAGATGCGGAGCATCGACTTTGCCCGCTGGCTGGAACAGAAGCGGAACACCGCCCGCCGACTGCTGTTTGTCGTAGGAGGACCCTACGGATTCTCGCCTGCCGTCTATGCGCGTGCCAACGAGCAGGTGTCACTGTCGAAGATGACATTCTCACATCAGATGGTGCGCCTCGTCTTCACCGAGCAGATCTATCGAGCCTGCACCATCATCAAGGGCGAGCCCTACCACCACGAATAAAAGAAAGAGAGGCAAGAACATCGCCCTCGCCTCTCCGCCTGCTATCGCAGTTCATTCTTACAGGTCTTCATACATACCTGTAAACGTCGTGATATTCATGTCGCCCGTCTCGAAGCCCTTCTTCAGCCAGCGCTTGCGCTGCTCGGAAGTGCCATGGGTGAACGACTCTGGCTGAGCATAGCCCTGAGCCTTCTTCTGTAGCCAGTCGTCACCGATGGCCTTTGCCAACTCCAGACCTTTCTCCATGTCGCCGTATTCCAGCGAGTGGTGGGTGGCATCCTCGTAGTGAGCCCACACGCCAGCATAATAGTCGGCAAGAAGTTCCAGTCGGACGCTGATCTGATTGGCCTTCGCCTTATCCACCTGAGTCATCTGCTTATGGGCCTTGTTCAGGATACCCAGCGAATACTCCACGTGGTGGCCTATCTCATGGGCTATCACATAGGCGTATGCAAAGGTATTGCCCTGAACGCCGAGTTGCTTCTTCATCTCTGTGAAGAACGACAGGTCGACATAGAGTTTCTGATCGCCAGAGCAGTAGAAAGGACCCACCTGTGCCGTTGCCGATCCACAGGCAGAGTTGACGGCGTCGGTGAAGAGCACCAATGTAGGAGGCTGGTATTCACCCAAACCGTTCTGGCGGAACACCTCTGTCCAGACATCCTCCGTGCTGGCCAGAATCTGTGCGCACTCCTCAGCCAGTTTCTGTTCCTCCTCAGTAAACTCGCGCTGACCGGTGGGTGTCTCCGTCTGCAGGTTGGACAAGCCACCATTCTGCACTACATTCGACACCACATCGCCAAGGTTACCTCCTGACAAGAAAGTGATCAGGGCAATGACAATGATACCTCCGATGCCGCCGATACCGGCTTTGGCACCCGAACTGAGTCCTCTGCGGTCTTCCACATTCGAACTCTTTCTTCTTCCGTCAAGTCTCATAGGCCTTTTCTTTTATTCCATTCAAAACTCTTCATTCAAAACTCCAAACTCAAAAGTTTTTCGTCTGCTCTGCCACCTCGGCATTGATCTTATCGATGAACGCCTGGATGGTCATGGTGGCCTGCTCGCCCCCACCCTGCTGGCGCATGGAGACAAGACCTTCAGCCTCCTCCTTCTCACCGACGATAACCATGTAGGGGATGCGCTTCAATTCGTTGTCACGAATCTTGCGGCCCAGTTTCTCGTTGCGCAAGTCGATGCTGCCACGTACACCCTGCTCGTTGAACTGGTTGAGCACGCTCTTCGCATATTCATTGTACTTCTCCGACAACGGCAGCACCACCACCTGGTCGGGGGTGAGCCAGAGGGGGAAGTGACCGCTGGTATGCTCGATGAGCACTGCAGTAAAGCGTTCGAGCGAACCGAAGGGAGCACGGTGAATCATCACTGGTGTCTTCTTCTGGTTGTCCTCGTCGGTATATTCCAACTGGAAGCGCTTAGGCAGGTTGTAGTCCACCTGGATGGTGCCAAGTTGCCAGCGACGGCCAATGGCATCCTTAATCATGAAGTCGAGTTTGGGACCATAGAAGGCAGCCTCGCCGTATTCTACCTTGGCGGGCAGTCCCTTCTCGGCACAAGCCTCCTGGATGGCTTTCTCGGCCAGTGCCCAGTCCTCATCGGTTCCTACGTACTTCTCGTGATTGTTGGGGTCGCGCAGCGAGATCTGTGCCTCGAAGTTGAAGCCGAAGGCACTGAGTACGACGTTAATGATATCCATCACGTTGAGGAACTCCTGCTTCACCTGGTCGGGACGGCAGAAGAGGTGGGCATCATCTTGAGTAAATGAACGCACGCGTGTAAGTCCGTGCAGTTCGCCGCTCTGCTCATAGCGATAGACGGTGCCGAACTCAGCAATACGCAGGGGCAGATCCTTATAAGAACGGGGCTTCCATGCGAAGATCTCGCAGTGGTGAGGACAGTTCATGGGCTTCAGCATGTACTCTTCGTCTTCCTCGGGGGTGTGGATGGGCTGGAACGAGTCCTTGCCGTAGTGATCCCAGTGACCAGAGGTGACGTAGAGGTTCTTAGAGCCGATATGCGGAGTGATGACCTCCTGATAGCCGTAGCGCTTCTGCACCTTCCGCAGGTGGTCCTGCAGGCGCAGACGCATGTCGGTGCCCTTCGGCAGCCAGATGGGCAGACCCTTGCCCACCTTGTCGGAGAACATGAAGAGTTCCATCTCCTTGCCAATCTTACGGTGGTCGCGCTTCTTAGCCTCCTCCAACATCACGAGATACTCGTCGAGCATCTTCTTCTTGGGGAACGAGATACCATAGAGACGCTGCATCTGCTCACGGGTGGCATCGCCACGCCAGAAGGCACCAGCGACAGAGGTGAGCTTGATGGCCTTGATCTCGCCAGTATCGACGAGGTGCGGGCCACGGCAGAGGTCGGTAAAGTTGCCCTGGGTATAGGTGGTGATAGTGCCGTCCTCCAGGTCCTGGTCGATGTGCTCGCACTTGTAGGTCTGACCGTCGGCGGCAAACTCCTTCAGAGCGTCGGCCTTGGCCACCTCCTTGCGAACCACAGGCTCCTTCTTTGAGGCCAGTTCACGCATCTTGTTCTCGATGGTGGGGAAATCGCTCTCCTTGATGCTCTCGCCGTTGGGTAGCAGCACATCATAGAAGAATCCGTTCTCTACAGCAGGACCGAAACCGAACTGGATGCCAGGATACAACTCCTGGAGTGCTTCAGCCAGCAGGTGGGCAGAGGTGTGCCAGAATGTGTGCTTACCCTGCTCGTCCTCAAACTTATAGAGTTCGATTTTAGCGTCCTCAAGGATAGGACGGTTCAACTCCACCGTTTCGCCATTCACACCGCAAGCCACAACGCTGCGTGCCAGAGCGGGCGAAATGCTCTCGGCAATCTGAAGTCCGGTTACGCCCTGCTCATACGAGCGAACAGATCCGTCCGGAAAAGTAATCTTTATTTCCATATCTACAATATATGTGTATTTTAAAAACGCATGCAAAATTACATACTTTTTCCCATTCAACCAAGACAATACTGAAAAAAGTTGAACTAAGAAACATTCAGGTCAAGTTCTACAGGACAATGGTCAGAGCCAAAGATGTCAGTATGAATCTTTGCGTCGGCAATGTGCTCCTGCAGTCGGTTGCTCACCACGAAGTAGTCGATGCGCCATCCGGCATTTTTCTGACGTGCCTGGAAACGGTACGACCACCAGGAATAGGTGACCTGTTCAGGGTACTTCCAGCGGAAGGAGTCGGTAAAGCCCTTGGCCAGCAATTCAGAGAACTTAGCACGCTCCTCATCGGTGAAACCAGCATTACGTCGGTTAGTCTTCGGGTTTTTGATATCTATCTCCTCGTGAGCCACATTCAGGTCGCCACACAGGATGACGGGCTTACGCTCGTCGAGCCGCTGGAGATAGGCCTGGAAGTCGTCCTCCCACTTCATGCGATAGTCGAGTCGCTTGAGTTCGTCCTGTGAATTGGGCGTATAGCAGGTCACAAGAAAGAAATTATCCATCTCAAGTGTGATGACGCGCCCTTCGTGGTCATGCTCGTCTATGCCGATACCCTTGGTCACGCTGATGGGTTTGTGGCGTGTGAAAATAGCCGTTCCGCTATATCCCTTCTTGTCGGCAGAATTCCAGTAAGTCTCATAGCCTTCGAAGGCGATATCAAGTTGTCCCTCCTGCATCTTCGTCTCCTGCAGGCAGAAGAAGTCTGCATCCAACTGGCGGAAGGCATCGCTGAAGCCCTTCCCTTCACAGGCCCGCAGGCCATTCACATTCCAACTGATCAATTTCATTATCTGATGTCTGTTTTTGTTAGTATCCTCTTGTAGGCTTTTCTCATCTTGCGCACTGCCTTGTCGCGAATCTGACGGACACGCTCGCGTTTCAATCCCATATCGACTGCAATCTCGGCCATCGTCAGGTTGTCCTGGCCCAATCCGAAATAGGCATTCACCACATGGCTCTCACGTTCGTTGAGCGAGTCAAGGGCCTTCTCCACGGCTGTCAACATGTTGGCTTGATAGACACGCTCGTCGGCCATCGGCGAGTCGGCATTGACGAGCACGGAGAGCAGGCTCACATTGGTCTTCGTGCCTAAGGGGGCATCGACCGAGCGTGTCTGTCCGTCGCCACGGCTCTCCACCCGCTGTTCGGCACTCTCTATCTTCAGCGACCGCTCTATTTGCTGACGGATGAAGACCACGGCATAGTTCACGAAGCGCAGGCCGCGCGAGGCATCATACTTGCCGGCTGCCTTCAACAGTCCCAGATTGCCTTCGCTGACCAGGTCCTCCATCGATAAGCCCCTTCCCTGATACTGGCGGGCTATGGCCACGACGAAACGCAGGTTGGCCTCAACCAACTTGTTTAGCGCCCTTCCGTCGCCACGCCTGATGCGTTCGGACAACTGACGCTCCTCATCCTCAGATAACAACGTCTCCCGCCCTATCTCATCCAGGTATTTGTTCAGTATGCTGTCTTCCATTATGTCTGTCTTGCTTTTAGGTAACTGATGGCAAAGGTACGAAGAAAAACTGATACGACAAAGAAAAAGGGGAAGTTTCTCACTTACTACCGATGTACAGGAAGAGCATGCCTAAAAGGACAAGGGCCAGATCGAGGGCCTTCGCGCGAAGATTCTTCTCACGGAAGAACATGGCGCCGAAGAGGAACGAGACGATGACCGAGCCACGACGCACCATCGAGACGATGCTGATCATGGCCGAAGGCAGGCTGAGTGAGTAGAAATACATGAAGTCGGCAGTAGAGAGGAAGATGCTCACGCCGATGATGGCCCAATCCCAATGGAAAGGCGTTGTCTGATTATGTTTTGGCCACCACAATAGCAGTAGCATCACCAGCATCATGAAGCATTGGTAGATGTTGTACCACGACTGCACCATCATGCGGTCGAGCCCTACCCCACCCTCATCAATCGGTGCCATCAGGTATTTGTCGTAGAGACCGCTGAGTGCGCCCAAGGCGGCAGCACCTACAATCATGTATATCCAGTGGTCGTGCTTGAAATCGATGCCCTCTTTCTTGCCGCTGCGGCTGAGCAACAGGAAAGAGACAACAGCCAGCAGCACACCTATCCATTGCCACACATTGAGCCGTTCGCCAAAGAAGAGCAAGGCCCCAACGAGCACCATGACCGGACGGGTGGCGTTGATAGGTCCAACGATGGTCAGCGGCAAGTGCTTCATGCCGAAATAGCCCAACACCCATGACGAGAGCACGATGGCGGCCTTAAGCACAATGTACTTGTGTACCTCCCAACCGCCACTGGCCACATGGAAGATGCTACCGTCGAGCACATCGGTATAGCCACTCAGTGCGATGAACGGCAGGAAGATGAACGACGAGAACAGCGTATTGAGGAAGAGGATGGGGATGACGGCGTTGTCCTTGAGGGCTTTCTTCTTCAAAGAGTCATACACGCCCAGAAAAGCAGCGGACAGGAATGCTAGTATTAACCACATTGTCAATCATATTTAATTTAAGTTTCGCAATTTTCATTTACTATTTGACAATTTACAATTTACTATTTATTTACTATGGGGTGATGGGATTATTTTATCTACGCTGCGGCAGCCTGTAAATAGTAAAATTGCCAAATCGTAAATAAATCGTAAATAGTAAATAGTTAAATCGTAAATACATAGAACTTCAGAAAGTTGTGTATTTTATTGTTTCCAGGAACAAGGCGTTACCAGGCATCGACTCGCCAGCCTCAGTACGACGCTTACCCTCTACCACCTTGCGGAAGTCGTCGAGTGTCATGCGACTGCGGCCCACTTCTATCAATGTCCCCACAACAGCACGCACCATATTGCGTAGGAAGCGGTTGGCAGTAATCTCGAAATACCAGGTGGAGGGCGATGTCTGATGCCATTCGGCAGCGGTCACATGGCAGAGCGTCGTCTTCACGTCGGCATGGCTCTTGCAGAAGGCCCCGAAGTCCTCATATTCCAATAACAGACGAGCCGCCTCGTTCATCTTCTCAAAGTCGAGGGGATAGTGCAGTTCGCAGGAGTAATGACGCTCGAAGGGCGACTTCTCCGTATGGATATAATAGTGGTAGGTGCGCGAGGTGGCTGAGAAGCGGGCATGCAGGTCATCGGCTACCCGTTCCACTCGCTGCACGGCAATGTCCTGTGGCAGCAGTTTGTTCAGTTTGTAGGCCAACTGAGGCCCGTCTATCTCCTGATCAGTATCGAAATGGGCCACCATCATGCGGGCATGAACACCAGCATCAGTACGTCCGGCACCTGTCACCTGAACCTCCTCACGCAACAGCAGCGACAAGCCCCTCTGCAGTTCTCCCTGCACGGAGATGCCGTTAGGCTGTATCTGCCAGCCGTGGAAGCGTGTGCCATCGTAACTTAAAGTGATGAAATATCTCATTTGGCGTGCAAAGTTACAAAAAAAATCGTAATTCGTAATTCGTAATTCACAATTATTTTCTATCTTTGCACCATGATATTCTATTTCTCTGGTACAGGCAACACCCGATGGGCCGCCGAAAGGCTGTCCGAGGTGACAGGTGAGCGACTCTTCTTCATCCCTGAGGAAGTTAAGAAGGGTGTCAACGACTATCAACTGCAGGAAGGTGAGCGTTTGGGCTTCTGCTTCCCCGTACACGGCTGGCAACCGCCAAGAATCGTGCGCCGTTTCATCCGCCAATCCACATTCCATCTATCACCATCAACCTTTGTGTATGCCCTTGTAACCTGTGGTGACAGCATTGGTCGGACGATGGAGATACTGAACAAGGAACTGGCACCAAAGGGCCTGCAAGCGCAGAGTCTCTTTTCGCTGGTCATGCCCGAGTCGTATGTCTGTCTGCCATTCATGTACACCGACTCACCAGAACGGGAGAAGGAGAAAATCACCAAGGCAACAGACGATCTGGAACAGTATGCCACGATGATTGTGGAACGTAAGAGGGGCGAGGTGCATACCGTAAGGGGTGTGACACCATGGACGTTTTCACATGTCATTGGGGCCTACTTCAACGCGAGGATGATCAGCGACAAGAAATTCACCGTCGATAATGACCTGTGCATCCATTGCGGCCGATGTCAGAAAGCGTGTCCTACAGGTGATATTCTTATGACCAACGGCCTGCCCACATGGCAGCATGATGGTTCGTGTACCAACTGCCTGGCTTGCTACCACCATTGTCCGCAGCACGCCATCAACTACGGCAAGATTACTTTACAGCGCGGCCAGTACTACTTTGGACACGAATGACGCGGATGCCTGTGAACGAAGGATGCTTGGACAGATAGGCCGACAACGTCAGCGGGTCTTCTATCACTTTTTTCTTCATCGATGAGGCGTGCAGCATGTGCAAGCCATCATTGTGCCAAACGGCCACACCCACATGGGCAATGTCAAGACCTTCTTTCGTACAGGTAATGGCGAGGATGTCGCCGTCGTGTACCAAATTTCGCAAGGCAGCGGTGTTCTTGATTTCACGCTTGGGAATATAGCGGTGCTGCTGACCGGTCAGGTGATGTTCCTGCTCAGCAATCACAGGAACGAACTCCGGATGATTCTTCAGGGCTTTGTATTGATCAGAATGTTTCGACATGTAACTGACCGATACCTTCTGTACCGCCGTGAACGGAGCAGCATTGGAAACCACCTCGCTGGCCAACCCCATATCCACTTTGTCGTTGATCCAATCAGTAAAATAATGCAGACGGGAAGTATAGCCGTCAAGATGCCCTTGACGATAACGCAATTGTGTCAGCCAATACCGAAAGTCGGCAAAAGATTGCTGACCGGCATGAACACAAAGGGTCAGAGCAGCAGCATTCTCTACCAAAGTCGTACAATCCAGTTCGCGCAAATTGACAACCAGTTGTTCCTGATCATTAACCTCAAGTGTATGGCCCACATAAGGTTTGCCCTTCAACAAGCGGGCAAAATAGAGCGGAGAGGCATCGGCGGGAGCCTGCTGTAGCAGTCGGCAGACGGTGATGCTGTCAGATGGCTGGCAGATGCCAGAACCAAGCGAGAGGAACACCAACAGGAATATGAGGCATAGTCTTTTCATTTCTTCTTATCCTTCTTGTATTTGCTTTTCAGACCGAAATAGCACCCTGCGTAGATGTTCATCGAGCCAAAGGTGTTGTTTGAGGTGAATCGCGATTTGTGGTAATTATATGTATGTATGATGACGTTGCCGCCAGCAAACCATTTGCCGGTATTATAGACAAGTCCGAAACGGCCTATACCATCTATGTTTATATTCTTGAAACTGAACCCCTTGCGCTCATCGCCCACCACATCGCCCACACTTCGCTTATAGGCGACAGCAGCCTGAAGACAGGCACCGAAGAGCCAATTCTTGGCAAACACCCAGTTGTAGCCATAGCCGGCGGAGAGATTGAGGTCGTAGAAATTGACGTTGCGGAACATCAGCCCGCTGTCTAATTGTACCTTCTGTTTGCCCAACCGTTCGTCGATAAGAGTCTGCAGTGCTTCGTGGTCCAGTTCGATGGAATTGCGCAAATAGCCAATGCCAGCCATCCATGACCCACAACTAATCTTTTGCTGCGTACTTTGTGCAAAAGCGGCTGGATATGAGAATCTTCCGTGGTTGAATATATAGTAAAGGTTGATACCTGTAATACCCGCATGAAGACCGTCAAACGGCACATCGTCGAGAGCCGATGCGTCCACATTCGCCCCCAGGTTGGCATCCACGAGATTGTAGTCGCTACCCGTTCGGCGATAGAAGATGTCGATACCTATCTGCGAACTGTAGATACTTACGTCGAACTCCTGTTTCAACCCCTTCAGGCTGATGTTGCCCAATTCGAAGGTGTAGCCAGCAAAGAACCATTTCCATCCGAAATAAGGTCCGAAGCGCATCTTACGGTCAGGCGCGAAGGCAATCTTATGTCCTTCAAAACCACTCAGTGAATAGCGGTCGTAAGTGTGAGTACCCTGAAACATCACCGTAAACACATAGTGCTGAGGCTCAATATAGTCTTCGTTCAGACGGTCGAATCCACGAACGACTTCCCGCAGTTTACTGATTTCGCTGGATGGTTGTTGTTGTAGCGTATCGGGTGGCACAATACTGTCGGCCTGTTCCTGAGCACGCACATGAAGTGTACACAAGAGGAAGCACAATGCCACATACCATCTGCTCATAGCCTAATACTTTCCAAGGATTCTGTCCAGCACCCAGTTGACTGGCGTTGCCGACACACTGGTACATTCACACACGGCTACACCTTGCAGATGCTCACACACATTGCGAATAAGCGGATACTGCACGTATTTGGGATTGGGCACATTAATATGCTGGGTACCTTCGCTGGTATGGAGTGCGATGGGCTCATAATTAAAGACGGAGAAACTGAGCGACCCCAGTTGGCCAATCAACAGGATACGGTCTTCCCTTGCCGACTCATGGCCAACAAAGCACCACGACCCCGAGCCTGGCAGCCCGTTCTCAAACTGGAAGACAGCACTCACAGAGTCTTCTGCAGAATAGAGTTTGCCACGATTGGCACAGATGCCTCGAGCCTCGACAATAACTCCGAACATATCTTGCAGCAAGTCCAACTGATGAGGGGCCAAATCATAAAAATAGCCTCCACCGGCTATCTCCGGTTGCAAGCGCCAGGGCAGGTTCTCAGGATGAGCATAGTCCAGTTCGCGAGGGGGCCATGAGAAACGTATCTGCACATTGATGACCTTGCCGATAATGCCCTGGTTGACTATCTCCTTTACACGTTGGAAATAAGGTAGGTAGCGACGATAGTAGGCCACGAAACAGGGCACGCCTGTCTGTTCGGATATGCGGTTGATGCGGGCACAGTCCTCATAGTTTGAAGCCAGTGGCTTCTCCACATACACCGGTTTGCCAGCCTTCATCGCCATGATGGCAAAGGTGACATGACTCGATGGCGGCGTGGCCACATAGACGGCATTCACGTCGGGGTCGTCGATGAGTTCCTGGGCATCGGTGTACCATTTGGGAATGCCGTAACGCTCAGCATAGCGGCGCGCCTTCTGCTCAGTACGGCTCATCACGGCGACAACAGAGGAATTCTCCACCTCAGCAAATGCTGGTCCGCTCTTCAGTTCGCACACCTCACCACATCCCACGAAGCCCCATTTGAGTATCTTCATCTCTCGTTCGGTTAAATTTTGTGCAAAGGTACAAATTAATTCATAATTCATAATTCATAATTCATAATTATTTTCTATCTTTGCACAAATTTTTGAAGAACAACATGGAAAAGACAGAAGAACTGCTGCTACAGAAGACTCGCAGCATACCGGCCGTCATCAGGGACGGTTATCGACTTTATACAGGGAACTTCAAGCGCCTCTTCCGCGCTTCGTGGATTGTGGCTCTGATTTATGCGCTATGCTTTGCCATGATGATGAGTACGTTGATTAACGACATGTTAGGCATCATCGTACTGACCACATCATACGGCTTGCAGACCATGACCGACACGGAATTCACCACCGAGTTTGTCAAGACCGGAATGTCCGTGCTGCTGTTCACCGTGGCCATGCTGGCTCTGGCCTCCTATGCCTTTGGTGCCTGCGCCGAACATCGGCAGTCGGGACAGATCAACCGTGCGGCACATTGGTGGGGAACTTTCCACTTAAAACCTTTCCTGCGATTGCTGATAGTCAGCCTTTGGCTGACGCTGATCATGCTGGTTGTTGAAGCAGCATTTGCTGCTATCATCTATGGTGTAGTCCATGCAGGCATCGTGGATAGTCTGTGGAAATCGTTGGCCACCATCGCCCTGCTGATCATACTGGTTTGCGTGGCAGGCGCGTTCCTCCTGCCCCTAGCCTATCCTGCTGTCAGGTATGTGGTCAGCGGCACCCCCTCATGGAAGATGCCGTTCAAGGGCTATGGCGTAGGACTTCGTCATTGGAGTCTTCTCTTCGTCACCATGCTGGTCTCTTCCATTGTCACAGGCCTGCTCACATTCATCTGTGAACTGCCTGCCTTCGTCATTGGAACAGCCAATGCCAAAGCCTATGCTGGCTCGGCTATGGGCGACCCTCTGGGGTTGCCAGAGAATATGGCGTTGATGGCCTTCTTGGCTTTCTTCATTGCCGGTTTTGTACAAGCATACGTACATCTATATTCTATCTTCCCGCTTTATTATGCCTACGGCAGCATAGAACAGCAGGAACAGGAACTCTTATAACTATTTGCACACAATGAAAAGAATCCTCTTTATCGATCGCGACGGCACACTCGTTGAAGAACCCCACGACGAACAAGTTGACTCACTGGACAAGATCCGCTTTAAGCCTGGCGTATTCCGCTGGCTGGGCTTCTTGCGCGAAAAAACCGACTTCCGCTTCGTGATGGTCAGCAATCAGGACGGCCTGGGCACTGACGCTTTCCCCGAGGACACCTTCTGGCCAGCCCACAACTTCATACTCGGGGCACTCAAGGGCGAAGGCATCGAGTTCGACGACATACTCATCGACCCTCATTTCCCTGAAGACAACGCGCCGACCCGTAAGCCACAGACAGGACTGGTGAAGAAATACATGGACGATCCCGAGTACGACATCGCCAACAGTTATGTTATCGGCGACCGTGAGACAGATGCGCTATTTGCACAAAACATCGGTTGCAAGGCACTCATACTGAGCGGTACGACAGGATGGAAACAGGTGGCAGAACAGATATTCGATGGCGAGCGTACTGCCGAGGTGACACGCACCACCAAGGAGACTGACATCCATGTTCGCCTGACGCTTGACGGCAATGGTCAGGCCGACATAAAGACAGGACTGGGATTCTTCGACCACATGCTCGAACAGATAGCCCGCCACGGACAGATGGACCTGACCATACGCTGCAAGGGTGACCTCCACGTGGACGAGCATCACACCATCGAAGACACGGCCCTCGCCCTGGGCGACTGTCTGCGTCGTGCACTTGGCACGAAACGCGGCATCGAGCGCTATGGCTTCTCATTGCCTATGGACGACTGTCACGCACATGTCTGTCTGGATTTCGGTGGCCGTCCCTGGCTGGTGTGGCAGACAGAGTTCCATCGTGAATACGTAGGCGACGTGCCTACAGAGATGTTCCACCACTTCTTCAAGAGCCTGAGCGATGCTGCACAGATGAACCTCTACATCCAGGCAGAAGGTGAGAACGAGCACCATAAGGCCGAAGCCATCTTCAAAGCATTGGCACGTGCTTTGCGTGCCGCTGTCCGTCGCGACGTTGACCACTATCAACTGCCATCAACGAAGGGAATGCTCTGATAACAATATTCTGACTTTTCTACCGGCGACCACCGCCGCCACCGAAGCCACGGCCACCGCGACCACCGCGACCACCAAAACCACCGTTGCCGCCACGGCGTTCGCGTCCGTTGCCATCCCCATCATCACCCCACCTGTTGCGACCGCCGCCGTTGTTACCGTCGCCAAAGAAATTGAGCCGGTAACTGATGTGGAGCATGGCATACGAAGTGATGGCGTTGACCTCACGATCGGTCCAGCCATTAGCCGTGACATTACGAGAAAAATTAGTCTGCTGGTGCAAGATGTCGTACCACTGAAGCATCACCGTGAGTTTCTTGCCACGCAGGAAACTATGTGAGAGTTGGGCGTTCCAAATCATCTCATTGGTGTTGAGCGTCTGGTCGCTATAGCCACGCTTGCTGAACATGTGGATGTCTGTTGACAGGTTGCTGCCCCACGGGAATGTCACCTTGGTGTTGCCACCATAGGAGAAATTCCAGGTTGACAGGTTGCGCGAGGCCTGCAGGCGGTTCTCCGTCCGGGCATAAGTGGTGTTGCTGTTGAGCGACACACTGAGCCATGAATTGCGGAACGTGAGCGAGACCGACGGCGACACGTTAAAGGTATGCGTCACGTTACGGTCAGGGATGGCCGTGCGATTCAGGTTGACATAGCCCACCTGATGATTGTAACTGCCACGGACGGAGCCACTGACATCCCACTTGTTGAGGGTGTCGAGGGCTATATTGAACGTGGCTCCCGCACCTGCGCTCCAATTGCCGTTGATATTCTCTGGTCTGCTGATGCGTCCACCCGTGGTCTCATCGTAAGTCACAATATTCCCCACGGAATTGCTGGTACGTCTGAAATTGGCATTGGCGCTGAAACTCCAGTGGCGCTGCATCTTAGGCACCATGAAACCAAGGCTGTCCTCGACAAAGGTCGGCTGACGCTGCATTTGGAAGTTGGTACTCAGTTCGTTGGTGAACGAGGGCTTCAGTCCTGGGTTACCCATCGTGATCGAGAGCGGGTTGGTGTCGTCGTAGATATCGAGCAGTTGGGTGATACTGGGCTGTTGGGTACTGCCGCGATAAGTCACCTGCAGGTTGGCCCATTGGTTGGGTCTGTAGCGGAAGTTCAGTGTCGGCGACACATTGGCCACCGTTCTGACCGTATCTACAGGCCGTCCCAGATACTGCTGGATGTAGTGCGAGCGCTGAGGCTGGATGGTCACGCCTGCGTTCATATTGTATTTCTCACGAACCACGCGCAACTGCATGTCGATGTTGTGGCCATACTCCGTACGTTCCGAGTAGCGACTCAGACGGCTGGACAGATAGTCCTCATAGGGATTGGGCAGGAATCCGAACAGGGCCGTCCACTCGCGATAGTCGTTGAGGGCCTGCTCGAAGGCTTCATCCTCCAGTTCAGGGAAATCGTAGGTCGAAGGATCGTTCTTCTGATGGCTATAGTTATAGCGGTAGTTCATCTGAAGGAACATCCCTTGCAACCCCACGCGGCGGTTGTTGCGCCGGTTGGGTGAGAAAGGACCGCCGACGCTGTCCTGCTCTACAGGTTTGACGGGAAAGATATAAAGCGGTTCGGTATAGGTGAGCCCGACAGAGAAACTGAAATTGTCGGAAGGCGTCAGTGTATAACGGTTGGTCTGATAAGTGGAGTCGTTGCCAAATCGGTCCAGGGTCTGGTATAGATTGACGTACGACAGATTGGCGCTCTGGTTCTTACCGTCTCGGTAGTTGATGTTGCTGCTCAAGGCCATATTACGTCCGCGGTTGCCCATACGGCGATAGATCTGCAACTGCGAACTGACATTGCTGCTCCGACCATAACTGAGCGACTTGTTGCTGCGGCCATTGACGACCAAGTTCTTCTCGTCCAAAGCATCCAGACCCTCGTCACTGAGCGGATCGTCCACATGGTCAAAAGGATTGGCGTTGAAAGAAGCCGAGTTGGAGAAACTGCGCCCATCATTGACCGAGAAGTTCAGATTGGGACGGAACGAGAGTGTGGTCAGCGAGTCGATAGTCCACTGCAGGTTCATGTTGCCCGTCCAGCCATTATTCCTCGAATAACTCTGACTGACGCTATTAGAGAAGGCACCGCCCCGTGTGTTGACGAAGTTCTCCGACCCTCGACGGCTCCAGTCGTCAGCCGTACCGTTGGTCCAGGTCACGCGACCGCTCATCTTCAAGTTCTTGTTGTTCTCGTAACTGATATCCAGTGCTGCCGTCTTGGTCTCGCGCTGGCCACTGCCATTGCCGCGTCCTCGCCCGCCACGCCCCGAGAAGTTACGGTCGTTCACGTTGTTGGCATTACCCATGAAGGTGTAGCGCATTGCACCAAAGGGCTTCATCGCCGTCAGCCGGATGCCATAGCGCTTATCCGTACCATAGCCCACATCGGGGTTCATCTGCAGACCATTGCGGGCACTGCGCTTCGTAACGAACTCCAGCACAAAGTCATCATTGCCGTCATCGATGCCCGTCATACGCGACAGGTCACTCTTCTCGTCGTAGGCCTTCACCTTGTCGATGACATACGATGGCAGGTTCTTCATCACGGCACTATTGTTGCCCGTCATGAAGTCACGTCCGTCGAGTTTGAACTTCTTCACCGACTTGCCGTTGATGGTGATGCCACCATCTTCGTCAATCTTCGAACCAGGCAGGGCCTCCACCAAAGCCTCGATGACCGAGCCCTCTGGCACGTGGAAAGCGTCGGCATTATAGACCACCGTATCGTCTTTGATGGTCATCTTCGGCAAGACTGCAGTCACCACGGCCTCTTTGATCATCACTGCATCAGCCACCATGCTGATATCGCCCAGCCTGGCCTCACTGCCCGATGTCTTCGTAATGTTGATGAGTTGTTCTACGTAGCCAAGGAAAGAAGACTTCAACAGATACTTACCACTCTTGACGCTGCGGAACACGAACCGCCCCTGGGCGTCAGTGAGCATACCACTCACAAAGACAGTATCCTTGCCCGAGAGACGATAGAGTTGGATGGTTGATTTGTCAAGGGATTGGCCGTTCTCCTTGTCGATCACCCGCCCCGACAGTGCATCCTTCTGAGCCGATGCAGGGAGCAGGCACAAAAAGATGATGAACAGCAGCGTGAGATACCGTTGTGGTGTCATAAGTTTCGTCTAATTCATTGGATTCTGTAATGTTTGATGCTGATTGTAGGAAATGGTTTAATAGCAGACATAAAAAGAAGGAAACACCGCTGTTTCCTTCCTGACGACTGTGAGCGGAATACGGGACTCGAACCCGCGACCCTCGGCTTGGGAAGCCAATGCTCTACCAACTGAGCTAATTCCGCAGATGATGTCTTAAAAGAAAAGGGGACCTGACATCGCCCCCTACTCTACCATCTTCTCACCTGAGCCGACACCCGGACTCGAACCGGGGACCTACGCATTACGAATGCGTTGCTCTACCAACTGAGCCATGTCGGCAACCCTTTTTTGCTAACCTTTTTGCCAGTTAGCCGTTTTGCGGGTGCAAAGGTAGCATTTTTTTTCGTTACTGGCAAATTTTGAACCTACTTTTTTACTCCTACACTCATTTTTTAGTTAAAGTGACCTTTAGCGGCTCGCGTATGTTGCGAAGCGTCCAGTCTATTCGCTCCTGCCACTCGGCCTTTGTGCGTACATCAAACTTGGACCAGGCAGAGCCGAAATAATAGGTAAATGGCTCGCCAGCATAGTTGTCCAGCACACCTACGGCATGACGGACTCCCGACTGCTCCACAGTTTTGGTTTCTATCAAGCCGTTGGGAAAGAGGAGTCCCGTAAACAGCAGGCAGTTGTTGACAGGTACATTGTCCGTAGGGTCGATATAGTGCAGATAATCCCTGCCCAGCACCAGGTCACTCTTCGCATCGGAATGTAGGACGATGCCTGGAGCAAGTTCCACGGGCATGGTGATTCCGTCGTACCAAACGGTCATCTGACAGAAATTACTCCCCTTGTCAAGGGTGATGATGCGGTGCTCTGTGACTGAATCGCCGTTGACCACCGTTGTGCCATAATCCAGTTGAACGGACATGCGCAGGGGGCCAAGATCCAGCATCTGATAGTTTTGGAAACAATAAGGATAGACCAAAGCATCGTCGACCATCAGGGCTGGCGTGCCGCAACCCAGCGTGGGCCCTACCTGGTAGAGGTCTGAGCCTCGTCCGTGGTCGTGATGATAGGAGTTGAGCCTGTAGAGCGAATCGCCACGCTGCCTGTTCTCACGGCGCAACTTCTCCACAGCCGGCATCATCACCACATCCTCAATCCAGTAGCGCTGGTCGAGCACCAGTTCGGGAGTGTTCTTCGTCCAGACATCGATGCCGTAACTCTTCTCGCCCGTCTTCTGCAAGGCTGGCCCATAGACACGATAGGCACCACGGTCGTTCTCCCAGGCGAAGTCATCCTTGCGCTCAGGGAAGATGCGTCCGAAGCACACTGTCTTGTAGGCCTTCGGCGTGCCACGACGAATGGTGAATGTCTGAGTGCCTTGTGGACGCACGCCGGCCTCTATAAGCACCTTTCCGTCGTGGGTTAGTTGATATGGCACCTCCAGCCCAGCCACATCGCAGATGATGAACTGCCGTCCGCCTGTGATGCCGAGCCTTTCGAAAACACTATCGGCAGGCAGCGCTATGACCTGCTCGCGGTATTCGTCGGAGGTGTTCGTTATGTTTACTTTCATTGAATGACCGCTATCAGAACGGGATTCATAGCGCAGATGTTCGCAGGCAGCCAGCAGAAAGGCCCCAACCCCGAAGTTGGCCTGGGAATGGGCATCGACCGTCTTGGTTGGATCGGGCTTCTCACCGATAGGTTGCACATAGCCCACGCTCCCGTCCGTCTGAAGGGCCACGGTGGTGAGGTATGTCCAGGCTTTTTCTATCACAGGCTCATAAGTGCTGCGGTCTAGCAGACCATTGTTCACACCCCACAGCATGCCATAGGTGAAGAAGGCTGTGCCAGAGGTCTCTGGTCCTGGTGCGTCCTCCTCACAGAGCATCGACCGGCTCCAGTAGCCGCCTGGACGCTGCACGCGTGCCACGCCTTCGGCCAACTGACGGAAACGCTGTTCGAAGAAGGGGCGGTTCTTGTAGTCCTTAGGCATGTCGGCGAGCACTTTGGCCAGTCCTGCGAGCACCCATCCGTCGCCACGCGCCCAGAAACTCTTGCCGCCATTGCAGGCTGTCTTCACCTTAGGCCAGATGTACTTGGCATCACGATAATACAGTTGTTCCACTGAGTCGTACATCAAGGCATCTGACCATTGGAAATTGTCGCTCAGTTTGTCGAGATACTTCACGTCGCCTGTGGTCTTATAGAGTTTGGTGAACACAGGCATGACCATATAGAGGGCATCGGCCCACCACCAGAAGTCATTCTGGGGCTGGCGCACCTCATAGTCCATCACCTCGAGTGCACGGGCAATCTTGTAGTCGTCGGGCTGCATCTCATAGATGTCGAGATAGGTCTGGAAGCATATCTGCCAGTCGCCAAAGAGCACATAGTCATGCCCCTCGCCATAGTTCTTGTACTTCCACTTCGAGGGATCTTTTTCTTGGGCTCCCTGCCACAGGTTATGGCGGGCCCACGCGTCGCTGTAAGCCAGCCAGCGAGCCTGCCCAAGCAGTTTATAGGCTTCCATGTTGCCCGTATGGTAGGCCGCCTCGTCCCAGAACGAACGCACCTTGGGTGAATGGTGCTGCTGCCAGTAGTCGTTCACCTTCGTGATTGTCTCAATAGTGGTGAGTGGCTTGGCCTTCACCTTTTTCCGCTTGGCATCGGCCGAACATACCAGCGCAAGCGTAATCAACAGTAGGGTTAGTCTTTTCATGTTTATTTCTGAAGATGCTCGTTGAAGAAGTTGACGCACTGGCGGAACAGGTGGTTACGTGTGTTGCCGCCAGCAATGCTATGGTTTTTCTCAGGATAGACCAACTGGCGGAAGTCCTTGTCGGCATCGACGAGTGCCTTCACATACTCCGCCGTATTCTCGAAGTGTACATTATCGTCGGCCAATCCATGGACAAGCAACAGCGATCCGTTGAGTTTCGAGACGCGGGCAATGGGATTCACCTCGTCATAGCCGCTGCCGTTTTCCTTGGGTGTGCGCATGAAACGCTCTGTATAGATGGTGTCGTAATAGCGCCAGCAGGTGGGAGGCGCGATAGCGATGCCGCAACGGAAGACGGGACGTCCCTCCGACATTGACATCAGCGTGTTCCAGCCACCATACGACCAGCCCCAGATGGCAATGCGGTCTTTGTCCACATACGCATTCTGCCCCAGCCAGATGGCAGCCTCTACCTGGTCGTGAGCCTCCAGTTCGCCCAGTCGCAGGTAGGTGCACTTCTCGAACTCGGCGCCACGTCCGCCTGTGCCGCGGTTATCCACACACGCACAGATATAGCCCTGCTGGGCGAGATACTGCTCAAGTATGGCACCCTGTCTGTTCATGCCTATGTCCCATGCATTCTTCACCTGCTGCGAGCCAGGGCCGCCATATTGGTACATGATGACGGGATATTTCTTCTGCGGGTCGAAATTCTTGGGCTTCACCATATAGCCGTGCAGGATGTTACCCTCTGTAGTCAGGACGGTGATCGTCTCCTTCTTGCCCATATCGTAGGCATTGTATTTCTCCAGCAGCGCCTTGTTGTCAAGGAGTGTCACGACGGGCTTGCCCTGATTGTTGCAGAGTGTAAATTCAGGAGGCGTGTTCATGTCGCTCCACGACCAGATGAAGTTCTTGAAGTCCTTAGAGAAGACGGCCGACGACCAGCCTAACTTCTTCGTCAGGCATTTTGTCTCGCCGTTCTTATGGTTCACCCATACCATCTGGTCGGTGGGGGCACCGTTGAAGGCGGCGAAATAGATGTCGCCCGTAGGCTCGTCGTAGCCATAGACCTCAGAGACCACCAGGGGGTGCTGGTTTGCAGGCATATCGACGCTACGCAGTAACTGTCCGTTGAACCCATAGAGGTAGAGGCTGTTGTAGCCGCTGCGCTCGCTGGTGAGCAGGATGTTCTGGCTGGTCACCTTCACATTGGCAAAGACATTCTCGTTGATGTATTTGTCCACCTTGTCCTCAATGATCTGCTGACAGACGGTCGACATGGGGTTGGCGGCGAAGATGCGCAGGCAGTCCTGATGGCGGTTCAGGGTGAAGACCAGCACCTTCGTGGCATCGCTTGTAGCATGGATGCGGGGGATATAGCCGTCGGCATCGAGGGGCACCTCCACCTTGCGGGTCTGATGGCTCTTGATGTCGTAACTCATCACCTGCACCTGGGCGTTCTGCTCGCCTGCACGCGGATATTTATAGGTGTAGCCACCCATAGGCAGTGTGTGCTGTGGCACGAGGGTCTCGTCGTAGCGCACCCATACAATCTGTTTCGAGTCTGCGGTGAAGACCATTGCCGAGTTGAACGAGAACTCCTCCTCGTTCACCCAGTCGGGTATGCCGTTGATCACCTCGTTGCGCTTGCCGTCCTTCGTCACCTGGCTCTCAGCATTGTTGTAGAGCAACTTCACCAGGTAGATGTTGTTGTCGCGTACGAAGGCCACCTGATTGCCGTCAGGGCTCCACACAGGAGTCTGCTGAGGACCGCCATCGCTCAGCGGTTCCATCTTGTTGTTGGCAATGCTATATATATAATAGGTGGCGGTGAACGAGTGGCGATAGACCGCCTTAGTGTTCGTCTGTATCAGCATCCGCTGTCCGTCAGGGCTCATGATATAGCCATCCACCCGATTCACTTTGGGTCCGCGTGCCGTCTTGCTGTCGAAGAGCACGCCGGTCTGCTTGCCGGTCTTAAACGAGTATTTCACTATCTGGCTGCCATCGGCACTAATCTGAGCATACGACTCGCCATCGGCCAGTGCCTTCACAGCCGAAATGGTCTCTGCACGGAAAGCACTACCAGTTGCTTCTTTCAAACTAAGTTGCTGGCCTGCCAGCACGGGAGCAGCCGCAAAAAGGGCCACAATCAATTGCGTTATCTTTTTCATACGTGTGCAAAGATACACAAAAACGAGTGAAATGCAAAAGAAAAAAGCATTTTTCTTTTCATATCCGAGTGCATTGTATCTTCGGCGAAGCCAAAATTACGAAAAGTCGAGAGCAATTCCCCTACCGCTCTGCATGATAGTCGGCGAAGACGGGCAGGGCGAGCAACTCCTCGATGTTGGTGTCACGATGCGACTTCATGTAGTCTTCTACCAGTTGCACCTCCTCACGCTGGAAGACGGGCGTTTCTGTCACCTGATTGACAACCCACTGGATGCGCCCCATGTAGTTGCGACGGGCGTTGTGCAGGGCCAGCGAGTCGGTTGTCTCACTCTGTTCTTCAGACATGGGATAGCGGCTGAGGAGATAGAACCCCAGGCAGTCGGGCACAATATACTGACGGGTCATCATCATGCGCTGCTCGTCGGTATAGCCATATTTCAGATAGGCAGGATAGTCCTCGCCCAGATACTTGTCGAGCGATATGCCCAGCATGCCGTCGCCAACGACGATGCTCTGGTCGAGCGAACCTATCTGCGTATAGACGCGCGGTATCTCTACTGAGGGCAGCAGGCGCTGCAAGCGGAAGAAGGCCTTCGTCAGTTGCTCACTCAGGTCGTCCACCTCATGGTACTGCTTCTCCACGTCACCCATCAGCACCTGAAGGGTGCTGTCCTGGAAGAATAGCAGGAAGCGCGTGTTGATGTCCGGCTCGTCCACCCGTCCCAACCGCAGCACGTCCTCTATCAGGGCTCGCGTCTCCGAGGGATAGCCGGTCTTCATCTGCTGAAGGGCTGCAAAGTCGCCCGTTGTCAGATAGAGCATCTCCACCTGGTCGAAGCGCTCAATGACGATGGTTTCGTCCTCTTCTGCATCGCCGTTTGGACGCAGTTGCCACTGACAACCTATGCAGGCTATCAGGCATACAAACGACAGGAAAAACCATCTCTTCATGATGAATCTTGAACCCATGTGTGTTAAATAACGCTACAAAAGTACAAAAAATAGTTCAATTAACCAAATTTTAACCTAAAATTTTTAAACTTTTCTCTCGCTTTCCTTCATTTTCACTACTTTTGTGGGAAAAACCAGACTCTTATGAAACTAATTTGCCTCATGATCACCCTGCTGGCCACCATCGCCGCCAGCGCACAACAGTCGTTTTCCGTCAGCGTGAAGAACCCCATGAAGACCGCTCGTGCTGACCAGCCCGTCGTCATCTCCCTGAAACCATACGGCGAGGTGCGTTCTGCCCTCGTCACCAGCGACGGTCAGGAGATTCCCTGCCAACTGGATGACCTCGACCTCGACGAGCAGTTCGACGAACTCTGTTTCCTGGTCGACCTGAAGGGCAAGGAGCGCAGGACCTACCAGGTGACGCTCTATACCGAGGGTGAGCCACGTCCCTACCCTGCCCGCGTCTATGCCGAGATGCTGATGCGCAACGACAAGGTGAAAGAGAAGAACAAGCACAACAACTTCGTCAGCAGCCTGACCGTCAGGGGCGATTGTGCCAACTCCTACAACCTGCTGCACCACCACGGCGTCGACTTCGAGAGCGAACTCAACGGCATACGCATCTACTTCGATAAGCGGCAGACGCTCGACCTCTACGGCAAGTTCCAGAAGCGCCTCGAACTGCAGGCCACCCAGTTCTATACTCAGGACGACCAGAAGCAGCAGGGCTACGGCGATGATGTGCTGTGGGTGGGCAACACCTTCGGCCTTGGCGCCTTCCGTGGCTGGAACGGTCAGGAGCCCACGATGATTGATCCTGTGAAGAACCGCACCCAGCGCGTCGTCAGTTACGGTCCCCTGCGCACCATCGTCGAAGTCATCGACCAGGGCTGGCAACTCCCCTCGCCAGCCGCCTCTCCACTCAACATGACTATCCGTTATACGCAGTATGCCGGCCATCGCGATACCGATGTCGATGTCATCTTCAACCGCGATGTCTCAGGCATCCCCTTCTCCACGGGCATCATCAACGTGAAAGGCTCCGTGGAGTTCTCCGACAAACATGGCCTGCGCGCCTGTTGGGGCACCGACTATCCCTCTACCGACACCATCAAGTGGAAGCGTGAGACCGTGGGTCTTGGCATCTTCATCCCCAGCGAGTATATCCTCAGCGAGGAGCCGGCCAACAAGGACAACTATGCCTTCGTCCTCGGTGCCAAGGGCAACCGCCTGTCATACAAGGTAGTCTATTGCTCTGACAACGAGACCTTCGGCTACCATAGTGCCCGCGAGTGGTTCGACTGGCTCCAGTTGTGGCGCAAAGAAGTGGAGCAGCCTGTCATCATTCAATGATTACACATTTTGTGTAACACAGTTTGTGTAATTACAGCCAATGTGACGTCTTTCTCTCTCATTGGATGGTTTAGGCTACAAATTTACGAATAATCTTTGAGATAATACACAAGCCAGTACATTTTAACTTTCGTTGCACTCTGCCATAAATACAAATAGGGAGCGAACGTCGCCGTTGCCCCCTACTCTTTTGAGTGCCACTTAGATTATCCGTTAAATCCGTGAAATCTGTGGTCGTTAAATAAATTCATGATAAATTCGTGGCCAATTAACGGTAATTATATGTTCAAAGAAAAAAATATTTCTGTTTAACACGAATTTCCACGAATTGCCCATTATAAATAAATTCATGATAAATTCGTGGCCAATTAACGGTAATTATATGTTCAAAGAAAAGAAGATGTATTTCTGTTTAACACGAATTTCCACGAATTACCCATTAATTTTTCATTAATTATAATTAATAATTCCCGCTCATTGCTGAAATGGGCGGGAATTTGATTTTCGTCCTCCTGACCTGTTGTGGTCAACGTT
>CADCCB010000043.1 GCA_902799905.1 uncultured Prevotellaceae bacterium
CAACAAGATAAAGGTGTTGAAGAGGAAAGCATATGGATATAGGGACGACGAGTACTTCAAACTGCTACTGCTTGGACTCCATGACAATACTGTCAAAGAGCTGGCGAAAAATGACTGAGGGCTATCCTACCAACTGGAAAAGCGGAAGAACCAAAAAAGTTGTGTTATTAATCGCTTTATTATCAGTTTATTAGGTACTATGTACCTTTTTACAAAAGTTACATTAACCTACACCTCCACAAAACAACTTGTTTTGTACTCGTTAGGATAGTCTTTTCGATGGTAAGGAAGCATTCCTTTCAGAACAAAACAACTTGTTTTGTAGGTAAAGAAGGCGTCTCTTTCATCCTAAAGGCTGCTCCTTTGCTCTGATGTTTGCTGCTAGGACAATGCAAGCCACGCCTTACTTTTGGTCGCTTGGCTTTAAGGAAAAATGCAAGACTTTTGCAGAAAAATTACTGAAAAACGCTAGAAAAGTGTAACTTTTGGAAAAAGGTACACCTTTCTAACACGTTGTACATTAAGTTGTTACGCCAAAAGTGTAACTTGTGTAACTTTTTGCTCTTTGAAATATTTCTACGATTAATCCGTGGCCGAAGAAGGGAATCCACAAATCCTTAATCTATATATCCCCTCTTGCGCAACCTGCAATTATCAAAATAATGATTATCAAAAGTTTGATAATTATTGCTATGCCCGTCTTTCCATGCCTTTACCTGAAGTTTTCCATAGGTCGTAGCGTATACTGATTCGTAATACGTTGATTTTTAGTGGTTTCTTGTTTTCCCTTGTTTCTATCTTTTCCATAGGCAACTGATACAACTTTGAAAATAAAGTCGTAACTTTGCACCCGATAAACTATGAGAAAAGCGCGGACTATGTTTACAAGGATATTGTACGCATTCATGATAGGAGTTCTGACGGTGGCCTGCAGTCAGCAGGAGTCGGAATTGCAGACGGCAGCACGTTGTTTGGAGGAGGCCGAGGCCGCCTTGGACAACGACAGCATCCGTCAGGGTGAGACTTTGCTGCGAAAAACCATACAATTGGCGGAGGCATCAGAGGATTGGCACACCAATTATATCGCGTACCAGCGCCTGGCCGAAGCCTTGTCGCAGAGCAACCCAGAGGAGGCCTTGCGACTGATGAAGAAAGCCCTGGCCGTCTATGAGCAGCATCCTGACGACGAGCGAAATTATGTCATATTGCTCGACTACGCAGGCACTTATGCAGCACATGTGGCTTTCGATGCAGAGGGTTCATTCGATGAAGCGCTCAATTACATCCATCGTGCCTATGACTTGGCAAAGGAAAAACAGATGACGGACCTCATGGGTCAGACGCTTACCAGCCTAGCCAACATCGCTTGGGCTGAGGAAGACTATCGCAAGGCGATCGACTATGCCCATCAGGCTCTTGCCACAGAGGACGCAGAGGGAACAGAGAACACAGAGGCTGGCACACTACAAGTACTGGCTCGCAGTTACCTCAGCCTGAATATGCTCGATTCGGCAGAAACGGTCTATCGGCAAATTGATCCAGGTAGTGACGTCCATCTGGCATATATCGTGCAGAGCAGCCTCGCAAAGATAGCGTTTAAGCGGATGGGAGTCACACAGGAGGACAGCGTGGATGAGGCTTTCGATCAGATAGAGGACATCTATTACCAGGCGCTAGAACAGAAAGACCAGTACTATCAGGAGACCTTGCGGCAGGAGATGGAGAACCAGCAACTGGAGTATCGTTCACAGATGTATGGTCGTACGCTTCTGATTGTCATCATCGCTGCGATGATCATCCTCCTTGCCGTTGTCCTGGCTCTTCGCTATCGCATCCGCATGCTTCGTCAGCAACGGGCGTATGAGCAATCGAAATTGGAAAACGAACTGCTGAGGAAGGAGCAGGAGAAACGCCAACTGCAGATGGAGGCAGAGCATCAGAAGACCTTGCTGCATCAGGCCAACGAAGTGGTGACATTCCTGCAAGGCTTCATCCTCGAACGGACGGAAGTGCTGAAGAAACTCAACCAGGGCGGCGATTCGCTCATCACCCTCAGCCCACACGAATGGAGCGAGATAGAGCGTACACTCAACGCCATTGATGACAATCGCTTTGCCAAGATACGCGAACAGCACCCCACTATGCAGGAAGACGACATCCGCCTGTGTCTGCTCACGCGGCTCGGCATTAGCAATCGCGTCATTGGCAACATCTATTGCATCACCGTCTCAGCCGTCCAGCATCGCAAACTCAAACTCAAGAAGGAGGTGTTTGGAGAGAGCAATCCTGACGTTACGCTGGAACAGATACTCAACGGCAAATAAGTAAGAACTGATTTGTAAGTACAATATTAAAAAGAATAATAAAAATGAAGGAACAGTCTTTAAAGTTTATCTTATCGCTTACCCTGTTGTTACTGCCATTGGCAGGTAGTGCTGACGTCATAATCGATGGCATCTACTACAAATTGAATTCCAATGACAAAACAGCAGAAGTCGTGTTTCACCGTGGATATACTTATAGCGGCGATTTAGTGATCCCGTCATTAGTAACCAGAAATGGAGCAGAGTATCGTGTAACTTCCATCTCACGAGTAGCATTCAGTGGAAGTACAGAACTAACCTCTGTCACGATTCCAAACAGCGTGACAAACATTGGCTTAGAGGCATTCAATGGTTGCACAAGTCTTACCTCTGTCACGATTTCAAGCAGTGTGACAAGCATTGGCTCAGAGGTATTCAAAGGTTGCACAAGTCTTATGTCTATTATTGTAGATGAGGGGAATAAAGTATTCGACTCTCGCGAGAACTGTAATGCAATCATTGGGACTGCCAGCAACAAATTATTGTTTGGATGTAATGGTACGACTATCCCCAATAGCGTAACATCTATTGGAAAGTTAGCGTTCTCATATTCAGGCATAACTCGCATTGTTATTCCCGATGGAGTAACCAGCATTGATAACAGAGCCATTGAGAATTGTTCTGCTTTAACCTACATTTATATAGGCAAAGGTTTGGTAAACTTTGGTTATGAATTATTGTATGGATGTGACAATCTAAAAACTGTTGAGATAAACAACAATACTTTGGTGTCTAAAAATTATGGTATCCAAGAGTCTGTATTAGGACTATTAATCGGTGGTTGTGAAGAACTTATTTTGGGAGAAGATGTGACGAGCATCGGAAATAATGCATTTTATAGTTGTATGATGACATCTGTCAAAATGTCTGACAATGTAACAAGTATAGGAGACAATGCATTCCGTGAATGTCCTCAACTAACTTCAATTAAGTTGTCTGAAAACTTGACAACTATTGGAAAATGGGCGTTCGCAACCTGTCAAATTCTACCTTCTGTAACCATACCTAAAAGCGTGAAGTGTATAGGGCAATGGGCATTCCAATGGTGTTACAAACTGACCAAGGTAGAAATAAACAGTGACGAGGTTGTATCAAGAGACAATGAGCAGCAGTACTATACGGTGATGAGTTGTTTCGGCAAGCAGGTTAAAGAATATGTTTTGGGAGAAGATGTGAAGAAAATAGCATATATCGCGTTTTCTGAAAGTGATGAACTTACTTCGGTCACTATTTCAAGCAATTTGACATGCGTCGATGACAGCGCGTTCTACAAATGTTCCAGTCTGACAGACATGTATTGCTATGCAGAACAAGTGCCAACGACTGGTAAGGATGTTTTTGACTCTTCAAACTACAAAAACGCTACGCTCCATGTGCCTGCAGCATCTGTTGAAGCATATAAAAGCGCAGAACAATGGAAGGAATTTGGTAATATCGTAGCATTGACAGATGAAGACCCCAAGCCAACGACAGAAATTATTGTACCAGCGATACAACAGCCTACTATAGTTGAGCGCTATACTATTGATGGAAAGCGCATCGCTACTCTACAACATGGCCTAAATATCGTCAAGATGAGTGATGGTACAACAAAGAAAGTCGTGGTGAAATAAAAAGTATTGTTTTAATAACTCAAGTCAATAATGAAACGAACATTATTATTTATCTTGATTTTCTCTTCAATGCTACCGTTAGCGGTTAAGGCGCAGTTTTATTTAAAGACAATTGACGGCATAGATTATTACTTAAATCAAAAAACTTTGACTGCAAAAGTTCAAGGATCTATAAACAAAGAAATCAGTGGAAATGTTGACATACCTGAAACCGTAACTTTTGATGGTTATGTTTATAGTGTGACATGCATTGATACCTATGCGTTCAGAAATTGCAGCAAATTAACAAGCGTCAATATCCCCAATAGTGTGACGCACATTTGTGGCTACGCATTCGAAGATTGCACGGGCCTAACCTCTATTCGCATACCGATTGGTGTGAATGTTATTGGACCAGGTGCTTTCGACGGATGCTCTAATATAACCTCTATTGATGTGGCAGAAGGGAATCCTGTATATGACTCTCGCGAGAACTGTAATGCAATTATTCAAACGAATAGCAATATACTTATAAAAGGATGCCAAAACACAACTATTCCGAATAGTGTGACAACCATTGGATCCTCTGCTTTCTGGGGATGTAAAGGTCTAACGTCTGTTACCATCCCTGATAGTGTGACGATTATTGATGGTCAAGCTTTCTATGGTTGCTCTAACCTGTCCTCTGTTACCATTGGTAATAACATGGAGAATATCAAATATGGAGCCTTCACGGATTGCACAAGTCTTACCTCTATCATTATCCCCAATAGTGTCACAACTATCGGAGAGATGGTATTTTGGAATTGCGCAAACCTGTCCTCTGTCACCATTGGTAATAGTGTGACGAGCATAAGAGACCAAGCATTTTACGGTTGCAATAGTCTCGCAAATGTTTATTCCTACGCTGAAAAAGTCCCAGAATGGGTTAGTCCATCTTATTTGTTTTTCAAACAGGCTACACTTCATGTTCCTGCTGCCTCTGTCAGCGCATACCAAGCCGCAGAACCTTGGAAGAACTTTAAGGAAATCGTAGCACTTCCGACTCAGGACGATTATCGCCCAATGATCGAAGACGGTAAGGTGTGGAAGGTGGGAACAATATCGGGTAATCCTGTGCAGGTGGTTGACTATTACTACTTCGATGGCGACACCATCATTGGCGGAAAGACCTGCAAGCAGATGATGTGCCAGCGGTTTGTCAGCCCTGATTATCCTGACTATGATTATCTGTCACAACAGCCTTCCCTGAGCAAAGTGGGAGCATGGTACGAAGAGGACAGGCGAGTGTACTGTTACGACGAGAAGAAACAGGCGATGGTACTCAAGTATGACTTCTCCATAGGTGACAATGAAAGCCTGCAACTGATTGATGATTATCCACCTTTTACGATAGGACCGAGGCAGACGGGAGGAATAGAAGGCTCCAAAGGTGTTTACAGGGATGTCATGATCAACCAAAACATCAAGAGTACCACCTGGCTGGAAGGTGTGGGAGGTATTGACGGTCCAACCAGGAATGCCTATCCTGAAGCGGCAGATCATGTCCAAGAGTTCCTGATGTCTTGCGTCGTTGGCGATGAAGTCATCTACCTCAACGGCGAATATGAGGATGGGGCGACCCCAGAGGGAGCCCGTAAAGGCCGCTTTGACTTCACCCATACTATCAAGACAAAGCCCAAGGCACCGTCTAAGAGAGTGAAAGGCGATGCTTGCATCAGCCTTTCCGAGCGTGAGGTTGCTCGACCGAAGGTCAAGGCACCGTCTAAGAGAGTGAAGGGTGATGCTAGTTTCAAGGATACGTCGGAAATGCAGTCGTTATATGGTGAATACAGCGACCAACGGTTAGGTATTAATCTTGACCCGCTCGACGATGTCTATCTGGTCTGTATTACTGACGAGTTAGGACAAGTCGTCTATGAGAAGACTGTCAACGCAGGCACCATCGTAGGACTCGACATCGACATCTCTTCCTATGCTCAGGGCCGTTATACAGTCATCGTGGAGAATAGCCAGGAGTCTTTCACTGGCGAATTTGAAACGCAGACGACAGGAATTGAGGAAAACGTAAAAACTAGGAGATTAGAGAATGTAAGCATCTACAACCTTCAGGGTCAGCGCATCAGTTCCTTGCAAAAGGGGTTGAATATCGTCAATGGGCATAAGATATATGTAAAGTGAACCGCGCCTTTCGTGAAGTTGCATGGGAGCATTCTGAATCAAAGAGCCTCTTCTACTTTGGAGGGGGCTCTTGCTTTTTTGGGGGGGGATAACCCAAATAAGTGCTTGTTTTTTGTTTTGAGTCTCATTTGTTATTATTATCTTTGCATCAGGAAAAAATAAAGGAAATGATAAGATGAAAACAAGACTTGCATTTTTATTCGCTGTCCTGCTGGCGATAGGGCAGGGGTCCTCTTTCTGTCGTCTTTGTTCGTTTAGATGACAACGGCTGTTCCGCTGGTGGCTACCATGAGCATCGAGCCGTTGGCACCAATGGTCTCGTAGTCGATGTCGATGCCTACGACGGCGTTCTTGCGTCCCGTTGGTAGCAAGCGAGCAGAGCTCGAGCGGGCTCCCATAGCCTGGGCGCGACTCATCATTTCATTCAACGATGTGTCCTTGGCCTCGCGCAACACTTTCTCATAAGCGCCTGCGCGACCGCCAACGATGTCGCGGATGCCAGCAAAAAAGTCTTTTACGATGTTGGCGCCGATAATGGTTTCACCTGTCACCACACCCTTGTATTCGCGGATGGTGTGACCTTCAATCTGTGGGGTTCTTGGACGAGCCAAGCGTCTCCTTCGTCGCCGAGCGGTTGAGAGTATCATAATCGTTTTCGTTTAAAAGTTTATCTGTTAGACGTAAGATTCTTGCGAAAAAGTTGCAGGGGGTGGCTCTTTTCTACTACGACAGAGGCACCTTATTTCACGAATCCTTTGTCGCGCCATTTTCCTGAGCGCCAGCGGCGCATCAGGATGATGCCGCGGATGTTCTCGTCGAGGGCGAAGCCTATCCACATGCCCACCAGTCCGTAGCCCAGGGGGATGCCGATGACGTAACTCAGGCCCACGGCGATGCTCCATTGGAAGATGATGCCTATCACCACGGGATAGATGGCATCGCCCGTAGCGCGCAGGGTGCCCACGGCAAAGATGTTGGATGTGCGTCCTATCTCCAAGAAGAAGTCTACCACAAAGACCCATACGCCCATAGCGATGATCTCCTCGTTGTCAGTAAAGGCGCTGAGCACGCCGCGTCCTGACAATGCCAGCAGGGCCGAGCCTGTGAGCGTGATGATCATGGACCAGCGGAAGAAATAGTTGCCCAGCACGTAGGCCGCCTGATGCCGCTGTTGTCCCACGAGGTGACCCACCAGTATGCCGCCGCCCTGCGTGATGCTGATGCAAAACAGGAAGACGAACGTGATCATGTTGAAGCAGTAGGTGCGGGCAGCCAGAGCCTCGTTGCTGATCTGATTGATAAAGTAGGTGATGACCACCTGCGACAGACTATAGGACAGGTTCTCGCTCATAGCCGGCACGCCAATCTTCAGCAGGTTGCCCAGTTCCTGCCAAGGCATCGGACGGAAATAACTCAGGGGGAAGCGTGGTATGTGCACCTTGAAATGGATGGCGGCGAGCAGTACCATAGCCACGGCCCTGCTGGCGGCAGTAGCGATGGCGGCACCCTCTACACCCAGTTGCGGACAGCCCAGGCGTCCGAATATCAGGGCATAGTTGCCTATGATGTTCAGCACGTTCACGATGCCTGTCACCACCATCGGATACACCACCTTGTCGGCACTTCGCAGCGAGGCGGAGAAGGTGAGCGACAGGGCTTGGAAGAACGATAGCGCGCCTGTCAACTTCAGATACACCACGCCGTCGTCCATCAACTCTGGCCTCAGTCCCATCAGTTGCAGCAGGGCCTCGGCCTTGAAGAAGAGTAGGGCACTTACAGCCAATCCCAGCATCAGGTTCACCACCAGCGCCATACCCACCACCTGCACCAGTCGCTTCCTCAATCCGGCACCGATATACTGTGCACACAGGATGGCTGCCCCCATCGAGAAGAACTGATACACGAGGAATACCAGCGATATCAACTGGTTGTCCAGTCCCACCGCCGCCACGCTGTTGTCGCTATAGCGACTCAGCATCACGGTGTCAACGGCACCCAGCAGCATCACCAGTGCCATCTCGATAAACACTGGTATGGTGAGTACTTTCAGTTGTCTTTTCAGGGAATGATCAGCCATGACTATGACTATATAACATAGCCGTTTTTCTGTAAACGCGTTTCAGCGCGCCATATTACGACTTTTTTCGTTACGACTTTTTTCGTAGTCGGCTGCAAATTTAAGTATTTTACTTTAGAAATACAAATTTACGACCACTTTTTTGTATTTAGAATGTGTATTGTACCATTGTACCATTGTACCATTTGCATTTTGAAATATTCAAGTATTCATGTATTCAACTATGACAAGAAGGTTACCCACTTACCCACTTACCCACTCCGGACATCTATGTTTTTTACGGAGCAAACAGTACCATGAACTTACTCACTTACAACTTACTCACTTTTGACATTTAGGTTTTTCCAACTGCTGGGGGTGGAGGCGCCCTAGGGGTTGATGGTAAGATAGAGTTTTTGAGATAATTATTAAGTATTATATATTATATTATATATATTATATATAATATAAAAATTCTTTCTAAAGTTTTTTCAGAATGCAGATGTCAAAAGTGAGTAAGTTGTAAGTGAGTAACCTCGGGCCATGTTGTACGCAACATGTTGACTCTTTTTCCTAAGAAAGTAGACTTCGTACGGATATTGTTTATTTCTCATCTTTTTTGAAAACATAGATGTCCGGAGTGGGTAAGTGGGTAACTGGGTAACTTGCCCGCTCGAGTGTCACCCCTTCCTGTCATAGTTGAATATTTGAATACTTGAATACTTTTTGAATTTTGCAAATGGTACAATGGTACAATGGTACAATACATCATGTTCCTGCCAAAGCAATGCCTCGGACGGCTCGTCCGAACGTCATCTATGCCCCATCCGGATGCTTTGCATCCATCAAAGAAATGCTTCCTTTGGGTGGAAAGGAAGCATTCGGACGGATGATGCGAGGCATCGGAATGAAGTAAAGAAGGCATCGGAAGGCCTTAGGCCTGTATCTTGCAATGAATATCGACACGTGCGACGCTTTTAAAATGTAAATCACACGCCTCTCTCTGCCCAGTCGCCCCTGTCAAGGTTCCTGTATCCGATGGCCTCGGCGATGTGCTGGCTCTGCACTTTCTCGCTTCCTTCAAGGTCGGCAATGGTGCGGGCCACCTTCAGGATGCGGCTGTAGGCGCGGGCGGAGAGTTTCAGGCGTTCCATCGCCATGCGGAGCATATCCATCGAGGCGGCATCGGGCTCGGCAAACTCGTGGAGCATGCGCTCAGTCATCTGGGCGTTGCAATGAGGCCTACCCCCAACCCCTCCCAATGAGGAGGGGAACTTTAAAGAACGGAAGCGCTCCGTCTGGATATTACGGGCGCGGATGACGCGCTCGCGGATAGTGGCAGACGGTTCACCCGGCTGCATCTGCGAGAGTTGCGCGAAGGGAACGGCCTGAATCTCACAATGGATGTCAATGCGGTCGAGTAGGGGCCCTGAGATCTTGTTCATGTAGCGCTGAATCTGCCCAGGGGTGCAGGCACAATGGTGGGTGGGGTCGCCATAGTAGCCGCAGGGACAGGGGTTCATAGAGGCCACCAGCATGAAGGAACAGGGATATTCCACGCTGTATTTGGCACGCGCGATGCTGATTTTGCGGTCTTCGAGGGGCTGGCGCAGCACTTCGAGGACGCTACGCGACAGTTCGGGCATCTCGTCGAGGAAGAGCACGCCATTGTGGGCGAGGCTGATTTCACCAGGCTGAGGATTGTTGCCGCCACCCACGAGGGCCACCTGGGAGATGGTGTGGTGGGGGGCACGGAAGGGACGCTGGCTGATGAGACTGGTATCGCGGCTCAGTTTGCCCGCGATGCTGTGAATCTGCGTCGTCTCAAGACTCTCAGCCAGGGAGAGCGGTGGGAGAATGGACGGCAGACGCTTGGCCAGCATGGACTTGCCGCTGCCTGGAGGGCCTATCATGATGAGATTGTGGCCGCCAGCCGCCGCCACTTCCAGGGCACGCTTGACGCTTTCCTGTCCGCGCACGTCGCTGAAGTCACACTCATACTGGTTCTGCTGCTCAAAGAACTCCCGTCGCGTGTCGATGATGGTAGGCTGGTAGACATTGGAACCATTCAGGAACTTGACCACATCCGTGAGGGTCTCCATGCCGTAAACCTCCAGTTGGTTGACAACGGCAGCCTCGCGTATGTTTTGCTGAGGAACGATGAGTCCCTTGAACTTCTCCTTGCGGGCACGGATGGCGATGGGCAGGGCACCACGGATGGGCTGCAGGTGTCCGTCGAGTCCGAGTTCTCCAACCAGCATGTACTGGTTGAGCCGTTCATTGTCAACGACGTTGTTGGCGGCCAGGATGCCGATGGCTAGGGGAAGGTCGTAGCCGCTGCCCTCCTTCTTGATGTCGGCAGGTGAGAGGTTGGCGGTGATGTCCATCGTCGGCATCTTGAAGCCGTTGTTGATCATCGCTGCCTTGATACGGTCGTAACTCTCACGGACAGCGGTGTCAGCGAGTCCTGTCAGGTGAAACTGTACGCCTCGTGACATGCTTACTTCTACCGTAACGGTGGTCACTTCCAGCCCATTGACGGCTGCGCAATAGGTTTTTACCAGCATGGTGGTTATTTATAGTCTCTGCGCATGAGGGGCGCAGGTGTTAGGTTTTCAGTTCAGCAGTTGTTCGATTTTCTCCCTCAGTTTGACGCTGCTCATGCTGCGTGCGAGGATGGTGCCTGTGCTGTCGGTGACGATGTTGTCAGGGACATAGGCCAGCCCGAGTTGACCGACGAGGGGCGAATCCCACATCAGTCCGTCGCAGATGTTGTGGTTTTCTATGCTGTCGGCTTTCAGGTAATGGCGTCCCTCTTCGGGTGTGGCGTCTAGACAGACGTAGATGACGCTCAGCCTGCGGGGGTTGTTCTTCTTCAGGATGCCCAGGTGACGAATCATGGACTGCGAGTCGAAGTTCCATGAAGCCCATAGGCAGATGACGTTGACGTCAGATTTCATGTCGTCGTTGCTGACCTCATGTCCGTTGGTGTCGGTAGCCTTGAATTCAGGCAGTTTGCCGTCGGCGCGTAGCGCTTTCAGCCCCTCCAGTTGGTTGAAGAGTTGAACGACAGAGACCTTTGTGGGCTGTGCGTCGCGGATGACGGTGCACAGTTCATAGGCTTTGGGGTAGTCGGGTTCGACGGCAGTCAGGAAATAGCGTCGCAGCAGATAGGGTGCTACGGGACTCTCGGCATGCTCCCTGATGTAAGTCTCGGCTTCCTTGACGACGTCGGGCGGCATCATGTCGTTGACCTTCAGTCGGAAGGCCGTCATCAGTTCGTTTGACTCTGAGCCGTTGACCGTAGTTGCTTTCAGATGGGACGCGTCGCCTTCGATGTCGATGTCGTGTCCTGGCTCGGCGATGATGGGCAGTTCGGAGTAGTTGGGGAAGATGAGGGCCAAGACGGTAGTGTCGTTGATGTTGGTCTCATAACTGAACCGTCCGTTCTGTACGCCTAGCGTGTCAATAGTGCCTTCCTGCAGGTTGACAAGGTAGAACTCAGCCATATCCATGTTCTTGAACTTCCCGTTCAGGCTGAATCGTGTGTCTGCATCGCCACAGGAAAAAAGGAAGAAGGGTAGGGAAATGAAAAGGTAAAAGGATAAAAGGTGAGCAGTAAAAGACCTTAGCCTTTTTACTGCTCTCTTGGCATTCCTTTGATTCGTAGAAACAATCATGCCTTCACCTTTTCTGTCCTTTTTTGACTTTTTACTTGTTCACCTTAACCAGTTCCAGGTCTTTCTTGGCATAGTCAGCCAGCGAGGGATCCTTGGCGATGGCCTGCTGCAGAGCCTGTGCGGCATCCGTGGCGTTGCCTGTACGGGCGTTCAGGATGGCGCGCAGATAGTCGGTGATGGCATCGGCATTCTTCACGTTCTTCAACGTGGTGGCAGCCTGCTGGTAGTTCTTGTTCATGATCTGAGCCAGAGCAGCCGAGTTGCTGGCCTTGTAGCCGAAGTCCTGCTCAGCCTGGGCATACTTGCCCTGAGCCAGATGGAGGTTGCCCAGCACCTCGTTCAGACCGTTGGCCTGTGAAGCCTTTGCGATGTAGGTCTCAGCATTCAGCATGTCACCCTGCTGCAGAGCCAGCAGACCCAGATTGGCGTTGGCCTCGGGCTGGTTCTTGTCCACAAGCAGAGCCTTCTCCAGCCATTGCTTGGCATCGCTGTAGTTACCCTTGGCGTAGGCCAGGTTGGCCATGTTGTTGTAGGCACGAGCATCGTTGGGATAGAGTTGGATGGCCTTCTTATAGGCAGCCTCAGAACTGTTGATGTCGTTCTCGTAGAGCGTGGCACCATAGAGAATCTCCTCCAGGCTCAGTTTCGAGGCGTCTTCCTTCATCTGAGCCAGAATCTGCTCGTCGTCGCGACCCACCAACTCGTAGTTGATGGTCAGGCGGGCACGGCGCAGTTGAGGCAGGATGCCGTCGGTCAGTTCGCGGAAGGCAGCCGAGATGTTCTTAATCTGCTGCTCACGCTCCTCGGGATCCTGATACATAGAAAGTACGCGCAGGATGACATCCTTGTCCTGGATATCGCTGGCGGCAACCAGTTCCTGGAAGCCTTCCCAGTCCTCAGCCGTGTATTTCGTGTCGATGGGGGCGTCGTTCTTCGACTTCTTCATCTGCTGGTCAACATATTCGGCAGTCACGTCCTGACGCTTGCCAGCCAGACGCTCGTTCAGTTCATAGCCACCATCGGGCGATGCGTATGCCGACACTTCCACGTTGTCGAGCACCTTGCCTTCCTGATCCTTGGCAATCTCGTTGAGCAGGCGTACGAACTCCTGAACAGAGTTGTTCTGCAGTTCGCTCTTGCGCAGTTGGGCCTGTCCGATGAGGAACTTGATGTTGGCCTCCTGCTTCTGTTGCGAGATGCGCTGGAAGGCATCCTCAGCCAGTGCTGCATTGGCAGAGGCCAGTGTGCGCTTGTAGAGTTCAGAGGTTGCAACGATGCCGGTGGCCACTTTCACGTCGGGCACCTTTACCGTCTTCTTGCCCACCTTGGCATCGAAGGTCAGGTAGAGGTCGCTCTGCTGCATCTCTGGTGTGTACTGGAAGTTGGTCTTCATGGTGTAGCGGCCGCCAGTCTGATAGGAGATGGTCTGGTCGTTGCCCAGCACCTTCTCACCCTGGAAAGTGGCACTCTCGCCATTAACCGATTTCATGCCCTGAAGCGTTTGGTAGCGCAGTTGGGGAATCACCTTCACCACGGCTTTTTTCTTCATATATTTCTCAGGGAACATACCATTGATGGTAGCCGGTACCTGTCCGGCCTCCGTCTCCAGTGGGTTGGGGGTCACGTTAAAATTGTCAGCCGAGAGAGTTCCTAACTTTCCCGAACATGCTGTCAGCAGTCCTGCGGCTGCCAGCAACAAAAGAATTCCGTTCTTTTTCATAATCTGGTAATATGTTTTTGTTTCTTTTTCCATGCAAAGATACTCATATTAATTATTAACTCTGACGAAAACGCTCTTTTTTTTTGTTTTATTAAATATTTCCTTCTTTCTATTGCTCTCTATTTGCAAAAATTGTTTATCTTTGCAGCACAGAAACCTAGCAAACTGAGATGTTATGATTGAACAACGCTCCATGCTGCCTATCGGGACAATACTCCACGGAACCTATCGTGTGGAGGAATATCTGTCGTCGGGCGGATTCGGCAATACTTATGTGGTCACCAATGTGCAGTTCGATGAGGCCTATGCCCTGAAGGAGTTCTTCATGAAGGGTATTAGCCAGCGCGAGGGACAGACCACCGTCAGCGTGAGCAATGCTGACAACCAGCAACAGTTTGAGTCACAACGGGAGAAGTTCAAGAAAGAGGCCCGTCGGCTGCGCAAACTGCAGAACGGGCATATCGTCCACGTGCACGACTTGTTCGAGGAGAACGGTACGGCCTACTATGTGATGGACTTGCTGGACGGTGAGTCGCTGTCGGCCAGGATGAAACGCACCAAGCGTCCCATGACCGAGCAGGAAGTGCTGTCGGTGCTGCCGCAGGTGCTTAGTGCGCTGAAGGAGGTACACGCCCAGCAGATTTGGCATCTCGACCTGAAACCAGGCAACATCATGACCGACCATCAGGGGAATGCCGTCCTGATAGACTTCGGCGCCAGTAAGCAGATGGATGCTACGCAGGGCTATACGGGAACCTCGACGGCTCTTTGTTATACGCCTGGCTATGCCCCCAGTGAGCAAATTGACGGTAATATCAAGCGCATCGGTCCCTGGACTGATTTCTATGCTTTGGGTGCCACACTCTACAACCTGCTGACCAGCCAACAGCCTCCTTCTACCAGTGATGTGATGATGGAAGGTGCTGAGGCTTTCAGTTTTCCGCCGTCAGTTAGCAGCGAGATGCAGCAACTGGTAGTATGGATGATGAGTGCCCGTCCTGCCGCCCGTCCTCAGTCGGTAGAAGAGATTGAACAGCGGTTGAGCCTTAGTCAGCCTGTCGCTTCAGTCGAATCAGAGCCAGTACAATCAGAGGATACTGTTGTCTCAGAGCCTGAACCTATCGTTATTGAAGAAACGGCCCCTGAACCAGAGCCTATAGTTATTGAAGAAACTGCCCCTGAACCTGAGCCTATAGTTATTGAAGAAACTGCCCCTGAACCTGAGGTGTCAGTAGATGACGAGGGTGGGGTGCCTGCCTATGTCGAGGATGAGGAGGCTGAGTATGTGGAAGATGTGTCGGCTTATCAATACACCGAACCTGACGAATCGGAGAAAGGGTACTCTGATGATGGCGAGGAAGAGGATGGCAACAGATTTACATCTAACATCTATATACAAATAACTGCAGCCATAATTCTAGGCTTCATTTTGTTGATGATACTAAGAGCTATATTGCTGTGATAGAGTGAAATGTCTCTTTGTAATCGCAAATGCCGCGAGCGGTGTACCCCTTTGCACCATTCTTGCTAAGCGCAAGTGCCGCGAGCGGTGTACCCCTTCGCACCATTCTTGCTAAGCGCAAGTGCCGCGAGCGGGACTCGAACCCGCACAACCATTCCTGGTCAAGGGATTTTAAGTCCCTCGTGTCTACCATTCCACCATCGCGGCAACATCTTTCGTAATTGCGAAAGCGGTTGCAAAGGTACGGCTATTTCTCGGAATAGCCAAATGTTTTGCCAACTTTTTTCTCCTATTGCTGTTCAAACCTATGGGCTTTAGTTGTTTACAGTCAGGCGACCTTGCTGTTGATTGTAGTTGACATACCGATACATGGTGAGGGCGTGGCCTTGGTCACCGCTTTTCACGTAACTATACTCACTATATATGTCGTAGATACGGTGGCATTTGTTGCAGAGCAACTCCTGCGGATTATCACCCCATTTCAACTCGTAGTTATTGTCGCAGTTGGGGCACTGTAGGTCGTAGGCACGGAGCACACCGCTGTAGGTGCGGCCGATGATAAGCCCTTGCTTGTAGCCCATGCCGGCATAACTGATACGCTCGTTGCCGATGGCTGTCGACATAGTCAGGTCGAGGTCGGACTTGTCGTATGTACCTTGGTTGGGTGTCAGTTTCAGATGCCATACCCCCTTCTCCATGACTGCCTTGACGATGCAGAAATCGCCGCCAGTGCCTCCGATGGCTCGGGTTAGTGCACTGGTGGGGTAGATGTTGGCCTGGAACACAAAGTTACAGTAGACCGAACTATAGAGGTTGTCGGTCTCACATGACCAAAACAGCAGAAGTATGAGCGGCAGCAGTTTCTTCACTCTCAATAATGTTTATCCTAATAGTTTGCACTCTGCTTCTGCCACACGTTCGAAGCCGAAGCCTTGTAGCGTCTGCTGCATGAGTGCCTCGATGCGGTCGTTGCAGAGGTTGCCTATTGAGCCCTCGTGGGTATGGTGAATGTTCTTGTTGGGCGTGAAGCGGCCTGCCTCAATGTCAAGACCCACCTTCTTGTAGGCATCGCGGAATGGCATGCCCTCTGCAGCCAGGCGGTTAACCTCCTCAACGGAGAACATCGGATCGTAGCGTGGGTCGTCGAGGATATGGTCGTTCACCTCTATCTTATTAATGATATAGGCCGTCATGCGCAGGCAGTCGAGCAGTTCGTCGAAGGCAGGCAGGAACACCTCCTTGATGATTTGCAGGTCGCGGAAATAACCCACAGGCAGGTTGTTCATCATCAGCGTAATCTGTTGTGGCAAACCCTGCAGTTTGTTAGACTTCGATCGGATGAGTTCGAAGACGTCTGGGTTCTTCTTGTGTGGCATGATGCTAGATCCTGTGGTACACTCTTTCGGCAGTTTGACGAAACCGAAGTTCTGACAGTTGAACATACAGGCATCGAAGGCCAACTTTGCCATCGTGCCAGCGATGGTGGCGATAGCGAAACCAACGTTGCGCTCCATCTTCCCTCGGCCCATCTGCGCATAAACCACGTTGTAGTCCATCGAGTCGAAGCCTAGCAGGTCGGTAGTCATCTGGCGGTTCAGAGGGAATGAAGAGCCGTAGCCAGCAGCCGAACCAAGGGGGTTGCGGTTGGTCATCTTGTAGGCAGCCTGCAGGAACAGCATGTCATCGGCTAAACTCTCTGCGTATGCTCCGAACCAAAGGCCGAAACTGGAAGGCATGGCCACCTGCAAATGGGTATAGCCGGGCATGAGTACGTTCTTGTACTGGTTGCTCTTTTGTATGAGTTGGTCGAAGAGATCCTTCACCGCTTCGGCCACTAGTTGCAACTGATGGCGTGTGAACAGTTTCAGGTCAACAAGCACCTGGTCATTGCGTGAGCGGCCCGAATGGATCTTCTTGCCCATGTCGCCCAACTTGCGGGTGAGCATCAGTTCCACTTGCGAGTGAACATCCTCAATGCCGTCCTCAATGATGAACTCACCACGCTGTGTCATCTCATAAATGTTTTTCAGTTCGTTCAGCAGTACAGGCAGTTCATCCTTGCCTAGCAGTCCGATACTCTCCAGCATGGTGATGTGGGCCATAGAGCCCAGCACATCGTAAGGTGCCAGATATAGATCCATCTCGCGGTCTCTTCCCACGGTGAAGCGTTCTATCTCGCTGTTTATCTCAAAGTCTTTTTCCCAGAGTTTACTTGCCATTTTTCTTGTTGTTTCGTTTTATCGTTATCTCGATATGTCGATATATCGATATTTCGATATCTCGATGTTTCGAAATTACGAGTTGTTATTCATAAGGAATCTGTGCCAGAGCGTCGGCAATTTTCTCTACACCGTCCTGAATGGGGCCACTCACCATGCCGGCAAGCATGAAAGGGATGTCGGCCTTCACTGTGACTTTCATCTTCGATGTGGTATCATTAACGGGGAGTACCTGAATCCAAAGATTAAAGGGCATGGGTGACTGAGTGGTCTCAAACTTGACACACTTAGGCTCTTCACGCTCCACGATGCGCATAGTAATGGCACCAACGGGGGCAACGCTTACTGTCACGGAGTCATGGTCGAACGAGAAGTCTTTCACTTTGTCCTCAGGCACACGGTCGCGTACACGTTCCAGATTGGTCAGATCGCTGATGTTTCTGTAGACAGCCTCTTGTGAGTAGGGTATCTGTTTGATGCTACTTTCAAATTTTTTCATAACTTTTCATTTTATTGTTTCCACTCGCTTGGATTCTGACGCCACTCTGCCAGTACGGCTTTGTCTTCTTCCTTGATATAGCCAGTCTCGGCGGCCTGCTCCAATACGGCATTGTAGTCGGAGAGCGTGATGAGTTGCACACCAGCCTCGCGGAATGCCTCTTCTGCCACAGGGAATCCATAGGTGAACGAGGCAACCATGCCAATGACCTCTACGCCATAGTCACGCAGGGCTTGTACGGCTTTCAGACTGCTGCCGCCAGTGGAGATGAGGTCTTCTACGACCACCACTTTGGCTCCCTTCTTCAGTTCGCCCTCCACTTGGTTGCCCATACCGTGATCCTTTGGTTTGGGACGCACATAGCAGTAGGGGAGTCCCAGTTCCTCGGCTACCAGTGCACCTTGTGCGATGGCTCCTGTGGCTACGCCTGCTACTGCCTCAGCCTCAGGGAACTGCTCTTGAATGGTGTGGCACAGTTCGAGTTTCACAAACGAACGTAGTTGTGGGAACCCTAGCGTCTTCCGGTTATCAGTGTAAATGGGTGACTTCCAGCCGCTTGCCCATGTGAAGGGATCGTTGGGCTGTAACTTGATGGCCTTGATGTCCATCAGTTTCTGAGCAAATTGTTTCTTGATGTCCATAGTGTGATAATGATTTTGTCTGCAAAGGTACAAATAAGTGAGAGAAATACAAAAGGAAAACTCGTTTTTCTTTTATTTCCGAACGAAAGTACTTCCCCTTATTTTTTCGTGAAACCAAGAGAGAGAATGCTGATTTGCACATTGTCAGCCTTGCAGAGTTCCTGTGCGCAAGCCCTGACGGTGGCTCCTGTTGTTACGATATCGTCAACTAACAACAAATGCTTGTTCTTGACAGTCTCTGGCGCAGTCAGTTGGAACACATTTTCCACGTTCTCCAGTCGCTCCCAGCCTTTCATCTTGGTCTGCGACGTGTCGAAGTGGATGCGCTTGATGACCTTGTGGAAGATAGGCAGGCTGACAGCATCGCTGATACCGCGGGCAATCTCCATACTTTGGTTGTAGCCGCGCTGACGTTGTCGTTGCCGCGTGACAGGCATTGGTACAACGGCATCGATGTCATCGAAGAAATGGTGCCTGTCTACCTCCTTGGCCACCAGACAACCCATGTTCTCGCAGAGGTCGGGCTGATGGTGGTATTTCATGTCGTATATCAGACGGCTAGTGTCTGATTGGGGCAGGTAATAGAAGTATGCTGCGGCTTTCTGGATGGGAAACTGTCCCCAGAACAGACGGGCCATTGGGTTGTCGTAAGGGTTGTTTGCAAAGTTCGTCAGTGGCATCCTGAGGTGACAGATACCACAGATGGCTGACTCGCTGGCTGTCAGCCGCTCACCGCAGATGGGGCACGAACGGGGAGAAATGAGGTCGAACAGGTCAGTCAGAAAATTCGTCTTCATTGTCTACCTCTATGCATTGTTTGATTATGTCCATCGTGAAGCCTCGGCCCAAAGCGAACTTGATGAGTTTCATAGTGCGCTCATATTCATTGCGCCCCGTGACAGATTTGCTCTTCTGTTTGAGCAGGGGCCTGAGGATTTGCAAGTACTCCTCATCATCCACCTCGTCGAGAATAGATTTACTGATATGTTCGTCAATACGTTTCATCCACAGGGCCTGCTCCACCTTGCGGCGCCCCCATTTGCTATAACGTATCTTGTCGTAGACAAAGGCATGGGCGAAGCGTTCGTCGTCCACATATTTCTCTTTGATCAGGCGGGCCATGACCTTCGCCTGGTCCTCATCACTGACACCCCACTGCCTCATTTTGTCAAGCATCTCCTGTTGACAGTGTTCGCTGCGTGCACAAAGGGCGGCCAGTTTCTGGTAGGCCTGCAGGGCGGTCGTTTCCTTCTTTACTTCCATGCTATGATATACCTATCTTTCTCGTAGTCGTCTTGGTAGATTTTTACTGTTTTGAACCCTGTATCCAATAGCAGGTCGCCCAATTCACTGGCATAGAGTGGGTTAATCTCGAAAAAGAGTGCACCATCGGCTGTCAGGGCCTTGATGGCATAGCGGGCGATGCTGCGATAATAGAGCAGTGGATCATCGTTGGGCACAAAAAGAGCGAGATGAGGCTCAAAGTCAAGCACGTTACGCTCCATAGCGGCCTGTTCCTGCAAACAGATATAGGGAGGGTTGCTGACGATGACGTTCCATAAGTTGTAGTTATCGGGCGGACAGAGGGCATCCTGGTGTACAAAATCCACATCGGCTTCCAGTCGCAGAGCATTGCTACGTGCCAGGTCAAGTGCATCGTTGGAGATGTCCCAAGCCGTCACCATGGCTGTCGGCCTGTCGAGGGCGATGGTGATGGCGATGCAACCGCTTCCTGTGCCGATGTCAAGTACCGAACGTGGCATGATGCCGATGGTCTCGCTGACGGCGTGGCAGAGCCAGAGGGTTTCTGGACGGGGTATCAGCACACTGGGGCTAACCATGAATAGGTTGTCACCGAAGGCGGCCATGCCTACTACATATTGTACGGGTTCTCCCTTGAGTAGCCGCTGTTGGATGGCTTTCAGTACCTGTTCGTCGAGACGCTCCACTTTGCCCATGATGATGTCGCTCTGTGTCAGGCCGTAACACTCTTCCATGATGACACGACCTATCCATTGTGCCTCGCGCTCAGGATATAGTACAGTTAATGGTCGCCAGAATGCCTGGTATGTCATATCGCTCTTTTGCATAAGCGGCACCTGCACAGACATGATCTTGTGCGGGTGCCGCTATATATTATAATAAGGTGTGATTACTTCACCAGAGCCTCACGGGCATCGTTAATCTCGTCCTTAATCTGGGCAAGTTGCTCCTTCAACTGAGCAACATCGATAGCGTTGAGAACTTTGAGAGGCTCGATGGCCTGAACGACAGGAATCAGTTCGGTGTCGTATTCAGAGAGACGCTCGATGGCATCCTGCAGGAGGATGATGCGGAAGGTGACGTTGGCGGCAGCGTCATCGTCGAAGGCGGTGATGAACTTATCGGTGTTCTGGTTCAGCACGTAGAGTTGCTCGACAAGCACTGCGGCAGCCATCTGCCAATAGTAGTTGATGCGACCGTTTGCGTTCATGGCATCATAGAGTGTCTTGTTGGTCTCATAGATGGTGTTCTGGTCTTCCATCTCCTTGAATGAGGGATCGCTGATGTCGGCAACCAGTTTGGTGATAGCCTTGTCATACTCATCGGTAGGCATCTCGTACAGGGCGGCAACCTTTTTGTCAACGACCAGTGCGCTCAGAATGCGATACTTCTCAGCCAATGTGGTGGCATTTTCTGCCACAGCGGGATCGAGCAGATAGTCGGGTTTCACTTGTTTCTCCTGATCTGACAACTGGATGCCGTTCTCGCCACTATTCAGGATGGGGAGGGTCTTGAGTTTTCCAAGTTCAGATGCCAGGCTGTCGAACTGAATCTTGATGCTGGCTTCCAACTGCTCCTGTTCGAAACTCTTCACGGAGTCAGTCTGCTCACCGCCCTTGTTCTGGCCACCTTGGCCACCTGTGCATGATGCGAAGATCATTGCTGCAAATGCTACAGCGACAAAACTTAATTTCTTCATTGCTTTCTAATTTTTTTTAATGTTAATATAAATGTTTGTTTACTTAATTCTCGTCTTTGCGTACATAGCGGCCTGGACAGTCGGTAAAGAGTAGTATGGCTACCACAATACACATCAGCCCAAGTACTGAGAGGTTGAACCAGAGGGTTTTAATGTGGTGCTGGCCGATAACTTTTTCACTACTATAGAACGGCGCGCGTCCCATATTATTGCGTGGAGTCAGGTAGATGAGCCCTGTACGGGGCACGATGTAGCCATCAACTACGTCAACTGTCCGAGCCTGATCGGCACCGATGACGATATCCTCGAGTTTGATGTTGTAGTTGTCTTCCTTGAGCCGGATGACCTCTTCCTTACCAATATTACGCACCAGGTCTGTCATGATGGCATTGGTTTTCAGTGAGACTCTGTTGCAGCGTTTGGAAAGGGTGTCCTCAGCATGTTTCATGTACTGGTAGAGCGACTCGTAGGATTCATCGCCATCATAGGGCTGCATGTTGCAGAATTCTGTGATGACGGGCAAGTTCTTATGGATAACATCGAGATGCTCGGGCTTCACCTCACGTCCATGACACAGTTCGTCGTTCATGGTTTCCAGTTGTGACTGCAGTTCGTAGAGGAAGCCTACATTATAGAACTGATTCTCGTATTTCTCCTTATCCAGTTTGAAGAAAGGCTTCTCGTAAGCATTGTCTGTGAACGAGGTGACTGCCAGCGCCTCATAGGCCCAGCGTGACGGGATAATGTCACCAATAACGGGTACGTTGCCAGTCGTGCTCTTAGGTGTAAGGTCTGAGAAATTGACTACGAGACCGCAGAGCAATATCTGAGGAATGAGCAGCAGTGGTATGCTGATGTAGATGGCCACCACCGAACTGAGGCATTGAGACAGCAGAAGTCCAACGAGGTTGGATAGCAGGGCTGTGACGAACAGAATGAGCCACCATACGCCAAAAAGTCCCTCGATACCCATAATCGTGTTGCCAATGATGATGAACAGGAAGGTCTGTAGCAGAGATACAACAGCCATATAGATAATCTTCGACCAGATATAACTGCCTTGGGACAGACTAAGGAATTTCTCACGTTTCAGCAGAGCACGGTCTTTGATAATCTCCTCTGCGCTACCACTCATGCCAATGAATGTGGCAACAATGATAGCCATAAAGAAGTAACTTACCATGTTCTTGTTGTTCATCACCGTGTAGCCTTCCGGTGGTGCGAAACGGGTGAGCATGGCACAAATGATAGCCAGCAGTGGAGCCTCTAGCAACGTGATGCATAGGTACTGCACATTGGTTATCTTGGTCTTGATGTTACGGCGGAGGAAGATGGTAAACTGTTTCAGTGCACCAGGCTTTTTCTGGTCAGAGGGTGGAACCTCGCTGACGGTAGGCTGTGGCTGTGGCTCGCGGCTCTTCAGATAGAGTTCGTGCCACTCCTGGGGCGTCATCTTTCGGTCATCGGAGGGCTCACCGCTGCTATTTAGCGCTTTCTCGTCGATGATGTTGAGCACGATCTCTGGATTAACATTGCCACAGGTCGGACATGCGCTGGTCTCAGCATCAGCATAGCATGCTGCCTCCTTGAAGTAGGTGATAGCATCGATGGGGTTTCCGTCAAATACTGGATAGCCACCTCTGTCTAGCAGCCATAGACGATCAAACAGTTTATAGACATCACTCGACGGCTGGTGGATATTCACCACAATGAGCTTGCCCTTGTAGGTCTGTTCCTTCAGCAGGTTGATGACCTTCTCGGTGTCTGCTGACGATAGGCCAGATGTCGGCTCATCTAAAAAGAGGACTGCTGGCTCACGAATCAGTTCCAGTGCGATGTTCAGTCGCTTGCGCTGACCACCAGAGATGTATTTCTTGATGGGTGATCCCACTTTCAGATCCTTCGTGGCGTCGAGGCCAAGATCTTTCAAGGTCTTCATTACCCGTGCATCTATGTCTTTGTCAGACATTCCCTCAAAGCATAACTTAGCCGTGTACCACAGGTTTTGGTAGACAGTCAGTTCTTCAATGAGTAGGTCATCTTGAGGCACAAAACCAATGAGGCTCTTTGCCTGTGGCTCAGTGATGCTGTGGCCGTTGATGGTAATGGTGCCCTCTTGCGGTGTGAGAGTGCCGTTGAGGAGGGAGAGTAGGGTTGTCTTGCCTGTTCCTGAGCCGCCCATGATGGCCAGCAACTCGCCGTTGTGGAGGGTGAAACTCAGGTTGTGCATGCCGTTGTCGCTGTTGGGGAAACGGAAGTTGATATCACGGCCACAGAACTCCACGGCATGTGTTGTGTCCTGTTGTTTGTTGGCCTTCCTGTTATGGGTCTCCAGAATAGTGGAGTAGTACAACGGCTTTCCGTTCCTGCTCTTCAGCACACTGCTTTGTAGCCATACCTGAAAGGCTCCAGAGAGGACAGGAACGTCATTGAGTAGAATGGTGTCCTGACCAGAATAGGTGAAAATGAGTAGACCGGTAGTAGGGTCGAGCAGGGTCTTCAGTTCTCCGTCAGTGCCTTCTATGTGATGGATGATGATTTCTTCAGTCTCCCTGTCGTTAACAAAATCAGAGAATACGCGAAGTTGTTTATCGGGAATCTCGAATATTTCTGCCATAATTTCGAACATGGCAGGTGTCTGTTCCTCCAGACTACCACAGAACTCCATCAGTCGTAGCAGGAGCAGTGATTCCTCGCGGTGAGAGATTTTGCCTTTCAAACCTGAACAGATACTGTTGACGGTCTCTTTGGTGTTGAGGTCTTCGGTCATCTCATAGGCTCCGCGCATATCGCTGTAAAAATCAAGGTATGCGTCTGTGTTCCTGATGCCGAAATGATGACGAAGATAGTTGGCAAGCATTGCTCTTGCCCACGATTCGTCCACCTGTTCCTCTTTGCCAAACAAAGCGAACAGGCTAAGAAAACTAGAAAGGATGATGTCTGTCATATTTCTTAGCGCGCGCCAATTCGTTTTAGGATCTGTTCATTTTGCTTGCAAAATTAGGAAAAAAAACAGAATACGGGTAGGTCGTCGGTGTTAAAAAAACTAAAGAGAGGTGTTTGTGTATACTGCAATGCTATTATTTGCGTAGTGATGAAGGTCACGTAAGCGAATATTTGGTGGTAATTTTGGGGCTCGTGTCCCTCCGTTGACAGTAATGGTAGACGTCTCTATGCGAATTTCATCCCACAGGTTTTGCGTAAGGAACGATTCCAATGTCTTGCGTCCGCCTTCCACGATGAGTGACTGGATGTTGTGGTCGTATAGCGACTCCAGATTCAATGGATGTTGACGGTCTATGATTAGTCGTTTGGGATCTGGACCGAACCAGTGTCGGACGGTCAGTTGTGGATGTTCACGTTCATCGGTAATCCGCCCAACGAGAATGGCATCCTCTTCAGCGCGAAGTCTATGGGAGAGCATCTGAGTAAATGGTGACGAGATGGCCAGTGCGTGTTCATTATTATCGATGAAACCGTTGGCCGTCTGAGCCCATTTCAAGATGATATATGGCCGATGGAATCGATGAAAAATGAAGAATCTGCGGTTCAGTTCTCTGCATTCTTCTTCGAGGACGCCTACAGTCACATATATGCCTGCATCACGTAATTTTTGAATACCCCGACCCTGCACCTCTGCATATTCGTCAATGCAGCCGACGACCACTCGCCGTATGCCCTTTCGGATGATTAGATCGGCACAAGGAGGGGTCTTGCCATAATGTGAACAAGGCTCTAGTGAGACGTACATAGTTGATTCTCTCAGTAACGACTCGTCTTCAGGACATACAGAGGCAAAGGCGTTCACTTCGGCGTGTCCTTGACCGCAGCGCACGTGATATCCCTCACCAATAATGCGTGGAGTGGGTGATGGTGCTACTATCACTGCACCAACCATTGGATTTGGCTTGGCGTTCTGTCGTCCATTTTGCGCCAATTGCAGACAGCGGCGCATGTATTGTTCGTCTTCCGTCATCATATATGGCTTATATTTATGGTGGGATGTCGTGCCGTTATGTCTATTTGCGTCCGAAGTCTGCGGGTACCTCGCCCCAATGTTTGGTCTCCCATTTGATGATGGGGTTGCGGAAGTTGTGAGTGCGTAGCCAGTTCTCTGCGCGTTGGATAATCTGGTAGAGAGGCTCTGTGTCTGGGGTTCGCTCTAGTTTAGTCTTGCACTGTCGCTTGTGCACCCATAAGATGGCATTGTAGGAGTCCGAGTAGATGGTCTTGTCGTACAACCCTTTCTGCCAGCAGAGTGCCAGGGCGTGAACGATCGCCAAGAACTCACCTATGTTGTTTGTTCCCTTCATAGGGCCGAAATGAAACACCTGTGCACCCGTCTGCAGGTCAATAGCCTGGTACTCCATAGGTCCAGGGTTGCCGCTGCAGGCAGCATCCACAGCCCACGCGTCTGCCCTTACCTCCATGGGCAAGGGCAGTACTGTGTCGTGTCTATAGTCGGGAGGATTCTGCATAGTCGTTCGGTTTGTTGCGACTCAGTCGCAACATACTTTACATGCGCTCGGGTACCTCGATACCCAGCAGGCCCATGGCGTTTTTGATGATCTTGGCAACGTTCTTGGCCAGCATCAGGCGGACGGCCTTCTTCTGCTCATCGGGTTCGTTGAGGATTGTGAAGTCGTGGTAGAACTGGTTGAACACCTTGGTCAACTCATAGCAGTAGTTGGCGATGCCAGAGGGAGAATAGTCCTTACCAGCCTGCTCCACGGCAGCACCAAACTCAGACATCTTCTGGATGAGCTCGATTTCCTTAGAGGTGAGAGGTGAGGGGTTAGAGGTGAGAGAATAGTTCGTTCCCTCGGCCTTGCGCAGGATACTGCGGATACGAGCGTAGGTGTACTGGATGAAAGGACCGGTATTACCATTGAAGTCGATACTCTCTTCGGGGTTGAACAGCATATTTTTGCGTGCGTCCACCTTCAGGATGAAGTACTTCAGGGCACCCATACCCACGATGCGGGCAATCTCGCGGCGCTCCTCCTCGGTCATATCGTCAAACTTACCCAGTTCCATAGAGGTCTTGTAGGCATCCTCTACCATCAGAGCCATCAGGTCGTCGGCATCCACCACCGTTCCCTCACGGCTCTTCATCTTACCATTGGGCAGTTCCACCATACCGTAAGAGAAGTGAACGAGTTCCTTGCCCCATTTGAAGCCCAGGCGGTCCAGCAGGATAGAAAGCACCTGGAAGTGGTAGTTCTGCTCGTTGCCCACGACGTAGATCATTTTGTCGATGGGGTAGTCCTGGAAACGCATCTCGGCAGTACCGATGTCCTGCGTCATATATACTGAGGTGCCATCAGAACGCAGCAGCAACTTCTGGTCCAAACCTTCGTTGGTGAGGTCGGCCCATACTGAGTTGTCCTCGTGGCGCTCGAAGAGACCCTTGGCGAGTCCTTCCTCTACCTTGGCCTTACCCTTCAGGTAGGTCTGACTCTCGTAGTAGATCTTATCGAAACCAACGCCCATCTTTTTGTAGGTCTCGTCGAAACCGGCATACACCCAGTTGTTCATCTTTTCCCACAAGGCGCGAACCTCGGGGTCGTTATTCTCCCATTTCACCAGCATCTCGTGGGCCTCCTTAATCAGTGGAGCCTCCTGCTTGGCTTTTTCTTCGGCCTGCTCAGCGGGTAAACCGCTGGCCACATACTGGGCGGTCAGTTCCTTCACCTCCTCACGATAGTGCTTGTCGAAAGCCACGTAGTAGTCACCAATCAGGTGGTCGCCCTTCTTGCCGGACGATTCGGGTGTCTCGCCGTTGCCGTACTTCAACCAAGCCAGCATAGACTTACAGATATGAATACCGCGGTCGTTCACGATGTTGGTCTTCACCACCTTGTTGCCGTTGGCCTCCATAATCTGAGCCAGCGACCAACCCAGCAGGTTGTTGCGCACATGACCAAGGTGCAGGGGCTTGTTGGTGAACCCTCGTCCACTCTTTTCATGCCGAAACGATCGTCCTGATCGATGGCCTGGAGCAGTTGCAGCCAGGCTCTCTCACCGATGCTCAGGTTCAGGAACCCTTTTACGACGTTGAATTTCTCGATGGCCGAACAATTGTCGACCAGATACTGGCCAATCTCCTGAGCCGTTTGCTCGGGCGATTTCTTGGCAGCCTTCACAAAGGGGAAAACCACCAGTGTCAGGTTACCCTCAAACTCGCTGCGTGTCTTCTGCAGCTGCAACATCTTTTCACTTGCCTCCATGCCGTAGAGTGCCTTCACGGCCTCGCCAGCGGCTTGACTTATTAGTGTCTCTATATTCATATCCTATACCTATTTTTATTTATGGGGTGCAAAGGTACTATATTTTCCTGATATTGGCAAATAACGGACAAAAATTTTTGTTTTATTCAACAGGAAGGTGTACTGGTTGGTTAAAAAAATATAAAAAACATATCTCTTGGAGTCTCTGTTGTTTCGTAAAAGAAGAAAAAGCAGTACCTTTGCAGTCCGATTATTTGGGGAGAGTCTTAGAATCCCCGCGGGCGTCGTGTAAATAGTGCGCATCTTTGGCCGGATGGCACGGTTTGTGAATCGGCGTTCACACAAGTAAACTTTATAAAGTAAAAGAACTGTTTTTTAGTAAATTTAAACGAAGAAATGAACACTTTAAGTTACAAGACCGTCTCAATTAACAAGGAGACAGCCAAGAAGGAGTGGGTCGTCATAGATGCTACCGATCAGGTGGTTGGTCGTCTCGCTTCTAAGGTCGCAAAGTTGATTCGTGGCAAGTATAAGCCCAGTTTCACTCCGCACGTTGATTGCGGCGACAATGTCATCATTATTAATGCTGCCAAGGTGAAGTTCACCGGCAAAAAGGAGACTGATAAAGTCTACACCCGTTATACTGGCTATCCTGGTGGTCAGCGTTTCAATACTCCCGCAGAACTGCGCAAGCGTCCTGATGGTATTGACCGTATCATTCGTCATGCCGTGAAGGGTATGCTGCCCAAAGGCCCTCTCGGCCGCAGCCTGCTGAACAACCTCTATGTATATGAGGGTACAGAGCACAAGCACGAGGCTCAGCAGCCAAAGGCTATTGATATTAACCAGTATAAATAATAATAGGTAAAGATGGAAGTTATTAACGCAATAGGTCGTCGCAAGAGTTCAGTGGCTCGCGTTTATCTGTCAGAAGGTACTGGCAAGATTACGATCAACAAGAAGGATTTAACCGAATATTTCCCCTCCGCTATTCTGCAGTATGTGGTGAAGCAGCCGCTGAACCTGCTGGAGTGTGCAGAGAAGTATGACATCAAGGTGAACCTCGACGGTGGCGGTTTCACAGGTCAGAGCCAGGCTCTCCGTTTGGCAATTGCCCGTGCACTGGTCAAGGTGAACGCCGAGGATAAGAAGGCATTGAAAGATCAGGGCTTCCTCACACGTGATAGCCGTGAGGTAGAACGTAAGAAGCCGGGTCGTCCCAAGGCACGTCGTCGCTTCCAGTTCAGTAAGCGTTAATCATACTGGACTACGTTTAGTATCTAAACTGGTGGGATTCGTTCTGGAGATTCTAGATTTTCTAGATAGTCTAGTTGTTCTAGAGTTGACTACCTGTCAGTTGATCAAACAAAGATTAAAAAGAAAGTAAACAACAAAATTAAAGCAATTAAAAAAAATGGCAAGAACAAATTTTGACCAATTGCTGCAGGCTGGCTGCCACTTTGGCCACCTGAAGCGTAAGTGGAACCCCGCCATGGCTCCTTATATCTACACTGAGCGCAATGGTATTCACATTATCGATCTGCACAAGACCGTAGTAAAGATTGATGATGCTGCAGAGGCATTGAAGAACATTGCCCGTCAGGGTAAGAAAATCCTCTTCGTAGGTACTAAGAAACAGACTAAAGAAGTGATTGCCGAGAAGGCAACCAGCGTGAATATGCCTTACGTCATCGAGCGTTGGCCCGGTGGCATGCTCACCAACTTCCCCACCATCCGTAAGGCTGTGAAGAAGATGGCAACTATCGACAAACTGATGAGCGACGGTACTTTCGGCAACCTGTCTAAGCGTGAATTGCTGCAGGTGACCCGTCAGCGTGCCAAGTTGGAGAAGAACCTCGGTTCTATCGTTGACCTGACTCGTCTGCCCAGCGCCCTCTTTGTCGTTGACGTGATGAAGGAGCATATTGCCGTGGCTGAGGCAAACCGTCTGGGTATCCCCGTGTTCGGTATTGTCGACACCAACTCTGATCCTAAGAACATTGACTTCGTGATTCCTGCCAACGATGATGCCAAGGATAGCGTAGAGGCAGTTTTGAATGCCTGCTGTGCTGCCATCGCTGAAGGTTTGGAGGAGCGCAAGGCCGAGAAGGCAGACGAGAAGGCTGCTGAGGCTCAGGCTGAGGGCGAGGCTGAAGAGGTGAAGCCCAAGCGTACTCGTCGTGCTCGTAAGGATGAAGAGGCTCCCGTGGCTGAGGAGGAGGCTCCTGCTGCTGAGTAATAATCTCGTAACCTCGTATCTCGTGACATCGTAATATCGAGACATCGAAATATCGAGATATCGCAAAAAACAAAAAATTAAAGAATAAAGAATTATGGCAATTTCAATTGAAGATATCAAGAAACTGCGCGCTATGACCGGTGCTGGTCTGGCTGATGTGAAGAAGGCTCTGACTGAGGCTGAGGGCGATTTCGATCGTGCCAAGGAACTGCTTCGCGAGCGTGGCCTGGCTATCGCTGCCAAGCGCTCTGACCGTGAGACTTCCAATGGTTGTGTACTCGTGAAGAAGGTGAATGGCTTTGCTGCTACTATCGCCCTGAAGTGCGAGACTGACTTCGTGGCCAATGGTGCTGACTTCATCGCTCTGACCCAGTCTATCCTTGATGCCGCCGTCGCTGCCAAGTGTGCCGATCTGGAGGCTGTCAAGGCTCTTAGCATCAATGGTCAGACTGCTCAGGATGCTGTGACCCAGCGTTCGGGTATCACTGGTGAGAAGATGGAACTTGACGGTTATCTGACCCTCGAGGGTGAGAATGTTGAGGTCTACGATCACATGGGTAAGCACGTTCTCTGCACCATGGTTCAGACCAACAAGGAGAATGCAGAGGTCGGTCACAAACTGGCTATGCAGGTTGCAGCCATGAAGCCCGTGGCTTTGAATGCTGAGCAGGTAGACCAGAAGATTCTTGACGAGGAGTACAAGACTGCTGTTGAGAAGACCAAACTGGAGCAGGTTGAGAAGTATGTGGAGATGAAACTCAAGAAGGCTGGCATCAACCCCAACCTTGTTGACAGCGAAGACCACATCGAGAGCAACATGGCTAAGGGATGGCTCACTCAGGCTCAGGCTGATGAGGCTCGTAAACTGATTGAGGCTTCTAAGGCTGAGGGTGAGGCCCAGTTGAAGATGCCTATGATTGAGAACATCGCCAAGGGTCGTGTTCAGAAGTTCCTGAAGGAGAACTGCCTGGTTGACCAGGAGTTCCAGTTCGGTGACGGCGACAAGGCTACCGTTGGCCAGTGGCTCAAGACTCAGGACAAGGAACTCGAGATTGTAGCATTCCGTCGCTTCACGCTCGTTGCAGAATAATCTGGAGGTTTCTTATTAAGAATAGGAATCGGCAATGTCTTACAGGCGTTGCCGATTTTTGTTTGAACATTTGGCAGTATCGATGTTTTTTCGTAACTCTGCGATAAAAATCGCGAAGATTCTCCGTCTCGGCAAAAAATAGAATAAATTCTTTTGTTTTGCTCTCGTCTTTTCGTAACTTTGCCATCAAAGATGGCGAAATTATTCCGTCTCGGCAAAAAAAAGAATAAATTCTTTTGTTTTGCTCTCGACTTTTCGTAACTTTGCAGCCAATAATTATCCTGATGATTTGTTAAAGGTCAACATATTACAAGCCTAATATTTGGTATATGAGAAAAGAAATTAAAATCAAGAACCATGTTGCAGAACTGGAGCATGTAGCCGCCTTTGTTGAGGAAATCGGCGAAGAACTGGGGCTCGACATGGAAATGCAGATGAACCTGAACCTGGTGATGGAGGAGATGGTGAGTAACGTCATCTTCTACGCCTATCCTGAGGGTGCTGAAGCCACTATCGAACTGAAGGCTGAAAGCGATGGGAAAGAACTGACGTTCGTGTTGAGTGACAGGGGACGTGAGTTCGATCCGACTCTCAAGGATGATCTTGACGTGAACAGCAATCCCGCTGAACGTGACCTGGGCGGTATGGGCATCTACATCGTGAAGAATATCATGAACCAGGTCAGTTATCAGCGTCTTGAGGGCAAGAATCTGCTGACTATGAAGAAAAATATTATCAACAAATCAGAAAACAACGCATAAATTATTACGATTATGACACAGATATTGAAAGAAGGTGGCAAGACCATCATCAAGACAGGACAACGCATTGATACGATGAATGCCGGACAGTTTGAGAAAGATATAGAGCCAGCATTGGCCGAACCGGAAGTAGACCTGGAGATGGACTGCACAGAACTGACCTATATGGCCAGTTCCGGTCTGCGTATCATTCAGAAAACCATGCGTGGGGTAATGATGAAGAAGGGTCACTTCAAGATGACCAATGTGAGCCCCGAAATCTATAAGGTGCTGGCCATGACCGGCTTTACGAAGTTTATGACTGTGGAACAAAAGCAAGCATGATACTGACGTGGCAGAAGACTATCAGGCACTATTAGAAGAAAACCGCCAACTCAAGGAGCAGGTCAGCCAGTTGCAGGAGGACTTGAAACTGCTGGAGCAGAACTTTGACAATATGTCGGAGGGCTATCAGGAGTCTCTGTTGCTGTTTGATACGCTCCAGGAGACTTATAACGAGTTACAGAAGACCAACGCAGAACTGGAAGTGGCCCGACAGCGTGCGGAGGAGTCATCCCGTATGAAGACTGACTTTATTCAGCAGATCTCGCATGAGATACGCACGCCGCTGAATATCCTAAGTGGGTTCACGCAGATTGTGACGACGCCAGGCATGGAACTTGACGATGCCACTAAGGCTGAGGTCAGCAAGGGTATCACAGACAATACGGCCCGTATCACAGGCTTGGTGAACAAAATGCTGGAATTGGCTGACGCAAGCAGTCAGGCCGAACTGGAGCGTAATGACGACGTGCTGGGTGTGCAGATTGCTGCCCAGGCAGCCGACGAATCGTGTATCACGATGGCTACCCATCTGACTTTTGACATACAAATAGGCGAGGGGGCAGACATGGTGATGCTTCACACCAATCTTGACCAGTCTGTGCGTGCGCTGTCGTTGCTTCTCGACAATGCGATGAAGTTCACGCGCCCAGCAGAGGCCGCCCTTGGCACTGGTGCCGAGGTGAAGCCAGGGAAAGTGCTCCTTAGCGTTTGCCTTGGGGCATCTTCTGACGATCCGTCCAAACAGTTGCTTGCGTTCGTTGTCGAAGACAATGGCATCGGTGTGCCTGCTGAGGAGGCAGAGCGTATCTTCGATGAGTTTGTCCAACTCGACGAGTATTATGACGGTACTGGCATCGGCCTTACCGTTGCCCGAAGCATTGCCCGCCGTCTGGACGGTGACATCATTCTCGATACCTCTTATACTGGGGGAGCCCGCTTCGTGATGACGCTGCCTGTCTGAGAATCCACCACTTAACAACATAGATTTTTTGTGAGGTATTTTCTGAAAAGAAAGGACTGATGAAGATATTTGCAGTAGGAATGAACTATCTGCAACACAATAAAGAGTTGCTTGGTTCGTTAATTAAGACAGAAGAGCCGGTGATATTCACCAAGGCCGATTCTGCACTACTGAAGGATGGGAAGCCATTCTTCGTGCCAGACTGGTCGGAGCGTGTCGACTATGAGGCTGAGGTTGTGGTGCGCATCTGCCGACTGGGCAAGGGCATTCCTGCACGCTTTGCCCATCGCTACTACGATGCGGTGACGGTAGGCGTGGATTTTACTGCCCGCGACTGGCAAGAGAAAGCCCGTCAGGGTGGTCTTCCCTGGGAGATCTGCAAAGGTTTCGACGGCTCGGCAGTAATCGGCGAGTGGCAGCCTTTGTCTCCAGAGGACGATGTGCAGAACCTGCGTTTCCGCCTCGACATCAATGGCGCGACGGTTCAAGAGGGGTGCACGGCCAATATGCTCTACAGGGTGGACGAACTGATAGCCTGGCTATCGCGCTTCTTCACCCTGAAGACAGGCGATCTGCTCTTCACAGGGACACCAGCAGGAGTAGGGCCGGTCAAGGTGAACGATCATCTTCAGGGCTGGCTCGAAGACCGTAAGGTGCTGGACTTCTATTGCAAATAGCGAATTGAAATGAAACGACTTCTGGCCATAATCTGTATGATGTTGGGGCTGACAGCCTCAATGTCTGCACATGAATTCTTCAACCTGACGGCTGAGGAGGTCAGGATAGACTCTGTGCTGCCTTCCTTCCATTATGAATGGCCACTGGATGGGCACTATGCTGATTCTGTCTATGAGGTCAGCATCGACTATCCTGAGTTCATCGATATGTCAGAAGCCGACATCGACCGTTATCATCACATCACCAACGAACCTTTGGGTGCGATGCCAGTCATACAGCAGTATATTGGTGTGGCAATGAAGCGTGGCACGCTCTACGTGTCGTTTGTGCCGTTGGTGTATCGCGACGGGAAGTATCAGAAACTGGTTAGTTTCAGCCTGAGTGTCATTGCTCGTGCCAAGGAGGTGTATGCTTCAAGAGCAACGGCACCTGCTTCGGCCAGGGCAGGGCAGGCGTCCGACAGATATGCTTCCCATTCCGTCTTGGCCAGCGGTTCATGGGCTAAGATACGCGTGCCAGAGAGCGGATTCTATCAGTTGACTGATGCCGTGGTGCGTCAGGCTGGTTTTTCCAATCCGTCGCGAGTGAAGATCTACGGCTATGGCGGTGCCTTGCAGCCAGAACGTCTTACGGGTGACTACCTCACTGAGACTGACGACCTGCAGGAGGTGCCAACATGTACCTTGGGTGGCAAACGCCTGTTCTATGCCGTAGGCCCTGTCAACTGGAGTACGGCAGCAGCCCAGAAGCGGGAGCGTAATCCCTATTCAGACTATGGCTACTATTTCCTGACTGAAAACGACGACGAGCCGTTGACGCTCGATAGTGCGACCTTTGTGGGCAGTTATTACCCCATGCCCAACGACTATCATTCTCACTATGAAGTCGACGACTATGCCTGGTATCATGGCGGGCGTAACCTCTATGAAAGTACGCTGTTTGGAGAAAAGGTCTCACGCACCTATACCTTGCCCGCCTATTCAGAGGGTGGAACAGTCGTTGTTTCCATGTCGTATGGTGGGGCCTGCGAGGCCACTGTGCTAGTCAACGACTCCGTTGTGGGCACAGTCAAGGCCGCCAGGGGCAGCGGGAAATCGTTTCCTGATGATTACAGCACCGCTGCTGCCGACCAGTGGACGTTTAAATTGAGCAAGGGACTGCAAGCCAGCAATACGGTGGTGATTCGTCAGGAGTCAGGCAGCGACATGCGTTTGGACTATATCACCATTGTCAGTACTGATCCTCAACCGTTTGACTCGTCATCATTCCCTGCACCAGAATATGTCTATCGCATCACGAATCAGGATCATCATGCCGATGCGCAAGCCGATATGGTCATCATCATTCCTATGACACAGCGATTCGTCAGTCAGGCAGAGCGCCTGAAGACATTCCATGAGACGCACGACGGGATGAAGGTGAACATCGTGCCTGCCGATGAACTCTACAATGAGTTCTCCAGCGGCACTCCCGATGCCAATGCCTATCGCCGCTACATGAAGATGCTCTATGATCGGGCAGGGGAGGATGGCACGTTGCCACGTTACCTTTTGCTGTTTGGCGATGGTGCCTGGGACAACCGCATGCTGTCCAGCAACTGGCGCAACACATCGCCTGACGACTTCCTGCTCTGTTATGAGAGCGAGAATTCGTTCAGCGAAGTGAGTTGCTATGTCACAGACGACTACTACTGTCTGCTTGACGACGGTGAAGGCAGCAATGTGCTGTCTGACAAGTTTGATGCCGCCGTAGGCCGTCTGCCTGCCAGGACTCTGGAGGAAGCCACGATACTGGTTGATAAGATTGAGGCCTACAATGCCAACGAACAGGCTGGTGCCTGGCAGAATACGCTGTGTTTCTTGGCTGACGACGGCAACGCCAATCTGCACATGAACGATGCAGAGTCGGTGAGTGCGGAGGTGATGGCCGCTTATCCTGACTATCAGTATAAGAAGATATACTGGGACACCTATACCAGAGTTGCCACCTCCACAGGCTATCGTTTCCCTGATGCCACCAGGATGATCAAGCAGCAGATGCAGGCAGGGGCACTAATCATGAACTATTCAGGCCATGGTGCTGCCTATTGCCTGTCGCATGAGCAGGTTGTCTTAGTCTCCGACTTCGCTGAGTCTGCTTCCATGCGTCTGCCCTTGTGGCTGACGGCCTCGTGCGATATCATGCCCTTCGACGGTCAGGAAGACAATATAGGTGAAACGGCTATGCTGAACAAGACAGGCGGAGCCATTGCTTTCTATGGTACCACCCGAACGGTCTATGCCTCCTATAACCGTCCCATGAACCAGTCGTATATGCTCAATGTGCTGGCCACGGTCAATGGTAAGCGTAATACGATAGGCGAGGCAGCACGGCTGGCCAAGAACGGTTTCACGGCTGGTAGCACGTCCATGCTTATCAACAAGTTGCAGTTCACGCTGTTGGGCGACCCTGCCTTGGTGTTGGCTGCTCCCACGTTGCAGGTGGTTGTCGACAGCATCGATGGTAAGGCGGTTGGTGAGGATGCTGTGTCGTTGTCGCCAGGCTCCAGCGTCCGTGTCAGCGGACATGTGGCTGGACAGGAGAACTTCCATGGTGTGGCCACGCTGACTGTCTACGATGTGGAAAAGACCATCGTCGGCCATAAGTATGACGATGATGCTGATGCTGCCATCACTTACAAGGAGCATACCGACGTCGTCTATGCGGGCAGCGATAGCATTCGCAAGGGACGCTTCTCCTTTGTGTTTGCCGTGCCCAGGGACATCAGTTATTCTGATGACAAGGGACTGATGAGCCTCTATGCCGTCAACGATGACAAGACGCTTGAGGCCCATGGGAAATACAGCAACTTTACGTTGTCAGGCAATGGCGACTACAGCAACGATGGTATAGGCCCATCCATCTACTGCTATCTGAACAGCGAATCCTTCGTCAATGGAGGCCGTGTGAATGCTACGCCGTATTTCGTGGCACGGCTTACCGACAACGATGGCATCAATGCTGCAGGCAATGGCATCGGACATAATCTTGAACTCGTCATCGACGGCCAGATGAGTTCAACCTACAATCTGAACGAATATTTCCAGTATGAGTTTGGCGACTACAGAAACGGTACTGTAGGCTTCAGCATCCCTACGCTCTCTGAGGGTCGCCACACATTGCTCTTCCGTGCCTGGGATATACTGAACAACTCGTCGACGGCAGAACTGTCATTCGTCGTCGATCCCAAGCAGGAGCCTACGCTGCTGAGTGTCATCTGTACCAACAATCCCACGAAGGGCGTCACCCGTTTCGTCATCAGTCACGACCGTACGGGCAGCGAGATCGATGTGGTGCTCGAGATATTTGACATTTCTGGACGTAAACTGTGGGAGAAGTCGGAGTCTGGCGTACCTGCCAACAATACTTATGTCGTCGACTGGGACCTAACTGTGGGCAGTGGTTCCCGACTGCATACTGGTGTCTATCTCTACCGTCTGCTGGTCAGCAGTAATGGCAGTACGCAGGCAACGAATGCCAGGAAATTGATCGTGATAGGCAATAAATGAGACACTATTCCGTTTATATCATGATGAAACAGACTATAAACAGACTCTTTTTGGCCTTTGGCTCTTGGCTATTGGCTGTCGGCATGGTGCAGGCGCAGGACTACAAGAACAGTACGTTCAACCCTGTTGAGCATGCCGTCATTTCCCAGACGATTGCCCCCGATGCCCGTGCTGCTGGTATGGGCGATGTGGGTGCTGCCACCGATCCTGACGTCAACTCGCAGTATTGGAACCTGGCCAAGTATCCCTTCTGCATCAGTCGTGCTGGTATCGCATTGAACTACACCCCGTGGCTGCGCCAACTTGTCAACGACATCGACCTGGCCTATGTGGCAGGCTACTACCGCATTGGCGACTATGGTGCCCTGTCTGGCTCGCTGCGCTATTTCTCGCTTGGTGAGGTCTATACCGACGTGGCTGGCGAGGATGCCTCTACCGTGGTGAAGCCCTACGAGATGTCGCTCGACGTGGCCTATTCGCGCATGCTCAGCGAGCACTTCTCACTCGGCGTTGGTCTGCGCTGGATCTATAGTGACCTGCGTTACGACTATTCTGAGGACTCGAAGCCAGCCTCTGCCTTTGCTGCTGACATCGCGATGTACTATAACAATTATCTCATGCTGGGCAACCGCGAGTGCCAGTTGGGACTGGGACTTGTTGCCTCCAACATTGGTAGCAAGATTTCCTACTATGGCGACGAGGAGAGCCAGTTCATACCTGCCAACCTTCGTCTTGGTGCATCGCTCATGATTCCCATCGACGAGTACAACCGTTTCTCCATCGCTGCCGATGCCAACAAACTGCTTGTTCCCACCGTGCCTGTTCAGTTGGTCGACGAGTCCAACTCCGACTATCAGGACCGTGTGCGCCGTGAGTATTCCGACATGGGTAGCATCAAGGGTATCTTCACCTCGTTCAGCGATGCCCCTGGCGGCTTCAAGGAGGAGTTGGAGGAGATCCAGTGGAGCCTTGGTGCAGAGTATGTCTATCACGACCAGTTCTCGCTTCGTGCAGGTTATCACCACGAGGCCGAGTCGAAGGGCAATCGTAAGTATTTCACCGTTGGTGGTGGCTTCCGCATGAGTGTCTTCTCGCTCGATGTGGGCTATGTCATCTCCACGGCCCAGAGCAATCCTCTCGACCAGACCCTTCGCTTCACCCTCGCCTTCGACATGGATGGCATCAAGGATTTGTTTAAATAACTTCGATCGGTCGTGATGTCTATTTCTCGTTTAATCGTTTAATCGTTTAATCGATTCTTCGTTTAATCGACATCTCGATATATCGATATTTCGATATCTCGATATCTCGCCTAAAAAAAATTCATCATGATAAGAGTAGGACTTGGCTACGACGTCCATCAGTTAGTGGAAGGACGTGAGTTATGGATGGGAGGCATCAAGTTGGAGCATACCATGGGCCTGCTTGGCCATAGCGATGCCGATGTGTTGATACATGCCATCTGCGATGCGCTGCTTGGCGCTGCCAATATGCGCGACATAGGCTATCATTTCCCTGATACCTCGGCCGATACCCTCGGCATGGACAGCAAGATCATCCTCCGCAAGACTATTGAACTGTTAGCCTCCAAGGGCTATCGCCTGGGCAATATCGATGCCACCATCTGTGCCGAGCGTCCCAAGATGAATCCCCATATCCCTGCCATGCAGCAATGTATGGCCGAAGTTATAGGCTGCGACCCTGATCAGATTTCCATCAAGGCCACCACCACCGAGCGCCTCGGATTCACAGGCCGCCAGGAAGGCATCAGCGCCTATGCCGTTGCCCTGATAGAGCGCGATTGACCACCAAATAACCAAAAGACATAAACTATGAAGTTGACAAAAGTAATGATTACCGTGACTATTGCTTCTGCCCTGATGCAACTGTCTGCATGTAAAGGAGAGAACAACGAGGGGAATGCGCTGCTTGAGGAGAGCACGCTGCCCTATGGTGCCCCTGATTTCAGCCGTATCAAGACCAGCGACTATATGCCTGCCATCAAGGCCGGCATCGAGCAGAAACGTGAGAACATCCAGACCATCGTCGATTGTCAGGAGGCTCCCACCTTCGAGAACACCATCGTGGCTTTCGAGCAGAGTGGCATCCTCCTCGAACGCGTCACCAACGTGCTGTTCGCCCTGACCAGTGCCGAGAAGACGCCTGAGATTGCCGACATCGAGAAAGAGGCCACACCGCTGCTGACCGAACTCGACAACGAACTGATGTTCAACAAGGCCCTCTTCGCCCGTGTAAAGGCGGTCTACGACAACGAGCGCGACCAGTTGGAGGGTGAAGACCTGCGACTGCTCGACGAGACCTATAAGCAGTTTGTGCGCTCTGGTGCCCTCCTCTCTGATGAGGATATGGAGACCATGAAGCGTCTGAACCTGCGTATTGCCGACCTCCAGCAGCAATGGGGCGATGCTCTCCAGGCTGCCACCAACGACGCTGCCGTATGGGTCGATAGCGAGGAGGAACTGGCTGGGCTGTCTGAGGCTGACATCGCCCAGTGCAAGCAGGATGCCGAGAAGCGTGGCGGCAAGGCTCCCTATTGCATAGTCATCGTCAATACCACGCAACAGGCTCTGCTGGCCAGTCTCGACAATCGCGACCTGCGTCGCCGTGTCTTTGAGGCCAGCGTCCATCGTGCCGACGGCACCAACGACCACAACACGTTCAGCATCTGTACTGAGATAGCCAGCCTGCGCGCTCAGCAGGCCAAGGTCATGGGCTATGACAACTATGCCGCCTATTCCCTCGAGCGCACGATGGCCAAGACGCCAGACAATGTCTATGCCTTCCTCCGTCAACTCATCAGCGACTATTCTCCCAAAGCCGATGCCGAGACAAAGGCCATCGAAGCCTATGCCAAGTTGACTGAGGGAGCCGACTTCCAACTGGAGCCCTACGACCGTTTCTACTACTCGGCAAAGATGAAGAAAGCCATGCTCAATATCAGCGACGACGAGGTGAAGCCTTATTTCACAGCCGACAGCGTGCTTGTCAATGGCGTGTTCTATGCTGCCAACAGGGTCTATGGCCTCACCTTCAAACAGCGTACCGACATACCCGTCTATCATCCTGACGTGAAGGTGTTCGAGGTCTTCGACAAGGACGGTAAGAACATCGCCCTCTTCTACAGCGACCTCTACCGCCGTCCCACCAAGCGTGGTGGCGCCTGGATGAGTGAGTTCCTGCGTCAGAGCCACCTGCGACAGCAACTGCCCGTCATCTATAATGTCTGCAATAGTGCCAAGGCCTCCGACGGTCAGCCCTCGCTGCTCACTTGGGACGAGGTGACCACCATGTTCCATGAGTTTGGTCACGCCCTCCACGGCATCCTCTCCGACTGCCATTACAACTCGCTGGCCGGCACCGAGGTAGCCCGCGATTTCGTCGAGATGCCCTCGCAGTTTAACGAGTCGTTTGCCGTCATCCCTGAGGTGTTCGACCATTTTGCCCGTCATGCTGAGACAGGCGAGCCGATGCCTGCCGAACTGAAGGAACGCATGCTGAAGAGCATCAATTTCCAGTCGGCCTATGCCCTGGGCGAGAACCTCGCTGCCACCTGTGTTGACCTGGCCTGGCACATGCTGCCGCCCGATCAGGTGCCTGGTGTCGATCAGGCCGTGCAGTTCGAGACTGACGCCCTGAGTAGGGTAGGGCTGCTCAATCGGCAGATACCCCCGCGCTATTCCACCAGTTACTTCAACCACATCTGGGGTAGCGGCTATGCTGCCGGCTACTACAGTTATCTGTGGACGGAGGTGCTGGCTGTCAATGTTGCCGACTGCTTTGCGCAGCGTGGTGCCCTTGATCCTGCTGTCGGTCAGTCGTTCCGTGACAAGGTGCTCAGTCGTGGCAACACCAAGGACCTCATGCAGATCTTCACCGACTTCACAGGCATGCAGCAGCCCGATGCCTCTGGTCTGCTGAAGGCTCGTGGCCTCTGATAGAGATTGGATAAAGAAGCATCATAGAAAGGGCGGTTACATTGTGGCCGCCCTGTTTTCTTTCTCGCCATCATCAAAATTATATTGAAAAAAGCGTTCACAAATTTGTGAATATCAATTATTATTATTATCTTTGTCCCCGAAAAGTGAACGAAGTATGATTGTTACATTCGAAGAAGACTATCCATGATTATGGTACACGTAGAGGGAAAAGACGACAGAATGGTTGCCAACAATTTGGAACCGCACTACCTGACCCATCCGGGCGAGGTGATAAAGGACGAACTGGAGTTTCGAGGGATTAGTCAGCGGCGCTTGGCTGCGGAGATTGGCGTCCCTGCCAGTCAACTGAACGAGGTGCTGAATGCTAAGCGCCCTCTGAGTGCCGAGATGGCGTTACTTATCGGACAGGCGCTGGACTTAGATGCAGAACCATTGCTTGGACTACAAATGAAATACAACTTGCTGTCGGCAAAGCGCAACAAATCATTCTTGGAGCGGTTGAAGAAAATACCAAGAATCGCTGCGGTGTTTTAAACAGGCATCTCCACACTCCGTCCGAATGCTTCCTTATCCTCGAAGGAAGTATTCCTTCAACTGTTGCAAAGCAGCAAGTCAGGTTAAGTTAGGGTCGATTATTTCTCGTCATATTATTTGCCAGTATCATTCTTTTTGCGTAATTTTGCATGTTCAAATTATAGTAACAAAACGGGTGGCAAATGAATATGTTAAACTTAAAACATCATAATATGTGGCGTATAATCACTTTTGTTATCATCCTTACGAATTACTTCAGTCTAGCCAATGCTCAAAACGATTGGTATGAGAAATATCTAACGTGTGTTAGTGACAGCGACGTACATGCGTGGAAGGCGGTGATTGAACAATGGGAACAGGCTGAGCCAGAATCGCCAGATGTGTATGCTGCATGGTATAACTATTATATAAAGTTGGCTATGACCGATGTCGTTGCCCTCACCAGAACGGCCCCGGAAAACAACCAAGAAGCACTCCAATTAATGGATAGTACGGGTGTTGTGGCAGGATACATGTATGATGTCGTATCATATAATGATTCCATCTTGCAGATAGGTTACCATAAGTTGGATACTGCCATCAGGCTCTTTCCTGACAGGTTGGACTTGCCATTTGGCAAAGTTGCCATGTTATTAAGACAACAACTTTATTCTGAGGTCATGCAGGAATTGCGATATGTTATAGACCGTTCTGAGAAAAACGGGAATAGATGGCTTTGGACTTTAAATCAACCGATAGATGATGGTGAATACGTTATAAAGGACAGTATGCAGGACTATTTTGCACAACTGTTTGATGCAGGGCAAAGCGACTGTGCGTCGCAATTAGTCGAATGGATGTTGCGACTATATCCTACTGACATTATTTTTCGTTCTGACAAAGCATCGTTGCTTGCAATCGCTAAGCGTTATTCAGAAGCATTGCCCATCTTCCTGTCTATATATGAGGACAATCCTGATGATATAATTGTGGCATCAAACATCGCTCATATTTATTACACTTTGGGGGACAAAGAGGCAACATTGAAATATTATAGCAAACTTGTACAATGTGGTGACAGTGAGATTGAGGACATCGCTAAACAGCGGATTAAGGAACTAAAACAAAAAACAGACTGAAGGACAAGAGAAGAGGACTTAGAATATCGATTAAAATGTATATTCAGTTGTTATGAAAAGAATACTATTGACAATAGCCGCCATTATGCTCTTCCTTTCTGCTTGGTGTCAGACGGATGAGGTCATATCGGTTTTACAGGAATTCTAAGTAGCCTTACTCCTCAGTTTTAATTCTTAATTGCAGCAGGAATAGGTTGCGTCATTTTTCGGCGCCCTTCTGAAGCCTCTTCCCCCTCTTATATCTGTCCCCCTACGGGGGACTTAGATATGAGGGGGAGGCTTCATTCGGGAGTAGGGAA
>CADCCB010000044.1 GCA_902799905.1 uncultured Prevotellaceae bacterium
TCCCGAATCTCCAAAGAAATTCGGGAAATATTTTTCACTTAGCGATGATTTTCTTTCCTTTTTGTACAATTTTGTATATATTTGCTATTTCTTTTTCCCATTTCTACCTGTGTCAACAAAGATAGACACTATGGTGATAAGCGAAGCAAAAGCTGAGATTCCTGCAAACCAAGGGTGATCAAGATAAAGAGCCCACGCAGTCAACCCAACAAACAGAGCAACAGAGAGAAACGCGAACGTCATTCCCCAGAAATTGATACGTTCGGTGCGACTTTCTGAACGACGCAGTATTTTTAATTTCTGGCGATCTGTATCATGCCGATGCTGCTGTTCCTTTTGAGTAGCCTCTATAAGCATATCAACAATGCGCGGGTCTATCTGCTTGTAAGCCTCCAGTTCTTGCGGCGAAGGTAAAGCACTGTCGTCCACAGTCAAAGTTTGTTCCAATTGTTTACCAACGCCATTACTTGTGGCCACATTGGTCTCCCGCTGTCTTAGCTCCTGCCTGCCCATTTATCAATATTACTTTATTGAACCCTAATCTTGCATCATGTTCTACCATCCGACGGTCATGATGCAAGTTTAAAACGTCATTACCACGTCCACTTGAACGGGAAAACATCTCCTGACGAATAGCACCTACAGCCTCTGATTCACCATCATAACTTCCCTTAGCAGCTTTACGAAATGTCTTAAAACCACCCACAGCGAACTCTTTGATGTCGTTAATTACGCACATAGCCAATATCTTTCTTATTTATAAATGCCGCTCGTAAGCGGCTAGTCTCTACAAGAAAGTAGAGCGATGCTTTGATTCTCGACTGCAAAAATAATCATTAATTTAATAATTTCCAAGAAAAACTGAAAAAAGTCGCCTTTTATATACTTATTTAGACAATTATAAATTAAGATAATATTTCAATGATAAGCGCCGAACCGTCACGGGCAGGCGCTTTGCATTGCAATTACACGCCCATCAGGCAGAAAAAGTTGTGAACACCAAAATTTCGTAAATGCCTGATACCCAAACATAACGTCTTCGCTTCCTTGGACGAGCAAGGAAGTCCTTACGAAGTGAGCCCGACACCGCCCTACGCCCACGGCGTAATTACGCCCTTTGAAACAAGGCGGTATATGTAAACATTTTTTAACGCACGCCCATCGAGCAGGCAAAAATCTCGGCACGGCATCCGCAGTCATGCGCCTCACACGTGAGGCAGAAGCCATTAGCGGTTGCTTGACAGGGGTGAGCATCACGCCTGTAATTACTCTGCTGAATGTGGTATAACTCTTTCAGCAGAAACGACAGATGCCCATCGAGAGCATAAGCATCCCCTCTGCGAATTGCAGAAAACACCGATGTCCATCAAGGGCATAAGCATCCAGTCGCTGAGTAAGCGAAAACACCAAGGCAAGCACCTTCACGGCATCAGCCGTGCATACAGGGTGGCACGATGAAGCCCTCCCAGGCATAGCAGGAACCGTGGAGTGTAGTGAAGCATCAGCCATAGGGAGTGTCTGGCCGTCACGTGGCGGTGGTGACCGTCACGTTTCCGGTGTGTGTGCGACAGTCATCATGCGACTGCACGATGTCCGTCACACTCTCTCCGGAACGAACCACCACATGACAGCCAATAAGACTCTTCCTATGGCTCATGCGCAACGGAAAGAAACGAGTATAGGCTTGCAGGGAGGGCTGCATGGTGTATGTCCTGTATGTAGAACGCGAATAACTCTGGCTTTCCCGCCAGTGTTGAACCATGAGCGTTCAGGTGCGCAGGGGAATGAGGGCGGGTACAAAGATGGCCACCGAGGCCATAAGCATTCAGTCCGTGACTAACGGAAAATCCTTGTCTTTGCTAAGAACATCGCCATGCGAACCTCTGCACCAGCGTTCTGCAGTGCTCCTATGAAAGCCTCTGAAGAACGGCCAGTGGTGTAGATATCGTCGATGACCAAAACATTCTTACCTCTGAAAAACTCAGCATCGATATTCAGCAAGTGCTTGATATTGTTGCAGAGTTCACACTCACCTGTAATGTGTGCACGTTTGCGGTTGCCGCACACCTGAACGTGACTGAAGCCGTCTATAGCACCGGTCTGCCGGCAAAGCAACTTCGAGAAGAGTTTCCACCTGCGTACATGAGCGCACATCGTACTTGCAGGAACACATACAACAACCGTGTTTGTCAGATCCATAGCCGACAGTGCCCTGGCAAACTCCTTTGCTGCCCATCGGGTATAGACGTTCCTGCCATCCTTAAAGCCAAGGATCATGCGTCTTACGTCCTGTAGTTCGAACGAGATCTGCTGGAATCTCCTGGGCACGTAGTCGAATAACGCATACTTCATTATGGCGCACATACGTTTAGAGATGAAACGATAGCAGCAGCCCCTTCACATAGGAACTGCCGCTGACTCCTGATTCTTCTTTGTGCGAGGCTTGCGCTTCGGCTTAGGCTCCTCGACCGGCTCCTGCGCTGCGCCTACGGTTTCCACAGATGCCTCCTCAGATACCTTCTCAGCCTTGATACGGGCTATCTCCTGAGAAAGTTGGCTCAGGCTGTCGCCAGAGATATACAATCCTGTGAGTTTTTTCAACAGGAACATGTACCTCATGGCCTTGTAGGCGCTCTTGCAGTGGGCACTGGGCTGCTCTTCTCCTGTGATGGCTACTGCCCATACATTGTTTTCACTCTTGTTTGACTTAACGACCGATACAAAAATCTCTTTTTCCATGACTTGTAAATTTTGAATGTTATACTTAGGTTCTTGATTCTATGTGATGACTGTTACATGCAGTAGCATTCTATATAGGTGATGTCTGTCATAAGACTCATTGCGAACTCCTCAGCCTGCTTAGTGGCATCTGCGAACGTGTCGGCTTCTACTTCATATTCGTGGCTCTCGCCATCCTCAGTGTTGATGACCACCTGATAGAGGTTACCGCAGTAGTAGCGATTCTTGTAGAGACGGCTCTTGTTCCAGAGCGATGATGTTTGAACGGGATGTGTCATAATTGTTTGATTTTTTATTGTTCGACTTTGATGTTTTGCGCCTGGGCGCTCTTTTTAATTTTTACGTGCAATCAAGGAGCAGGCAAGGAGGAGGCATGCAAATGCAAGGAATTTCAAGGAAAATTTCGGAAAACCACTTTTTCTTTAGGCTCTGCCCCTGCCCCTTGGGGAAAAGAAAAAGCGGAAGGCTGCCGACATTTTGTACAGAAATAGCAAGTCCCTTGTGGTACTTGCAGAATGCCGCTTGCGCTAACTTTGCAAAGGAAAAATAGAAGAGCGCTCTGGGTATGAGCAAAACATGTCGAAGAAAAATCATTATGTCACAAATTATCCCGCTCTGCGTCGCTCAGACAAGGCAAAGCCGTCCGGGAATCGCACCAGGTAATCTCAGGATGGTCAGCAACCTCTTACCGAGCGGCAGAGAGACACAATGAAGAAGGAGCCAGTAGACACGTCAGACGGCATTGCCAGGCCGAAGGGGCGCAACCACCATGACAGAAAGACATGCCTATGCGCTGCGTGTATCAACAACGAGCGCTCACCGTCCCCGGGCAATTGTGCTGCCACTGCAGAACAACGGCTCAGGGTGGGCGGGATACGGTGGGCGCCAAATTCACTTAGTCAGTCATCCGATCAAGACCAAGTGACCAAGTCATAAAGAAGAGATTTGCGGTCGTGAGCCAACCAAGAACAAGCACAGGCAGTAGCCCACAGGAAAGGAAAAAGCAGGCCTGCGCATCACTGCGAAAGCCTGCCAGCCAATAACTAAAAACTTACCTTAAACTATGAAAAACACACAAGATTGTAATCAAACAAGGCCACCGCCACCACCGCCGCCATACAGGAAGCCATTGCCCGTCTCAACGGCTATACAGAGCGTATCGAAGGCATCTGATCCGTCGGTGCGGCCCTGGAGTTGGTTTTCCTCGGTCTCTGGAGCCTTCTCGCCCGACTTGTCCTTTTCGTTGGTACCACCTATAGTCATAGCCGAGTCGATGGACACCAGGAGGTCGGGGTTGTTCTCTTCATTAATGAGTATCTGATATCGTGCCTGCCCCAAGAACATGCGGTTGATGAGAGAGTTCTTGACTGGGTGCTTCCAAGGAGAGCCAATATAGATTTCGCGAACAGTCCAACCATGCTGCATGAGACAGTGCTTGATGACGGCATGGAAGTCATTGTTGTCAACAGCAAAGTTGTTGCCGACGAAGGTTGAATCATAGCAGAAAACCACCTCTTTGTGACGAAGCGGGCCATAGTAGGCACAGAAATCATCCACCAATTCAGGCAGACGGCGCTCATATTTTGTATAGAACGACTTCAGCACACGCAGTTTCAGGTCACGACCTGGCTGTCCCACCACACACCAGTTGATATTCAGATTGGCATCGAAGGCGATATACAGAGGTTCCTCCGTGTTGATGTCCGAGTCCATACGGCAGTCCACATGGCGAAGTTTCTCCATGTCGTAACCCAGCGAGTCAATATAGGTCTTATTGACCGCCGTATACAGGTTACGGTCGCTCTTGGCATTGTAGAAGGAATCTTCGGAATGCTCCACCCTCTTGCACATGATTGTTGTGCGGAAGGTGGCTGGAGGCATGTCACGGTGACATTGCCGGATAAAGTCTTCGCCCAGGATTTCCAGATTCTCGATACTCGAGAACTCCTTATACAAGTAAGTGTCAGCGCGAAGCATATTGATGGTCTTCGACAGACGCTTCAGGTAGTAACGGTCCTGGTCTGTCACAGGGATATTGCCTTCAACCTTTTTGGCTATCTGCTGTCGGAGTTGCCAGAAAGAAGCCAGAAGGCCTTCCAGTAACTTCACTTTCTCCGGATCACATTTCTCCCGGTCTGCAAGGAACCAGGATCCTTTCTTCGAGGTGGGCATATCAGAGAACTTCCAGATTCCGTGATGGAAGTAGAGATGTCCGAAGGCGTTGCCGTTTCCTCTGTTGGCAGGTAGCGTCTCATCCTTGAACTGGGCGAAATCGATGAACTTTGCCTCGTCGACCAGGATGCCGTCGAACGACTGTGAGTTACTGGTACCCTTGCGGTCCTGAGAGATAATGGTGCCATAGGCACCGGTATAGAACGAAAGGGTATTCTCCCAGTTCATGGGCTTGATGATAGGCTCCTTCCAACCCCATGCTTTTGCCGGTTTCTTACCCCAGGCATAGTGGACATTCTCGACGAACCCCCAGCGCCTGAGGTGCGTATCCCACGAAGGGATGATATTTGTCCACATGCGCTTGGAGTTGGGGCCAACAAGTGCCGTGTTGGATCCAGGCATCTGTTCCGCGTTACGCCGGAGGATGCTAGCGGCCACCAGTCCCTTGCCAATGCCACGTCCTCCCACTATGGTCATAAACTTGGTGTTTAGGGCAAGAATGATGGCCTGTGCCCTATTCAGATACTGTTGAAGCGTTTCCATGGGCTGGTAGTTTTTCCGGTTCGTTGGCAATCTCCACGGCATCGGCATCCTCTGCTATGCGGTCATATCGTCCGCCAAGTTCCGCAGTGAGTTTGTCGATAACCTGGTACACATTCGGTATAGGCTGGAAGCCCTGAACAGTAACATCGAAGACAAAGAGGATGTGTGGTACCACGAGCAATCCGGTATCACGCTCATCATTCTTGTCAAGTTGGTTGTATTTGCCATACTGCTGAGCCAATTTGGCAATGGCAGCAGCATCCTCATGCCTGAGTGCGATGGCATAACCCTCCATGATCATGTTATTGAACCGCCAGCGGTGCCATTCCTTTGAGCACTGCTGCAGGTTACCGATGACAGCATGAAGGATCTCGATATCCTCATATGCTTTGCGCTTTGAGAGGGGCTTTCCGTTGTCATCCGTATAATTGGCCTGGATATAGTCTATATATTCGCGGTCTTTCTTCAGCGGATTGCGCAGCATATAGTTGTAGATATCGCGCAAACGGACAATGCGTGTGATGGTCTGCTCCTCCACACGTCTGGCCCTCAACTCCTCAACGGGAAGCATCAGGTTGTCAGCATATATGTCAATATTGAATCTCATTCAACACTAATCTGTGCGGTTTTCAGCCATGCGTTGGCATCCTCCAGTGCAGACGGAGAGCCCACGTCGGCCAACCTAAGCGTCTTTTCATGCAGATCCTTGGCTTTTTCCGCAAGGATGCGCCGATAGAGCCTGCCTGTTTCGCTCCAGGGATTCTGAAACTCGGCCAGTTGCTCACTGTTCAGCCCCAACAGGGCTCCAATCTGTGAAGGGGTCAGTAACAGACGCGCCAGCCTCTCCACCTCCTGTAATAATTCCTTTTCCATTTTTCAGATCAAGTTCTACTGCACCGTTACTGCAGATATCGAGGAACTGTTGCATCAGGGCATCAAAAACGCCGTGGTCAGTACTGATGATGGTACTCTCTGCACGTGCGCCATAAGTCTGGTTCTGAGAAGTAACGACAGAAACACATTCACCGATACAGTTATGAACCAGCAGCAACTTGGAGTGGTTCTGCCCGAGAAACACATGTTCGAATGCTGCATCCAACAGTTGCTCCAGATGGAGAGTCTTTCTTGCCGCCCGCTGATCGAGCAGGATGGCAGAGTGCCTGATCATATTCTTCCGCCTGAGCAGATAAAATCCGCTGAGGAAGGCCTCACTGGTACTGTAACTGCTCACCCACACATCAGATAGCCCCATTTGCGGCAGCAGCCAACTGAGCAGTCCGAGAGTGTGAAGCCCCTGTCCGAAATAGGCCTGTATAGGTTTTTCAGCAATAGGAGCGAGCAGTGAGCCGACATTCTTCCCTTTAGGCATAGACAGGCACTTCTATACCGATGGCCTTCAGTTTATCAATCGTTACAGGCTTCATGACCTGCTTCAATTCAACCAAGGTGTTCACGGCATCCTGGATAGTCTTTAATGTCTCTTCGGTCTGCTTCTTACGAGACAGACCGCGAGAAATGGCGGAACGTGCATTCTGGACAGTTTTCATCTTGTCCGTAACTCCACTTTTTGGTTCAGGATTTTTTTCTCCTGGCTTATAGTTGTCATAGCGATCGTAGTCCTTACGCAAATCCGTATCAAGGTTACGGAGTTGGTAGCAGAGTTCATTACCATCGCAAGGTGCATAGTCAGGCTTTGCGATCATTATGGCCAATTGTGCATGATACTTTCGCATCATCTGCCATCGATCCTTATTTTTGTCCCAGATATCCTGGATATCCTTTGGCAGTTGATCGTGGTCTTGTCGACGGCCTCTGGTACCGGCAATAGGTACCTGAGATGCATCGGATGAAGCGACACCCTCAGGAACGACAGAAAGTGACTCCTCGATCCTTGCCACAGTTTCTTTGTTGTATTTCTCCACATCGGAAATTTCCAGCCCACGCTTCCGTATGCCCAGATATTTCTTCAAATCAGCGCGTACCCACGGCAGCATGGACTTAGGACGTCTGAGGGTGGAGTTATAGACTGCACGGTTTCTTGCAGGCGAAAGTTGAAGCAGCAGAGTCGCGCCTTCAATAATCTGTGCATCGGTAGGATTCTTCGTCTGAAGGAAATCCTGAATCTTGATGGTTATGTTCTTATCCATAGTTTTTGAATTGAAAGGGCGGAACGAGGCCACAAGCCGCATTCCGCCCCCAAGTTTAATTATTTGGTATGAGTAAGGATTACGGCATTAGCCTGGAGTCTGTTCCTGTGGGTACGGCTGTTCCGTGCCGTCAGAAGCATCGATATACTTAGTTGCGGAAATAGCGATCTTACCGACATAGGTAGGAACAGCGCATTCATCATACACCTGAATGGCAAAGGTGGTTGTGATGGCACCTGTTGGCTCAGTGCCCGTATCACCACTTGGCGTGGTGTGGGTCTTGAACATCTCGTTACCAAGCAGGCAGAACTTACCGTCACGCTGCTGGAACAGATAGACGATATCATCATTGAGAGCCTGACGAGCAAAACCCTTAACCTCGTCACTCATTCCAACGACAATGGCATTTGCCTGATTGTTGAAGACCTTGGAGCCCTCCTCGCCGACGCCCTCAAATGTAGCATTGCTGGCTTCGTCCTTAAGATCGATGAACTTCCACACCTTATTCTCGAGAAGGGTAAAGTCACCATCCAGTACAGCCAGATCCTTCATCTGCACTTCTTGGCCTTCAGCAGATTTGAGTTTGGGGAACAAGGCGATGTCTGCCTTAGGAATATAGTACAGACGACGGCGAATACCAGGAAGAGACTTCTTTCCAGGACATGCCTCTATGCTGTCGTACAGCGATTTTGTTGAACAATTTCCCATATTAAAACAATATTTTTATTCGATTAGATTTGAAATATGGAAGGCGGCTCCGACGCTTTTAATTCCAAACCGCCTTCCCCGTAAGAAAAAGAGCCGTTTCAATTATCCGCCCCCTTGCTGTGCAGCGGCTGCTACTGCAAGCGCATAACTGGCACTAGCGGGATTGTGAGTAGTATCACCAGCGAACGTAGCCGTGATGAGCGTGATACCGGCACCAACCAGTGTCACAGCACCAGTAGTCTCGTCGACGGTAGCGACAGTCTCGTCAGAAGAAGAATAGGCCACAGTCTTACCTGCAGGATCGGTGGTGGCTACCTGTCCGGCATACTCCCCACCTACCGTTGCTTCGTCAACCGCTTTGGCGAAAGAGACGGTCACATCACTCTTGATGGTGATGGTCTCGGGCTCATCAGGATCAGTCTCTGGTTCTGATGATTCCAACTCGAAGGCACCCACCTTCAGCAGTTCCTTGTTGATGCAACGGATCTGCTCACCATACACACCGGCATACTCAAAGGTGCAAGCCCATGGAGAATACTTACCTACGTTGGCCTTGTTCTGCTGGTTCATGATATCGGTACCGAGCAGGAAGTTCGGCTTGGTCGAAATCTTCAGGAAGTTAGATCCTGACATGTTATCCAACACGGCGAGTTCGCACTTGCCACGAGAACCTTCCAGATACAACTTGTCAAAACTGGTGTTGTATGTCAGGTTGCCATGACGTGCCTGATAATCATCGACGTAGGCATCATAAACCTCCTGCGGAATGTACATGAAGGTTTTCTGTTTCTTCAATTCAGGGTCACAAGAACGGTAGTACTCCTTCAGGATCTCTACGGCATTCGTCTTGTCGATGACGCCGAGATTTATAAAGTTGTTCTTGCCTGCAGCAATATTGCCTGCAGTAATCTCCATACCGATGATGGTATCGAAGGAGTTGAACAGATCAGCAGTGGTCTTACCACTGACATTACGGACGCCACCGACGAACACTACATCATTGATGTGCTTACCAATCTTGGCAGCGAAGAGTGTCAACAACTTACGTGCTACCTGGTGCTTGGTCAGAGCCTGACCGAGGGCCAGCGACTCACCATAGATACTGTGGAACAGCGGCATGGGGTCAAAGTCCTTGGCACAGTTTCCAGGGAACACCTCAAGGATACGTCCAGTGATACTGTAGTCCGCCTTATCATGGTTCTGAACGCTGTAAGGAGCCAGTTCTGCATCACCGTCAAGTTCGTTGAACATTACCTGATTACGTACACCAGGAAGCACTGTCACATACTTAGCCGTCTGATCCTGGAAAACTTGGAAGGGCATCATAAGCAGTTCCTTCCGAATCTGCTGGGCGCTTTCGCGCAGAAGTTCCGGGGTGATGACCTCAGCCATCTCATCCACGGTCATGTATTCAATCTTTGCCATGTTACAAGAGGTTTTTAATGTCTTCGTACATTTCTTTTGCTGTAGTCGGCTCGTGACTGCCGCTAGAAGAGGAAGGCCGTTTGACGGTGTCATCACCGGCTTGTCCCTTAAAATTGTCAAACTCTACCTGGAGATTGGCAAGTTTTGTCTCCGCGTCGGCCCTAGCCTTCTCGGCAGTCTTCTTGTCATTGATGGCCGAATCTCTCTCAGCCTCGAGGGCAGAGATACGGTCATCCTTCTCCTTCAGAGCATTCTCCAGAGAATTGAGTTGGTCCTCGGTGATAGCGGCATCGCCCTTCTCACCGATTGTGATATCCTGGATTGCCAAGATAGCACAAATCAGATTCAGTACAATTTTTTTCATTGCTTTGATGGAATTTGGATTGTTATTATTATCATTCTGGGAAAGATCTTCGCAGTCCTCAACATCCTTTCCTATATTCCTGATGAACTCTTTCACCTTTGCCATGATGCCCTTTGGTACCTTAGCAGCCGGTTTCTCGAACTCAGGGAACTTAGGCAGGAAGAAATGGTCCTCGATACCATTATAAGAGGCATAGACATTCTGAATGGCCTTGGTCTGAGCCTTTGCGTCATCATCCTCGAGGATGCCGTCAACAATACCAAAGTCGACGGCATCCTGTGCAGTCATCCATTTCTCTTTGTCCATCATCTCCATATTCTCCTCAATGGTTTTGCCATTACGGTAAGAATAGAAGTCTGCGATGGCCTTGTCAACAGTATCAAGTTTCACACGCGTTTGTTTGAGATTCTCAATGAAAGCATCCAATTTCTTCTTATTAGACAGTCCCTGTCCGAGTATATACTGAGAAGAATTGTGGATTAGCATCAGAGAGCCACGGGCAATCTTCACGCTCTTAGCCTTCATGCAGAGCACAGTAGCAGAACTGGCGGTCATACCAATGATGACCATATGACAATTGCCATGAGCGGCAATCATTTCAGCGATGGTGATACCTTCATTGAGGAAACCACCAGGGGAACTGACGGCAATATTCACCTCCTGGTCCTTATGACGATCCAGGAAGTCTTTGACCATTTCGGCAGTTGTACCGCGCTGACCGGTCCACCAGTCGAACTCTTCACCGATTGTTCCAGTGATGTAAAAGTCGTACTTCATACCTTCGGGGAAATCTTTTCCGCAAAGGTAAGCATCAAAGCAAGAATAAGAAAATACCCCTATTCTAAGATAAGTAGCATGGGTACTGTCGCCTTCCATGTGATGGTGACAGTCTTCAGTGATGAATCCTTCGGATCATCAGGGAAGGGATTGTTTTCCTTTATAATAGGGTATGGACGGCCATATGTCCCTATCATATACCTTTTCCCGTCATTAGCAGTCAGTCTGAAAGCCATGCGCCTCTCGGTGAGCGGTTTCTTGTCTTTCGTCTGGAATGTAGCGGTCGTAGTGTACATTTTCTGGTTGTTTTCGAGTTCATCCTCAATGGTGACATCAACTAGTTCATTGATGCAAATTTCATCAAAAACGACAGGGCTCGTGAACCTGCATGAGGTATTGGAAATCATTCGCATGGTTGAGATGTTATCAACCCTTGCCATTTCTATCTTATGGACATGTACTAACTTTGACATATATGTACAGTGTTGAACAGTGATAAAAAAAAATGCTGTTTTTGTGGATTAAAAAACCTAGTTAAATTAAGTTAAGAGTTCTCATGTTTATAACCACGAGATATATTGATCCCGGATTTGTTCTTATAAGTATCCTTGATGCGCTGGAACTTCATTCTCAGATTCTCGTAGTTGTTACCCTGCATGGAAATGCCGTTGGCATCCATCCAGTCCATGACCAGTTTTGATAATTGAACAGACCGGCAGCCTATGTCCGTCAGATCTTCCCACATGTTCATAGTGAATATGTCGTCAATGGCTTCCGCTATGGCAGCCTTTCCGTGCTTAGAGATGTAATTGTACACCTCCGGCTTTTTCGACTTGCTTCCCATCAGACAGATGGCAATTTCCCCATCCTGCTGCGTCTCAGGGGGAACATCGGCCGGACGTGGGCGTGAGAAATGACGAATGACATTGTTCAGGTTGGTACCAGCAGGGAACTCACACGGACGTCCGAAATGATGCTCACACCACTCACGCTCGTAGAGAGGTAACTTGATATAGATAAGGATATTGCTCATAGGCAGTTAAGTTAAAACGCTGCAAAGATAGCAATTTTCCTTTAAATACAAGAATTTAGTTTAGTTTTATTTCGGTAAAAAAATTCTCGCGCACATGTATACCAAAATGGCTGCACACGCTGCACACATCTGCACACAAAAAGTTATCTCGCTGATTTACAATATTTTATCTATACTTTCTTATGTGTGCAAAAATAGAAATCTGTGTGCAAAACGCGCCTTTTGTGTGCAAAGCCAGGGCGTGTGTGCAAAGTGTGTGCAAATTTGTGCAGGGTGTGTGCAGTTAGAGGCAATCGTGTGCGCTCTATAAACTACTGATTATCAGGCAAAAAGAAAAATGTGTGCAGTCGTGTGCATATGTGTGCACGTTTTGCATCGCGCGGGCGCGTGCGAGAAAACTATAGACAACAAAAAAGTGCCCAACGCTTCACGCGCCAGGCACCCAGAAGAAAAGCATCTTGAAACTATATAGTGACCCTAGTACGGGGCATCTTCCTTATTCTGCCTAAACATATCCGGCTCCCGTTTCTGCTGGAACTCGATGGCCTCTGCAGCCTCTGCAGCATCTTCCATCTCTGCTGCACGTTCTGCTGATACCGACTCCAGGTTCAGGTCGAACTTATCTTTCAACATCAGATAGTCAAAGCACATGCAGCGGTCAAACTTGCACACATCGGCAAAGGTCATCTGACCACCTTGCGATACCCGTGACTCGGTAAGCGGTTTTCCATCCTGGTATACCTTCCATCGTTCAGAGGCCTTCATGCCCAGATATGCACCACTGGTAGTAAGATAATATCTGATTGAGTCCTTTGACATAACGGTCTCACCTTGCTGCTTGGCCATACGCTTATACTGTCCGATAAAGTGGTTCAGACGCAACATGAGTACCGGCGTATTGTTCTTGTATTCGCGTTCTGTGCGGTCAGTCTTCAGAGTCTTCACATACTTAATCTTGAAGTCTCCGTCGCTGTATATCATGCCTTCCTCATAGAGGTATGTCATAGCATTCCATAGGTTACCCAGTTCGTTATTAGAGATGATCTCAGCATTCTGTCGTTTGATGCCATTGACACATAGGGCCTTCAGTTCCTCATAGTCAAAGGGCAATCCTAACTGTCTGTACAGGGTCTTATATGCTGCCAACAGCATCACCCAGTTACGCCACAGGCGGTCTTCAACCTGAGCACCATCGATAAGGTCATACACTTCGTTTGTCACCTCATTATATGTCTCATAGAATGAACTCTCGAAGAGCGCCCTATGAGACAGTATCTGTTTTGTCAGATGCTGCAGGCCCAACTTTCGGATATCTGCTAAATGGTTAAAGCGATCTTTAGCCTCCCGATCATGTACTGTAGTGTCATGTGTCAGGTATATCATTCTACTGAACATGGCGATATCGAGCGTAGGCATTTCCTGTCCGCTGACAATTACCCCGCAGTCAACCGGTGTCTTCTCCACCTGCTTGCCACGATCCATGTCCAGGCGTGACCGGCCGACACCGTCATAAGCACCTTTGATGATTTCAATGATGCGCATATCGAGGGAGTTCTTGTATTCGTCGAGATGAACCATGCCATTGGCCGACATAGCCAGTGCCTGAGACAGTCCAGGAGCCGTAGTATTACGGAGGTTTATGGGACGGTCACCAACAGTAAAGAACCGCATGAGCGTAATGCCTAGTTCCGACTTACCGCTGCCCTTCGGACCAAATAGATTAAGAAGTGGAAAATTCGTTGTATATCCTGTTATGATATCTCTGTAGATGGTGGCCAGCAAATAACAAATTGCTATCTTGGCATTATCCCCGAAGACTGAGGCCATCATCTTAGCGAAGTCCGGGAGTGATATGCTGCTGTGACCTTCCGGCATGACGAACTGGCGCTCAAAAGAGAAGTAACTTGTATCCTCAGCATAGAGGTCGCTGGCTCCCTGGAGATAATAGTTGTCTAACTGTTTGTCGGCATCATGTAAATGAACGATGCCCATATGGTCTGCCGGATACCAGTCATTCTCATATATGCAGCCATTGCCAAAGGCCCAGAATCCTCTTTTTTGCCAGCCATACTGTCTTATTCGTATGGCTGTTCCTGTAATGTCGAACAGGTATTTCTTCAATTTCTTGAGTTCCTCTACATTGGCCAGCCAAAGGAAATTGCCCGCACTCTCAACCTTGATCATAAACTTGGGCAGTGATACAAGTTCCTCTGCATTGAGTTCCAAAGTCCGAGTGGTACCATCCGTATTGGTAATCTCGTAAAGGCGTTTCGAGTCATCAACTCCCATGATATGGAAGAGGGGCTTCATCTTGAAATTCGACCATTGTTTTTCTCCACCATCATCGTTACTCCAGTAACTGTTATGCTCCTCGAAGAAACCGTATTTCCTTAGATCGATACCTGAACGCTGTGAACTCTTCTTTGCCTTTGCTTCATTACGCCTGCGTTTGGCATCATTGACGGCATTCTTCCACAGGGACTTGTGGCCATACGCCTCACCCAGCGCATCGAGCAGTCCGTTACGTGTGAACTCATCCTGTTCCAGGATCAGCGTGTCGCAGATCTCGCGGATACTGTCGCTCTTGGCGGTGTCTGTCTGGTCTTCATTGTAGATATGCTTGGCCAGCCAGATAACAAAGTCCTCTGTGGTGATGGATGCCAACTGTGCCTCTGCACTATTCTTCTCGCCCTCCTCAGGACGCTTGAAGTAACTGTCAGCATCCTGCTTGTGCTCATGACCATCTTCATCAACGAGAGGTGGTATCTCTTTTACCGTCACCCGGAATCCGGCTTCCATGGCCAGACGGCCATTCTTCTTGACGGCCTCGATACCCGGGCCGTCCTGATCAGGAATGAAGCACAATGTGCAATGATAGCGTTTCAGCAGTTGGAACTGTTCCTTGGTGAAGGCAGTACCAAGTGCAGCGATGGTGTTTGTGACACCTATCTCCTGCATCTTGATAACGTCTGGAGCCCCCTCCACAACGTAGAAGAGTTCCTGGCGTGCGCCTTCCTTCTGAGCCGTGTCAAGTCCGAAGAGGTGGTGGCCCTTGGTATAGAAGAAAGATTCCGCACCATTCATGTATTTGCTGCCTTTCTCCTTATGCTCATCCATCGTCCTGGCAGAGAAACTTATGACACGCCCGAACTTGTCACGGACTGGAATGGTCATGCGGTCATTGAAAAAGCCATAGTCGTTGCCTTTCTCAGAAGTCCTGATAAGACCTATCTCCTTCATGATGGGAATACTCAGTCCTGTCTTCTGGGCAAAGGTGATGATGTCCTGCCAGTCTTTTGGTGCGTAGCCGATGCCCATCTCCTCTACGGTCTTGGCTCCCCATCGATGGACGGCATACCCATAAACGGCCTTGGCTTCAGGAGTGTCCTGATGCAGACACTCGACAAAATGGCGCTGCACATGTTCGTATATAACAAATGCACTTTCACGCTTTGCCTGCAATTCCCTCTCCTCTTTTGTCGGTTCCCGTTTGTCTTCCTCCTCCACCTGGATGTGGTACTTTTCGCCCAACATCTTACAGGCTGTGTGGAAGTCGCAGTTCTCCTTTTCCATGACGAAACTGATTGGGTTTCCACCTTTGCCACAGACAAAGCAGTGGCAGATGTTCTTGGTCGGACTGACATAGAAACTCGGGTTCTTATCCTCATGGAAAGGACAAAGGCCCTTGTAGTTCACTCCGCTCTTCTTCAGAGTCACATAATCAGCAACCACATCCTGAATATTCAGGCTGATCAGTTTCTCGATGACATGTTCTTTAATCATAGTTTCAAGTCTTTTCAGATGCAAAAGTAATGCATAACTTCACGATTGCAAAATACCTTTACCAAATATCGCCCTCTTTTTCTGCAGGCTCTACCTTCAACCACTTATAGGCAGACCTGCAATGCTGACGTGCAGCCAGTTTTTCCCGCATCTCCCTGGTCTTCCATTCGCTGTGCGGCTTCGTCACCGGCTCGCGCTCTCCAGTCAGTTTGTTGATACCCGTTACTACCCATTTCATGTTCTCCTCACTTCTCTTATCTGGATATCTTTATACACTCCGACTTTGGCGAACATATTCCTTGTCCAGTCTCTCAACTCGACTGCTTTCAGTCTGCTGCAGGGAAGGCTCAGGTCTTCTCTTTTACCCCCCCCACTTCTGATTCCGGTTACTGTATATAGTGGAACTTTCATAACACCTCCTCGTATTCGTCAAACACAATTTTACCATCTTTTACTAATTGTTTATTATGCTCTATCATATCCTGCATTTTTTTTGTCTTCCCGCAGGATCGTCCATTAAAGATTAGTGGGTAGAATTCACCTTCTGTCTCTACTTCGACGATACGCACTTTAATTTCTTTTCTACAAAAAGCCATATCTTAATTAATATTCCATATCACATATTCCTTCATCCTTAATATACCTTGGGCAGTCATCGCACCATGGTAGTTCTGGATGGTCACAGGTCGTCTCTTCTACGTAAAGTCCTGAACAAGTAGAATTCACACAGTGAACAGTCTCAGGATCACTGTATATCTCCTTGTTTGCGCAATGGCTGCATAGTTCGTGACTGTCATCAACCCACCAGCAATATCCTACACCTGGATTGAAACAGGGATCATTATCTGTGCAACCGCACACCCTACATACTCCGTACATATTATTCTCTCTTTATTCCGTATAAAATATCTCCAGTAGGTTGGAGTTTGCATAACTGGAAAAACTCTCCAGTGATTATTCGCCGAGTCATGGCTTTCTCTACAACCACGAAATAAATCCTGGCTGCATAGTCCATGCCATGCTTAACCTCTATCTGAATCTGACCTCCACCCTGAACGTCAGTCCTTAACAGTTGGATGTCATTCTTTTCGAAACGGCCTCCTGTCGTTTCTCGTAAAACTCTCCGTATTTCCACAACCCAGGAATCAAAATCTCCATGATTAAAGAAACAACAGTTATTCATTTCGCGCATCATTCCAACAGCCTCATTCAGGTATTTGGGATGCGCCTTATAAAAGAAACTATGTAATACTATCATATTCCTAATTATATTTACCTATCCTTGCTTATTTTAATTTACCCTTTCTTTGCGTTTCGATACATCCATTCCGCTGTGGCGCGGCGTTGTAGACGCATCTTCCCATGTTCCTTGCGCATATTCTTCAGCACGTTGTTCGTCAGGTCACTCATACGGCACGACGGCAGCCTCAGACGCGACATCATCACGTCGGCAGCCGCGTCGAACAGGTCCGAAACGGTGTCGCTGCTGCCGCCGTACGAACGGCGGTACCGTGCAATACATTCTTCCCTGATGCCCATGATATACTCGTAGGCCTCCTTGTACTCACCATCCTCATAGCAGCGCATCAGGATACCGAGTTCCCTAGCGCGACGTTCCAGGATGGCCATGCGGTTGCTGGCGGATTTCTCCGCTATCACTGTATTCATGTGCTCAGCACGGTCACAGTAACTCATCAGGCGGAACTCGCCGTCATCCTGACGTATCACCTGCACGTCGGAGGGTATGCGGTCGGTGCGGATGCCGTTCAGCACAGCATACCACAGCCGGTTCTGCGAGATGCTGAACGTGCTGCCGTCCCTCCTCAGGCTGAACCATATCAGGTCGGATCCCTTCTTCCTGCCCTTCAGTTCACGCATGCCGTCGAAGCAACTATACAGCCGCCCTGTTTCGACATCCATCATGTAGTAAGGGAAATCTATTACCTCCTTCAGTTTCATACTCCTGGCATTTGTTGTATTGAAAAATATCCTTCTTTCCTATCAGTACGCTCGTAGTCAGCACATCGAGCAGAACCGGGAGGCTCTGAACAATGACCGGCTGCATTGTCCCATAAGAGGCAATGCCGGCAAGTATCTTTCCATTTGTTGCTCGATGCGGGAAAGAAAGTCAGAACTCCCCACAGTGTCGATGTGAAATGGTTCTCGTCAGCCGACATTCCGAATATTTCAAGTTGCGTTGTATTCATACTTTTCTAGGACTTCAATGTTTGTTATCATATCTCCTCTTTGCTTCAAATGTAATAATCCATGGACGATGCTTAAGAACATAGCGTATATAAACACTTCCAGCACCCGTTTTCTCTCCTTCTTTAATCAGGAATAGCCCGGTTTCCCCACGTTCTATAGATTCACGCAGTATCCTTAATGTAGGAACTACCAATCTCATCCTTTTTGGTTTTTTCACTCTTTTCTTCATGCTGCTGTTTCCTTTCTTATTAATCCGGGATTGGTCACAGTAGTGCCCATTCTTCCCATGCAATCCGGCTCGTCAAAGCGGATACTGTAAAATGAAGATCTTGCGAAGTCATAGATGTCATCTATCACTCCATGGTGATGTACACCGTCACCTGTGACGGCAGCGTCAACAATTACTCTTTCTCCTACGTTCATACCCAATAATTTATTTGTTATATTCTCGCTGTCTACTCGAATTTTAAATCAAAAACAGAGTCTCTACCATAACATTCTAATGGTAAGTTTGTGTGAGTATCTGGGGTGATATCATCCTCCTTTTCGGCATACATGTTTGTAGAGAACGCCTTGCCGACTTCATCCCACATTAACAAAGTTCTTCCTTTGTGGGCAAAGCAGCAGCGCACATTTCCCTTCAATATCTTGATTTCGTCTATCGTGATATTACACTTCAATGCATCTATGGCATTTTCAAAATCTTTGGTTTTCATAGGGTCGTAATAAATATTTTAGTTATATCTTTAGATGTATTCAGTCGCAGTTTCTCTTTGATTTTTTGCATGATGTTTTTAATCGTAGAGTGAGAGATCCCAAGTTCTTCAGATATTTCGTCGTACGATCTGCCAGTACTGGTCATCATTGCGATTTCTGTTTCCCGTTTCGTCAGGCCAAATGGCTTGGGTTTACAGACAATACCCTTCAGTGGACAGTCACCCTTCCATTTCAATGGGCAGGCCACATCCTCAATATGTAGCACATCACCTTCAATATCGTATGTCAACCCGTCGAATTTCCCGAAGTTACATCTAATGAACCGGTGAACAATAAGGAATCGGAAGAACCGGGCATTTGGTTTTGATGCTCGGTACTCCAGTTCCAGGGCCTGATATGCAGAGGGATATTGCCGCTCGATCAAACCGGCTACGAATTCAGTCAGGTTGTTGTCTTGTTCTGTGTACGGCCTTGTATACGGTACTCCCTCTTCATTTACCAGCACATCGCCATCAGGTGATACGTAGAATTCTATCCTCCTCGCCTTGCACATATTCACCCCCTTCCTGCAATGATACCTTCTATAATCGGAATTTCGGTCTTTGACCAACGTCCATTCTTCATCTTCAGGCGAGTATTCGAAGTACTCTGGCCAATAGCATCAGCCACTTCTATGACGAATTTGTCCTTTTCTCCTCGTGGCAGATTCTCGTAATAGTAACTAATTCCCATGATATTCATTTTTAACCTCAAATATTTGTTTGTTATTAAAATAATGATTAAATTTGCTGCAAAAATAGTGATTAAATTTAGAATACCAAAATCAAACTGAACTAAAGTTTGGTTTATTTGCAACTTTTAACTCTTAGACGTATGAGATACATTGGAAGCCGACTTAAAGACTACCTCAAGGAGCACCGGGGAGCATACACCGAACTGGCTCAGGCAATGCTCAAGTACAGGAAACCACGAAAGAACGCCGGAAGAGACGAGTACAACCTGGCCCCCTTCTTTCGGGACGGGCACAACATTACACTTGATTTACTTGCAGGCCTTATGAAAGAAACTGGCCATTCTATCGATTTTTTTATAGATTTCGAACCAGGTGAACTTCCATCTTATTACAAAAGGGAAGGTGTTAGCGGTAGCAACAACATCATCAACAGTTCCATATCCAACGACCTAACCATGAAGGTGGATCACCTGAACGAGGTCATACGCCTAAAGGACGAAATTGTTGCAGACAAAGAGCGCATCATAACATTGAAGGATGCCGAAATAGAACAATGGAAAAAGCGTTATGACGACCTAATCAAACTCACACAGGCCGGCGCAAACAAAGCCGAAGACTGATTTTTGACAATGAAACTAAACTTTGTGTGATTAAAACAAAGTTAAAATAAAGTTCAATTTTTAAGCAACAAGCGATGAATGAGAGGATTTCGACAATGACAACTCGGACGCTACTCGGACGCAGGAAATGTGAAAATTTTGTTTTTGATCTCCTGAAGCCTCCTGTTTACGTGAATTCTTCCGCCAGGCACTGTCGCCTCATCCCGACTGAAAGTGGTCAATCTTGACCACTTTTTTTCATGCCTCTATCACAACCTTACGCCCAAGGAGACCTGCAAATAGGTGTCGACGATGCGGACCCTGTTCTCGTCCTTCTTATAAGAGAAGTTGTTGAACTGCCCCTGGGCACCTATGAACCAGTTCTTCCAGTTGTAAGCAATACCGAATCGCAGGTCGACATTGACATTGAACATGCTGTAGGTCGTCTCTGCAGGCATGTCCCAATAGTCCAAATACTCGCCTACGTTATCAATCTCTGCATCTTCGATAAACAGAAGTGACTTGTGCGTCTTTCCGTTCTCCCAAGTCTTCGTCTCGCGGTTCCATGAGCCGTAGTCGTCCACGTCATCCTCGGTGGACAAGTCGTAGTTGAAGTCATACTTATAGGCCTTCACGCGGTTATAGACGCTGATGGTAGGCATGGCCATCGCGTTGATAACCAGGCCTCGGCAGGGCACGAAGTTGTAGCCGTAGCCGAAGCCGATGTTGGCTTGGTGCACCTTGATGCGATGCACGCCGTGTCCGAGCATCATGAAGAAGCCATTGGCGACGTCGGAGTAGTCGAACGACGACTGATACCACGTGGCACCAAGCAGGAACGATCCTGCTGAGCGACGCTGGATGACCGACTGGTTGTAGGCGGCAGCCTGGGAGTAACGGCGCCCGTTGAACACATAGTATCCGTTGACATAGACGGAGCGTATCCATACAGGCGACTGCACCAGTCCTGTCGTGTCAACCGTAGATTCACGATTATCGAAATTATGTTCGTAAGTAGTACCAGTAAGTCGTGCCTTGCTCGTATTGAAGCGTCTCAACCTGAAGTTGAATCCATATCTTGCACCCGTACTGCTGATGGAGAAATAGCGCCCTGAATTGTTATTGAGCGACTGGGAAAAGGAGATGCCAGTACCACGATAGCCCACCCAGATGCCAATGGAAGAGGCCATTGGCGGTTCGAAGAGCAGTTTCCACTCCGTCGACTCATTGTATGTCGGGTCAAAGAAGATATCACTGTATTCCACGTCGACATCATGATTCTTGTTTCTGAGAATGACCCTCCACGGCTTTTCCGGCACCTCAATGAAGTTCGGGTCGACGCTTGACTTGGCTCTCTTGTCCAGGAATACCTGCACCTGATGAATACGGTCCATCAGCGTATGTTTCTTCTTGACACTATCCACCACCATCGTGTCAGAAGGCATCGCTTCCTGTCCTGCTGCATTCAGGGCGAACAGCAGACTGCAAAACACTATCTTTATTTTTCCTATCATATCATTTCCACTTTTACTCCCACTTCTACTCCCACTTCTACTCCCGCTTCTACTCCCACTTCTACTCCCGCTTCTACTCCCGTTTTTACTCCGTATAATCCACATACGGTGCCAGGCGGCGGATCACCTCTTCAGGGAAGTCGCGCGAGCCACGCAGTTCGCTCAGGTCGTGCAGGGGCCCGTCTGTCCGACGGCGGTCAACGATGGCCTTGGCCTGATAGAAATTGATATAGGGATGCCGCTTCAGTTGGTTGAGCGACAGCCGGTTGATCATCAGCCGCTGTGGCTGGGCATTGTCCACGACGAAGTATTTCTTGGCATCCTGCGGAAAATCATCGATTTCATCGAGTTGACTGACGCTGACGAAGCCGCCCAGCCGCTGTCGGTAGTCAGCAATCCGACGGGCGAAGTAACTGCCGATGCCAGGCACCTGTCTATAGACCACCGTGTCGCCACAGTTCAGGTCTACGGTCTCGCCTTCGGCTATCTTCACCGGGTATTGCAAGGCTGGCTGGAGGGTGTCCCTCGTCACGTCTCGTTGCTCTTCCTCCTTCTTTACCAGTGTCGAGGCTGGCTGATAGTCGGCAGAGATGCTGATATAGGGTTCCAGTTCGCGATACTGCTTGACCGTGAGTCCATAGAGCCGTGCGAAGTCTTCTTTCTTACGATAGATGCCGCCTGCAGCCCTGTACTTATAGATGTTGCGCACCTGCCAGGGCTGCAGCCCCAGTCGCAACAGTTGGGTGCTGTCGGCTGTGTTGGGGTCGAAGGCGAAGCGCTCTGGCGAGGGACTATCCACACGGTAATAGCGCGGCGATTTATTCTCGATGGAATCAGCGTTTTCCGTCACAAGACTATCTTTCCCCGCTGGCACCGCCGTCTCTGCGGCAGGGGGCTCGTCGAGCAGGAACAACGCAGCAAATACCGCCACCAGCACGGCGAGCAAGACCAGCAATACGCGGCGGTCGCTCTTGCGAAGACTAAGCACGCCCCTCCAGTTCATATCACGCCTAACTCATGAAGGAAGATGAGCAGAATGAATAGCGGACAGACAAAACGGATGGCAAAGAGATAGACGCCGAACAGACGTCCGCGAAGCGTACCGCCATTGGTAAACTCGTCCTTCACCACCGTGCGGGGTACATACCACCCGAGGAACAGACAGGTGAGGAAGCCACCCAGGGGCAGGAAGATCTGTCCCGTCAAGAAGTCGAACCAGTTGAACATCGACCTGCCGTCGAGCATCAGCCACGAACGGGTATCGCCAAACGACAGGGCACATCCCACACCGATGAAGGCACAGAGGGCAGTCACCCAGGCGGCACCCTTTTGACGGGAGATGTGAAACTCCTCATGGAAGAAGGCGGTGCTGACCTCATGGAGCGACATCAGCGATGTGAGGGCGGCCAGCGACAGCAGGGCATAGAACAGCAATGCCACCACCTCGCCAACCACAGGCATTCCCGCAAAGGCCTGCTGGAACACGTTAGGCAGAGTGATGAACACCAAGCCAGGACCGCTGTACTGCCTGACGATGTCGGGATCGGTGCTCGACAGCAGTTCGCCGGCCTGCGGATAGATGGAGAAGAAGGCGGGGAATATCATCAGACCGGCCAGGATGGCTATGAGCGAGTCGATGGAGACAATCTGCACAGCCGACTTGGTGAGATGGGTGTCACGCCTGAAATAACTGGCGTATGTACACAGGCAGCCCATGCCAAGGCTGAGCGAATAGAACGCCTGTCCGAGAGCCCCCAGCAGCACGTCGCCGTCAACCTTGGAGAAGTCGGGACTGAACAGGAAACTGATGCCCTTGCCCGCATCTGGCAACATGCACGAGGCCACGGCGATGACGACCAGCAGGATGAAGAGCAGGGGCATCATGAGTTTCGAGCCTCGCTCAATACCCTTCTGCACGCCACGGGAGATGATGAAGTGGCACAACAGGATGAACACCAGCATCCATACCACCGGCTTCCAGGGATGCGACGAGAACGTCTCGAAGTAGTTCCTCACATAGTCCGCATCGCCATGCAGATGGCCGGCCACCGAGGCATAGATATACTGCAGGCACCAGCCAGACACCACCACATAGTAGGCGCTGATCAGGAAGCCGGTGAACACGCCGAAGTAGCCTATCAGTCGCCAGGGCGTGCCATTGGCCAGTTTGGCATACGACCGTGCCGTGTTGGCCTGCGCCCTGCGTCCGATGATAAACTCGTTGAGCATACACGGTATGCCGAGCACCAGCACACACACGATGTATATCAAGATGAAGGCTGCTCCTCCATTCTGACCCGTCATATAAGGAAAGCGCCATACGTTACCCAGTCCTACGGCCGAACCTGCCGTGGCCAGTATGATGCCCAGTTTAGTCCCGAAATTCGCTCTTTCTGCCTGATTCATGCTGTAATTCTTCTGTTATCGTGTGCAAAATTAAACAATAATTATGAATTTCACGCCTGGCCGTGCTGCTTTTTTTGAAAAAGGCTTATGAATTATAAATATTTTCGTACTTTTGCACGCAAATTATAACGTCATCATGAAATTTGCCCTGCATTTTATAAAAAACTACCCCCTCTCGCTGCTATCCATAGCCCTCGTCTGGTATCTGTCCATCTGGTTCATGCCACCCAAGGAGTTGGAACTGCCCGACATCGACTTCCTGGACAAATGGACCCACTTCGTGATGTACGGAGGCATGTGCACCGTCATCTGGATAGAGTACCTGCGCCGCCATCGCCACCTCGACTGGGAAAAACTCTTCTTCTGGGCCTGGCTGATGCCTGTGCTCATGGGCGGCCTCATCGAACTGGCACAAGAATACTGCACCGCCACCCGTTCTGGCGAGTGGCTCGACTGGCTGGCCGACGCCGTTGGCGTCACCCTGGCCGTAGGAGCAGGACTGGCCCTACGGGCAATTATAAAATGTAAAAATTAACCCTCTTCCTTCCACAACTTATAAGGATTCTTGCGAAGGTGAGAGTTGTAGTAACGGTGGTCGCCAGTCACCTCTTTTTCGATGAAATCGGGCTTTTCGAACGGTTCATCCGCTGACGACAGTTCCACCTCCGCCATCACCAGCCCCTCGTTGTCACCATAGAACTCGTCCACCTCAAAGACATGCCGACCACTCTTCACCAGATACCGCGTCTTGTCGATGGTGCCCGGCTCGCACAACTGCATCAGGTGCTCGGCCTCATCGAGCGTGATCTCCTTCTCAAACTCATAACGGCTCAGCCCCCCGTCCAGCGATGGTCCCTTGATGGTCAGGAAGCCCTGGTTGTCGCGAATACGCACGCGCACCGTGCGCCCCTGTCCGCTGCTGATGTAGCCCTGCCTGATACGGTAACTCTTGTGTGCGCAGCGCTTGTAGTCGTCGCCGCGCACCAAGAATTTCCGCTCTATCTCCATTCCGCTCATGGCTTAGCCGTTATAGATGGAGAACACCAGATAGAGCACGCCCAGGAGGATGAGCACGCCGAAGATCCAATTCACCACGTTGCGTCCCTTCTGTTCCTCTTTCTGTGCATACGCCTGCTGTTTAGCGTTGAGTTTCTTTGTCTTTTCTGTTTTCATTATCTTATAGTTTTGTTCTTAGGGTTTCCAGCCGACAAAGGTACAACATTATTCCGAGTGTCACAAATTTACCGCCACTTTTTTTCTTCTTACCCCCTTACTTACCCGAAAAAAGACTATCTGATAAAAAACGACTCTGCTGTTTATACACGCACACACGCGCGACTCATAGATTACCTATTGGGTTAGCAAAAACAGCATGCACCCCAAGTTTATTTTAAGATTTTCCGAAAAATATTTGGTAATTTTGAAAATCAATACTATATTTGTACCCAAAAACATAGAATATGAGAATAATATCCAAAAGTACATTGGTTGAATATTATACCAAGAATCCTCAATCTAAGACAGCATTAGAGGAATGGTACGAGAAGACGAAGAAGGCGGAATGGACTTGTTTCGCAGATATCAAGAATACGTTCAATAGCGTAGATGCCGTTGGCAATCAGAGATTTGTGTTCAACATCAAAGGCAATGACTATCGCCTCGTGGTTTTGATTTTGTTTACCCCCAAGACGGTATATATCCGTTTTGTTGGAACACATTCAGAGTATGACGCAATTAAGGACATAAAGAATATATAGGTATGGCACAGATTAAGAGCGAAGCTGCCTATAGAGCAGCGATGAAACGAATTGATGAACTGCTTAAAGTGGTCAACGACTCTACTCCGGCAGATGATCCCAACTATCTGGAGTTGGATATGATTTCTGATATGGTGGAGGAGTATGAGGATGTTCACTATCCCATCAGCAAACCAACGCTGATAGATGTTATCAAACTACGCCTCTATGAAATGGGCATCACACAGACCAAACTCGCAGAAATGCTTGGCCTCAGCAATGCCCGTGTCAGCGAAATCATGAACGGCAAGAGCGAGCCCTCGTTGAAAATAGGAAGGGAGATAAGTCGCAAACTGAATATCGACCCTGCTGTGGTGCTGGGAGTGTGAGAATACATACAAGCGATAACCTATAAGCACAAAGCAGGCTGAAGACAATTGACTTCAGCCTGTTAAGTTAAATATCAGAATGAATCGTGGATGAATCAAAAAACTGTCCCTCCAATTCCAAACTCCAAGTCCATTTTGTAGTGGTCAAATCGGATGCCATCGCTACTGCCGAATTGGGACAGGATGTGCATGAAGCGATAAAATCCCTTCATCTCTCCCGTCATCGCTGGGATAGCCTTTGTACAA
>CADCCB010000045.1 GCA_902799905.1 uncultured Prevotellaceae bacterium
AAAACTGCAACTATTTGCTACTTTTTTCGTACTTTTGCGCAATAATCATTCTTGAGATGATATGAGTAACAAAGAACCTGGCTACGTTTACATACTAACCAATCCCAGTTTCAGAGAAGATTGGGTGAAGATTGGCAAAAGTTCACGTCCTGTGGATGTAAGGAGCAAGGAACTGGATAATACTGCCGTTCCCTTGCCTTTCGAGATATTCGCCACGATGAAGACCGCGAAATATAACGAGGTTGAGAAGTTGGTGCACAAAACCATTGATCGACTCACCGACTTGCGCATCCGTCAAAATCGCGAATTCTTCAATGTGGCCCCCCAGATGGCTCTCGATATTTTCCGTGATATTGCCAGTACGTTAGATGATGCCGAGGTTACATTATACGAAGATAACAAACCTGTAGTGGAAAGCGAACACAAGGAACCACAGAAGCGAGAAGTAAAACGTCCCCGTTTTAAGTTCTCTATGTGTGGCATTAAGATTGGCGAGCAAGTCACTTTCAATCCAACGGGCCTTGTTGTAAAGGTTGCTTCTGATGACAGTATCGAATACGAAGACCGCATATATAAACTCTCACCTTTCGTTGGCACCTTTATGCCAGAGGAACATCGTAACACCTCTGGTGCCTATCAAGGTGCTAAGTATTTCTCGTATAAAGGGAAAGTATTAGATGATATAAGAAAAGAGAAAGAAAAGAAATAGTAATTTTATATGATTTCAAACGATAATTTCACAAGCATTCTGTTACTAAATGAATTTGGATTCACAGAAAACAGAGGTGTCTATTCTCGACACTATGGTACTGATGAAAAAGGATTCTTTTTAGAATACAATTCGCTGTCTGGTGAGTTCAACTATCCATCAGGTGTTATAGCTGACCGAAATACTACACATGATTCTCATCAAAAAGAGAGTTTTGTGGTTTTCCTTTGTGTGGCTCAACTATTTAACATAGGTTATTTACCACATCATTTGAAACTAGAAGGAAAAAACTATTCAGGAACGGACAAAGGATATTGTGATATTCTCGTTAAGAACAATGATGGTGATGAATATTTAATTATTGAGTGCAAGACTGCTGATATAACTCAGAAGAAAGACGATGAATTTCGCAAGCATTGGGCAAAAACATTGCGTAATGGCGACCAGTTATTCCGCTATTTCAACACCTATCGTAAAGCCAAATATCTTTGTCTTTTTGCAGCCGACTATCCTGAATATACAAAAGATGGTCATAAGGAGCATAAATACGAAAACATCTACCACATTATCTCATTGGTAGACAACGAAGAATATCTACGAACTGACAATAAACTAAGGAGTTTTCAGCAATTGAGAGACGAACAGGGAAGTAGTGACGACTTCTTCAATGTGTGGAAACAGACTTATAAGCAAGATTTCAATACACGTGGATTACTTGAAGAAGGTATTGAAGCATTTAACATAGGCAATAAGAGTTACAGTCTCGATGATTTGAAAACAATAGATGAATATTCTCTTGAGCGAAAATACAACGAGTTTGCTATTATTTTAAGAAAGCATACCATATCGAGCCATGAGAATGCATTTGATAAGTTGGTTAATCTTTTCCTTTCCAAGATTATCGACGAGAAATATAATGCCAAAGAGCTGACCCTTCTTTGGAAGGGAGCTGCATACGATGATTATTTCTCTTTGCAAGACCGTCTGAACATCTTATATCGTCAAGGAATGAAAGAGTTCTTTGGGGATGAAGTTACTTATGTAGAGAATCAACAGATAGACGATGCTTTTGCATTCCTAACATCAAAGGCAGATGAGGGAAAAGAAACTATCAAACGATATTTCCGGCAACTGAAATACTTCAATAATAATCCCTTCGCTTTTCTTGATGTTCACAACGAAGACTTGTTTTTCCAAAATGCGGTCATCTTGAAGGATGTCATTAGTATGCTACAAGGCATCTATCTGACAAGTAATAAAGACAACCAGTTTCTTGGCGACCTTTTCGAAGGTTTCCTGAATAAAGGGGTACATCAAAGTGAAGGCCAGTTTTTCTCGCCTATACCCATTGTTCGTTTCTTGGTGTCTTCATTGCCACTGAGAAGTTTGTTAGAAGAAAGCAGTTCTATCCCTAGGGCCATTGATTATGCTTGTGGTTCTGGGCATTTCTTGACGGAATACGCACGACAAATTCAGCCCATTGTGACAGAGTTGAAGAACTCGGACATAGAAAACTACTACAAGCAGATTATTGGCATAGAAAAAGACTATCGACTCTCAAAGGTCAGCCAAGTAGCAGCATTTATGTATGGAATGGATGGAATACATATTCACTATTCTGATGCGTTAGTTGACGTTCCAGATGTTAAAGACCACACGTTTAAGGTACTCATTGCAAATCCGCCATACGCTGTATCAGGTTTTCTTGAAACCCTAAGTGAGGAACAACGCCAAAGATTTACTCTTTCTCAGTATGTTAGCAACACGGAGAAAAACAATTCCATCGAAACCTTTTTCATTGAGCGCGCTGCTCAGTTGCTGGATACAGGTGGTGTTGCAACAATTATTCTGCCCTCAAGTATTCTTACAAAGGGTGGTCTTTATATGCGCACAAGGGAACTGTTGCTAAAGAACTTTGATATTGTTTCTATCTGTTGTTTTGGTCCTAATACATTTGGCCAGACAAATACCAGTACGGTTGCTTTATTCTTAAGAAGAAAAGCAATCGAGCCTGACGTGGCAAATCATATACAAAACCGTATTGACGCATGGTTTGCTGGCAATATGGATGATGATGAATTCTACAACGATGCTTCCCTTCTTGATGATTATGTAAAACGGATAGGAGTATCTCGCGAGGATTATGTTGCTATGATGCAAGGTCAACTGACAGACACTTTTTTGAATGCAGAAATCGTTCAGGAGTATGTTAATGCGCTCAATATTCACAAGCAGGGAAAGAATTCTGCTTCTACCGCATTGGCTACCAAAGCAAAAGAAGTCCGTGACAATGCTCAGAGTTTCGTTAAGAGCAAGGTATTCAAACAAAAGACATTTGAAGGCCAAGATGAAGATATTCGCCGTTTTACTCTCCAGTTTATTCGTGAGATAGAAAAAGAGAAACTTTACTATTTCATGTTAGCTGCGACCAATCCACAACCAGTATTAGTAATGCAAAGTCCAGAAGATAAAGCAAAAGAAAAGAAATTCCTGGGCTATGAATGGAGTAATCGAAAGGGGGACGAAGGCATTCATTATCTTAATACTGGTGCAGAAAAGAAATCATCTGATGATGAAGAAGCCGATGATGATACAATCAATCAAATAAAAGGTGTCAATGGTATCATTACGCCGCTCTTCAATCCGCTTAATCTTGATGATGAATCAAAGGTTAATGTTCTTATCAGGGCAAATTTCAATCTGAAGGAAGTTGAAGTGGGAGAATCAGCAGATGGAATAGTTGAACTATATTCGCTAATTGATTTGCTTGATTTCTCGCGTGTAGATTTTGACAAGGTCATTAAAACGAAAGCAATACTTGCCTATCCAAAGTTAGAAACAAAATATCCGACAGAGAGATTAGGTAAAATAGCACCCTATGTAAAAACGAAAGTTGCGCTTACCGATATAGATGCTTCGACTTATGTAACGACAGATAACATGTTGCAGAATCGTGGCGGTGTTTTGCCTTTCGAAGGTGTACCAAATATCGAGAAGGTAACAGAATACAAAAAAGGTGATATCCTCATTTCTAACATAAGACCAAATTTGAAGAAAATTTGGCAGGCAGATGGAGATGGTGGATGCTCTAACGATGTCCTTGTATTTAGAAATATAAGAAGAGACGATATTCATGATGAGTATCTTAATATCGTCCTTTCTTCTGATACTTTCTTTGACTACATGATGGTTGGGAAAACAGGTGTCAAAATGCCAAGAGGTGATAAAAAAACAATCCTAAAGTTTGAGATACCTTTAATTCCATATAGTATTCAATCTATTCTTATTAAAGATTACATTGAACAAGACAACATGTGTAAAGAGAAAGGTGCTCTAATTGATACTCTTAATAAGAAAATAGATGAGTGTTTCGAAAAATCTACCAATAAAGACTACGTGGGTGAATTAATAGAATTGAGGTTGTCTGAAATATGTGACATGAAAGCTGGAAAATTTGTACCTGCTAATAGAATTGTGGATCAGCCAACCGATATATATAAATATCCATGTTATGGTGGTAATGGCTTAAGAGGTTATACAGATACAATTACTAACGATGGTGATTATATCTTAATTGGACGCCAAGGTGCCCTTTGTGGGAATGTATGTATGGTTCATGGGCAGTTCCATGCAACAGAACACGCTGTTGTTGTATATCCTAATCATTTGGTAGATTCATTATGGTTTAAGTATATGTTAGACAAGATGAACCTGAATCAATATTCTACTGGTCGCGCCCAGCCAGGATTGTCAGTTCAGAAGTTATTAGATATAAAGATTAGAATACCTAAAGAATTGAGTATTCAGGAAAGAACTGCAAAGCAATTGATACAGTATGAGAATAAAATACAAGCAGCAAAGGTGGAACTCTCTGAATGTAATGCTCGCAAACAGGCTATTCTTGACAAATACTTAAAATAAGGATATGTGCGACATCAAAATATCAAAGACATCTGGCGCGGAGTTCATCTCACATCAACTCCTCAAATTTGTCGTCAATCCTAATCCTATGGCTGCATTGGTAAATGGCTTTTGTGACTATTTAAACATGCAGCAGGTCAATAACATTATTGATGTGTTGGGCGAGTTGAAAGATAAAATAGTTTTTGTTGAAGAGCAGATACATGGGAAGCTTTATGTAGACCCACCTGTATTCAAAGATGATATATTGCCGACATTGCAGAAGGCTAAAGATGAATTAAACGCAGAAAAACGTAAAATGTACGCCACGTACATAATGGCATGTATTCATCCTGATAGTTTAGGTTGCAGCAACAAGTCTATTTATATGAACTTACTTGATCAATTAGACTATCTGAGTATTTATATTCTTAAGCATTTAGGTTATTATACCACAGAAAAAAGGCTTGTGGAGACAATCGGACAAAGTTATAATAAGGAAGTAATTCAGGTACACCTCTGGCAATTGCAACCTTGTGGACTTGTTGATAAAATAAGTGCTAAAGAATACGAAAGCTTAAATAAACGCGGCGGTAACAGGAGATTGTTGCATCCAGAAGGCGTTTTCTTGTATAAACGAACAGGTTTAGGCAATAGTTTCTTGAATTTCATTGTTAAGGGAATGCCAGAAGATAGTATAAAGATGGAATCAGAATATGTCAGGACAGACACCTGACACAAATATAAAAATCATGGTATGGTTCTTGTAACCATTCCATAAATAAATGATTAACTTTGCAAACAGAATGTGAATATGGATAAAAACATAGAAAAAAAGAGATAGCGGCAACCTCTTGCAACACAGAGAGGAGTTTGAAACGGTTTATGGCATCATCTCTGCCCACAAGAAACGGGCAATGAATGCCATGCATAATGAATCGCTCAATATGCTTTGGGAGGTAGGGGCATACGTGTCTGACCGTTTGAAGAAGGCAGCCTGGGGTGACGGCGTTGTGCGTATGTTGGCAGAGTATATTCACACCAAGAGTCCCCAAGCAAAGGGTTGGAGTTATCGTACAATCTATAAGATGGTACAGTTCTATGAAACCTATTCGTCGCAGGGGTTCAACGAGATAGTTCATCATTATGGTATGCAACACTACCTGTCAAAATCTGATCAGCGAGAATCGTCAGATGAAAAGAAAGCAATTGTGCCAATCGAATTGGCACAAATAGGAAACGACGTAATTGTGCCAATCGAATTGACACAAATTCCGAACGTGCTGTTTGCTACTGGCTGGAGCAACCATCAGTTGATCATGAGCCGATGTAAAACGGACGAACAACGCCTTTTCTATATGCTGTATGCTGGCCGCGAACAATTGGAGTATAAAGAACTACAGCGTGCCTTGAAAACAGATGCGATGTCTTCGATACTTGGCAGCAAGGATGTGCAGTCAGAAATGATGAAGCGCAATTATCCGCAAAGTGGCGTATTGTTCAAGGATACAGTCTATCTGGAAATGTTTGGCTTGCCTGTGAAATACAAGGAATCGAAGACAACGGGGACAGGTCGGCGTCTCGCTGTTGATAAGAAGGGCAGAGCATCTTGGGCTGGATGTGGAGAACATTCAGGCGTATAACGCCAAAGACCCCAAGTCGCGTCGAGCGTATCTTACCACGATTCGTGAATACTTCGCAAGGGTGAAGATGTTCATGGATTTAATCACTTATGATGATAAAACGGAGAGAGAATAACGATTCATAGGCGTTGAACAAGTTCAGAAGAGAAAGTTGAATATAGAGCCTTTTTGTGGCATAACTCTTTCGTCTTTCCGTCTTAATACAGCAAACCGACTATCCAGAGGGGCAGTTTCTTGCCGACAGGGAATTCCATAGAGTCGGCAAGTATATATGAGTTGGGGATGTCCGCTATCTGGTCAAAAGACTTGTCCTGCCCACCTACTTCGATGGTAATCCTATCGTCTATCAGAAAGTCACCTTGTGTTTTCCCATATTCCACGGTGTGCCCTATTGACAGTTGGTTGACCACAAAGCATTCACGTTGTGTGCCGACGTTCAGATTTGAGCCAAGTGCACAGAGCATATTGGGGTTGTGGACGTAAATCTTATCAGGTTTCTGCATCTTGGTCACCGACTTGTTGTCGGCATACAGCAGGTGTAAAAGTTCTGCCCTCTGCATGCTTGACAGATAGCTCAACACGGTGGTCTTGTTAAGTTCCAGATACGATGAGAGCTTGGCGATATTCACGTCATAGGGCAGATTGTTGGCCAGAAACAGCATCATCGCCTTGAGTTTGCGGGTATAGGCGGGATCAACGCCGCAGAACTGCGTCATCTCTTGGTCGATGATGAAACTGACCACATTCTCTATGCGGCTATAATATTCCTGCTCGTCACCATCGTAGAAAGGGTAATATCCCACACGCAGATACTCCTCAAACAATACCTGGGGATGACACGCCTTGCAGACCTCTTCGCAAATGGAATCGGCATCCTCCAGAACTTCCTCCAAAGAATGCACAGGCAGTTCTATACCTTTATAGAAACGGAGGTATTCGCGGAAGGAAAGCCCAGCCATATCGTAGTTGAGCACCCTGCGCGAGAGATCGGCATCGGCGTTCAGAATCTGCAGGAGTGAAGATCCTGTGAAAGTAATCCTCATGTCAGGCCACAGGTCGATGATCTCCTTGATTTCCTTGCTCCAAGTAGGATATTTGTGTACTTCGTCCAGGAAAAGATGCTTACCGCCTATCAGATGGAAGCGCTCTGCCGTGTCCAGCAGGGTATGACTGGTGAAGTACATGCTGTCCATCAAGCAATAAAGGGCTTCGCCTGCGTTCACCCCATACGTCTGCTTGATATATTGCCGCATGAGTGTGGTCTTTCCTACGCCACGGGAACCTCGGATAGAAACAAGCTGCTTTTCCCATTTAACGCACTTCATCATCTCGCGGATGATCTCCGTGCTTGTCTGCGATATCAATATACGATGCTTTTTAAATAGAGTATCCATACTTGCCACATTTCTAATTTTCCACTGCAAATGTATAAAAACTTATTGGAATAACCAAAAAATCACAGAAAAAGGTTATTGCAATAAGCGATTTTCGTGCTTTTTCAAGAAAAAGTTGAGTTTGGATTTGTCTCTTTAAGAAAGAATGGTTCCTCTGCACCCGACGATTGGTTATTGAAACGGCTGGTGACCCATCATCGGGTGTCCTTTGATGCAGTTTATAGTAAAATGTGGAATTGATGCCGCTTAGTTATGAATATATGTGCATAGGTTGTATTTTATCATTTTCATTTTTTATAAAAATAGACTCAAGGTGTCATATACCATGTTAATATATTGATTTACTGATGATTAACACATGACACCTTGGTGCTTGAAGTGTCATGCGAGTGTCATATTATGATATACTCATGCTGTAAAATGAGGCTATAAACAGCATAAGTATCTGAATAACAGGATAGTTTGCAAGAGTACTAAGCGTGCAAACTATCAGTTTTTACGCTTAGTACTGACAGTTTTAACGGGGAAAACTGTTAGTTTGGAGCGTTAATACAGATGCAAACTAGCATTTCTATGAGGATAGAGTACAGTCAGAATAACAGTATTTTTCGCTGATAATGACGGCAATATGACACCTGCATGACACTTCAAGCACCAAGGTGTCATGTCTTAACGCTCTATATATCAGCAGATTAAGTATAGATATGACACCTTAGACCATTTTTTATCATTTTACTCCGAGAAAAATTTGTGCGTTCAGAAATTATTTTGTATCTTTGTAGTCGCTAACCAAATAACAACCATACGACAATGATTACACTCATCAAGAACTACAGGAATAAAGAGACGCTGCGCCTCGTGGAACAGAAAGAGGTGGCAGACATGATACGCAACGGCGAATATCAGGCTCAGGTGGAGGCGTTTCGCAGGGAACTGCCGCTGATGGAACATGCCCGCCGCCAAAGCGACGGCACGCTGACGGGCTATGTGGACTGGCCGAAGGGCCTGCCGCGCATTTGCTTCGCCTTGGAACAGGAGACGCGCAAGGGCAGCAGGACGACACGCGGCTACACTGGTCTGGTGCTGCTCGAGGTAAACAACTTGACGGGCTATGACGAGGCGGCAGCCGTCCGTCAGGGGGCTGCCGAGATGCCCCAGACGCTGATGGCTTTCATCGGCAGCGACGGCATGTCGGTGAAGATTGTCTGTCGTGGCGAACTGTTTCCAGCAGACGGCGTGCCAGCCCCTGCCTTGCCCCATACCACAGAAGACATCGCGCTGTTTCACGAGAACCTCTACGAACGGGCCCGCATGATCTATAATGGTCAGTTGGGAGTGACCATCGAGAAACTGGAGCCGCTGTCGCAGCGCATCTGCTATATGAGTTTCGACCCCTCCTTGGTCTATAACCCGCTGGCCACGCCCATCTATGCCAAGACGGAGAAGACAACCAGCGCGCTGAGCCGTCAGCCGTCGACGATGGAGCAGACCGACTACGAGCACTACCGTAACCTGCACACCATCTTCGAATTCAACCTGACGAAGGCCTGTGACGAGACGGAGAACATCATCGATGACGACGAGCGGCACCATGCTGCGCTGATACTGCTGGCACGCTACTGCATGGAGACGGGACTGGCGATGGCTCCGGCCATGCGTCTGGCCTTGTTGCATGCTGCCTTCTGGAACATGCCAGACCTGGTGAAGAAGGTCTTCGAAAATGCCTACCGCGAGGAGCACATGAAGAAATACATGGAGCGGAAGGGCATCCAGCGCATGAAGTCCATACCGCCAGAGACCCTGCTGACGATGAAGATCAATATCTTCCTGAATGCCAACTACGAACTGCGCAAGAACGTGATGCGTGGCGTGGCAGAATATCGCATGAGGACAGGCATAGGCTTCTCGTTCCAGGATCTGACCGAGGAGGCCCGCAACTCCATCACCATGCGGGCTCTGGAACAGGGCATACGCTGCTGGGACAAGGACATACGGCGCTACGTCAACTCTGACGACATTGAGCACTATGACCCACTGAACGACTACCTGGAGCACCTGCCGCGATGGGACGAACAGGACCGCGTGACACCTCTGGCCGCCAGGGTGCCTACGGAATGGGCCGAGTGGACACACCTCTTCCACATCTGGATGCGCTCGATGGTGGCCATGTGGCTGGGAAAAGGTCAACTCACGGGCAATGCTCTCGTACCTCTTTTAATAGGACGACAGGGCTGCGGCAAGTCCAGTTTCTGCCGCATCCTGCTGCCTCGCGACCTGCTGGACTACTACAACGACCGCATATCGTTCAAGAACGAACAAGACCTGAACCTCGGCCTCACCTCGTTCGCCCTCATCAACCTCGACGAGTTCGACAAGATCACCCAGCGGCAGCAGGTCGTTCTGAAATACCTCGTATCGACGGCCGACCTGAAATACCGTCCGCCATACGGCAAAGCCTACACCATGAACCGCCGCTACGCCTCGTTCATCGGCACGACCAACGAGCAGACACCCCTGACAGACCCCAGCGGGAGCCGCCGCTTCCTCTGCGTGAGCATCAACGGCGACATCGACTTCGAGACGCCCATCGACCACGCCCAACTCTATGCCCAACTGCTTAGCGAGATACGCAGCGGCGAGCGCTACTGGCTGACAAAGGAAGAGGAGCGCGCCCTCATGGAGCACAACCTGACGTACCAGCGGCTGAACGGCCTGGGCGAGATGCTGATGAGCGTGATACAGAAACCACGCAACGGCGAGGAGGGTCTCTGGGTGGGTCTGAATGATCTGTCGGCCCTGCTCAAGAAGCACTTCAAGGGCTATAAGGAAGATGCCTCCACGTTCCAGAAGATCGGTAACTACCTGAACCGTCCTGAATACAAGTTCGACAGCAAGCATTCAATGGGCGGCACCCTCTATAGGGTCAGGATGAAAGTAGAACCATAAATGAAGCGGTCGAGCGAAAGTACTATAGAGTTCTTTTATGGGGTGAAGCCAAATAATCTTGGAAAAACCTAAATACCGCAAAAATATTTGTTGGGACGAGGACGTTTGTCTATCTTTGCAGCGATGATAGCAAAACGTACATACTTGATGCTGGCAGCGCTTCTCTGCTGTATGGCTTCTTCTGCACAGAAGCGGCTGATTGTCATCGATTGGGATACACGGATTCCCGTCGATGGTGCTAATGTCGTAGGCAAAGGTCTGACGGTACAGACTGATTCCATGGGTGTTATTGCCGTACCAGACAGTTGTCGCAGCCTGCTGTTCTCCCATGTCAACTACGAGAGCCGCCTTGTCAACATTGAGGAGGTGAGAGACACGGTGTACCTCTTGTCAAAACTGCTGACCCTGAAAGAGGTGGTGGTGGTAGGACAGGCTCCTTTCAAGGATGACGATCGGGAACTGAACAAGCGTTTGAGGCTCCCGCAGAAAGAACTAGAACTGGCTGCCGCCAATCCTGCCGGTGGTGTCAATATCTTACCCCTCATCAAGTATCTCATTCCGAAGAAATGGAGGAAAAACTCAAAGAAGGAGCGGCGTGAACAGTTGAAACGCGCCATTGAAGAGTACTAATTATTTATTGCTGTCCGTTCAACGGGTCGCGCGTGTGTGCGCATGTATAAATAGATGTAATGTTCTGCATATTAGTCGATGGAGAACAAAAACATCTATGTATAGTCGCTTCTTATCGGACAGCAAAAGTTAAAAATAATTGTTTTTTTCATTTCTATGTTTATTGTTTCGAGAATTAGTACTATTTTTGCAACAAACTTAAAACAATTATTATTAATGATCCGATCTGTAGGTATTGATTTCGGCACCAGTACTACTGTTGTCAAAGTTCAGAACGACAGCAAGAATAATATGTGCCCTGTAGAAAGCCTGACTTTCAATGGACATCCCACTGTGCCCACTCTAGTCTTCCTGCGTCCTTCAGAGACCGAGCCAGGCAAGACGAACTATTATTTCGGCTACGAGGCTGAAGCCATGTGCAACAATGGTATCAAAGGCGAAATGAAGCGTTCGTTCAAGATGAATCTCGTGAGCAATAACGAGCAGGAACAGGAGGAAGCACGCTATCTGACCAAGAAATTCTTCGAATATCTTCATGAGACCTATGCCCACCAGTCGGCTACCTTTGGCCGCTTCGACCAGGAAACCATTTACGTGAGTTATCCAGCCAAATGGCCGTCAGAGGTGAGGCTCTTTATGAAACAGTGCGCCATAGAGGCAGGATTCGGTACTAACGATACCGTTATCGGTGTTGATGAGCCAACAGCCGCCGTGCTGGCTAGTTTGAGCGAGAACCTGTCAGAGTTGCAGGCTAAGAAGGTGCTGCAACCTGATGTGCCGGCCAATGTGATGATGGTAGACATGGGAGCGGGTACCACAGATATTGCCATCTTCAAGATGAAAGTGTCAGCAACGGCCGACGACAAGCGCCCCAGCATATATGATGTTGTGACCTATCCTGTGATTACTTGCGACTATTTCTGTGGCGGACGCGAGATTGACGCTATTCTCGATGACTGGGTGCGCAACTATATCGCCTCTATACGTCAGCCACCTAAATTGTCGAAGGGTAGGGAGAAAAAAATCCACGACACTATCAGCCAGTGGAAAGACACCATCGTCTCGCCGCAACTCGCTGCTGAGGAAACTATCTGCACCCACCCTGTACTGGCTGGCTACAAGGAGGAACTGATTGAGGAAGGCTTCGAACTAAATTCCAATGTGGATCCCTTCAGACTGGGACGTGCGGAATTCGAGAGTCTGACCCGCAGTCATTGGGAGGCTTGGCGCAACCTTTTGCAGGGTGCATTGGCTGAGGCCCAGCGCTGCGGCTATTCCGGCGAAGCGTCAGACATTGACTTTGTCATCCTGGCCGGTGGTCATAGTCAGTGGTATGGCGTGAAGGATTTCCTGCTGGGAAAATCTTTTGCGGGATTGCCATCGTTGGGATTCACGAAGATAGAGACCGAACCCGTCCGCCTGCTGCAGTCGCAAAGGGCTCATGAGACTGTTGCTAAGGGACTATGCCTTTACGACTCGGAGTTCGATATCAAGCAGGTAACGGCTAACAATGTGTGGATTCGTTTCATGATGGGTACCATCGTCACCGACTGGCAGAAGGCCATAGATAAGAATGTCACACTGCCATACAATGCCGACCAACTGACCTTCAAGATTTCCACCAGGAGCAATTCATTTATTAAGCGTAAGGCAGTAACAATCGTTTGCGAGACTTGTCAGGGCGAAAGCCTTGCCGACGGTCGTCTGCACAGCACAGAAATCAACTTCCCAGCCGAGAGCGACATAGAACATCTTATCTTCAACGTCATTTTGGGTGGTCTACTTTCTCCTCTTGCAATCCTAGATGTCCTTTTCCATTTGGATGATGTTATGGCGGGCAAGGGCGCAGAGGTGGTAAAAAATGCTTTTGCAGAAGACCGCGTTTTCCATTTGAAGCCCGTTATCAAAGCGGGCACCGATGGCATTATCCGTGTTAGCGGTGAGATAACGTGTAGTACAACTTCCATCAAATTAAAAGAACATCAAATCTAGGGAGAATATGGGTAAATTCATCAGCGATCTGCTTGGCAGATTCAACGAACAGAAGAAACTGAAGGAACTGGAAGGAAAGATGGAGCATTTTACCTTCCCCACCGACTTGACAAATCCGCTTATTGATTATATGCTGGAGCGGTCGTATCTGAACGACATGGCTGAACGTGATGCCTTTGTCGTGGAGCAGGATGCCCATCGGGAGCCCATAGGTTGGATACGTATCAACCGCCTGCCCGTGAAGCCCGGCATGGATGAGGACTACGACTTGCTCACCCGCTGGCAGTCGGTCATCTCATCGGTACATATTTGGCAGAGCCGTCTCTATTTCCTCTTGCAGCGTGAGAACGGACAGACCCGCCTCTATTTGGGCTTGCAGGGCAGTAATAAGAAAGAGGTGGCAGCCCGAATGAGAAGTGCACTTACCAACAGTATGCGCGGTATTGACCTGGAAAATCTCGATATGGACATGGCCGATGACCTGACCAGTAGTCTCAGTCAATACAATTGCATGGGAGCCGTGACGGGCATCCCCTCTTTCAGAAAGGAAACAGAATACAAGGAATTGCAGACCCTGGATCAACTGGCCTTTGGACTGACCGATGTGAACGGCGATGACGTGAACTTTTCCCTTCTGGTGATTGCCGACCCACTGTCCGACGACGATGTGCAGGACATTATCCGTCGCTACCAGAAATTGGGTTCTGACATCCATACTGAGGTACATGCCAGCATCCAAGAAAGCAAGAGCATGGGAACCTCTCGGCAGAATAACATAAGCATGGGTGCCATTTTAGGTATGTTTGCCAATATGATTCCTGCTTTAGGTCCTATTGCAGCCACCTTATATTATGGGCAGTTCGGACAAAACAACAGTAAAAATGTAGGGGTTTCTGAGAGCGTCACCAGAGATTTCCTGAACAAATTTGCTGAATACACGGAGAAACAGACCGATATGCATTGCGAACGCCTGAGACACGGACGCAATCTGGGTTTCTGGAATGTGGGAACCTATGTGCTGGGTCAGATGGACCGCGATGTCACCACAGCCTTGGGCATTCTGCGCTCAGTATATTCGGGTGACATTTCGTTTCTGGAACCCATCCGCATCCACATGCTGAAGGGTGGTACCAGTGCGCTGACCACTGTGCGTGACCAATTTTCGCTCATCCCGCTCATCACCCCTGAAGCCCAGAAGAAGGAGAAGGATGAGTGGCACATTTTGGGTAAGCCCTACCAGTATCTCTCCACCCCGCTTAACACCGAAGAATTATCGCTCATCACCTCGCTGCCACGAAAGGATGTACCTGGACTTCGCTTTGTGAAGACCTCAGTACGCTTTGCCAACAATCCGGGCGAATTGTCGCAAAATGACACCCTTGAACTGGGACACATCGTGGATACTGGCATTGTGCAGAAGAAAAACTCCTACAAGATAGATATCAACGCCCTGGTGCGTCATGCTCTAGTGGTGGGCAGTACTGGATGCGGTAAGACCACCACCTGTAAGACCATGATTAATACTGTGCTCGACCGCCAGATACCCATGCTCATCATCGAGCCTGCCAAGGACGAGTATGTGCGATGGGCCATCAAACAGCGGCAGGCCGGACGTAAGGTCAACATCTTCATGCCTGGCGTGAAGACGCTAGAGGGCGAGCGCATCCAGCAACTCAAACTGAATCCCTTCCAGCCAGCGGCCATTGAGGGGGCACCTATCGATATGATGACCCGCTGCGAGCAACTCACGGCCCTTGTCAACGCTAGTCTGCCCACAAGTGACGTGCTGCCCGTCATCATTGACGAGTCGTTTTTCAACTACCTGCTGACCCAGCCCTTCGGCGAAGACTTCCTGCAGGGTGAGATGAACCAGTTGGACGACTATCCAAAACTCGACGGTGTACTGCCCATTGCCCGTAAGATGCTCAAAGCACGCGGCTACAGTGAGGAGATTGCCAATGGTCTGGTTGCAGCACTGGAGACGCGCTTCGCTTATCTGACAAGAGGCAAGCGTGGCGAGATTCTTAATGTGAGGCATTCAACCCCGTGGCACCAACTTTTCAACGAGACCACTGTCATCAACCTTTCAAAGATTGCCAATGCCAAAGACCGCGCTCTCATCATGTCTATTATCTTGTTGGCCCTCTATGAATACCGTATCTCGGCCTATCTCTACGATAGCGACTACCAGCGGCGAGCACAAGAGAATAAACTGCTGCACCTCACCGTGGTGGAAGAGGCGCACAATGTGCTCATGCGCCCCAGTGTCGATCAGAGTGGATCGGGCAATCCTCAGCAGGTGGTGGCCGACCTATTTGGCAATATGCTTTCCGAAATTCGAGCCTATGGACAGGGACTGATGGTCATCGACCAGGTGCCTACCCGGCTGATTCCCGATGTGTTGAAGAACACGACTATCAAAATCTGTCACCGGTTGGCTGCTGCCGAGGATGCTCAGGTTATGGCCGATGCTCTGGCTTTGCGCCCCGACCAGAAGGACATCATCCCCACGCTGGCTCAAGGCCACGCTATTATCGCCTCCGACCGCGATGATGCTGCCTCGTGGGTGAAGGTCAACAAACCTAAAATTCTGTTGTAAACAATAACGCTAACGATAATGACACTCACAACATCTGTTATACAGTTTATCTGGTTTATCATTCCGCTGGCAGGCATCTTTATTATCTGTGCCATATTGCTCGTCTTCCTGCTGATGCGCAAGATGTCGGCAAGTGACAAACAACCCCAGAAGGTGGTTTCCAACAAGCAGCCTCAGAGCGTGGAACCTAAGCCCGCTCCTGACTCCCAGTTCTTGCCTCCTGCTCCTGTAGTGGACGAAGCCAAGAGTAAGATTGAAGACTTTGCTGGGTGCTTCGAGCCGCTGCATCGTGCAGCCATGCGGGGTACTGCAGACAGCAGTCGCCTCATTCTGCAGGAAGTGGGCAACCGCATCCGCCATTTCAATGGCTGCGAACAACTTAAGGATTGGATGACAGCCCTAACTGGCGACAATGCCCAGTGGGACGAGCCAACGGCACGCGCCAGGGTGAACGCCTTTATGCAACTGCTGGCCAAGGCCGGACTGCAGAAAGATACGCGTCAGACCGTCACTGTTGATGCTGATACCCCTATGTGCTACTATCATGATGACCTTGACGAGATGCCCGTCGGTGAGACATACCGGGTGAAGTCGCCCTGCTGGACATTTAACGGCAAAGTGCTGGAGAAAGGTATACTGAGAGATAACTGAAATAACTATTTTATTTATTAACATCTTAAAACTATCAGTCAATGGGAAAAATACCATCAATCGACGAAACACCGAAACTGAGTGAGTTCGTACCATCAAGCAGCGATGTGAAAAGTGACGTGGTGACGCGAGGCGACGTACTGCCCGACGTAACTGACGACGGTTTCAGTATTACTAAAGCCATTAGTGATTTTATTGACGGCTTTAAAGAGGGCTTCATGGAAGTGTTCGACAACATTGCCAAGTTTTTCGGATTTGGTGATGACACTCCCGACACTCCCACAGTTCAGGATACCCGTGAGTACGGTCTACAGGAATGTTCCGATGCCGCCAAGGAGATTTTTACGCCCGAAGTGCTTAGCCGCTGGGGCCTAATGGATCTTCAGGAGCGCCAGGACAAACTGACTGAGTATGCCGAACGTGTTGCCGATGTGCTAGGTGTCAACATCAACGTCGTCTTCCAACAGGGCTTGCTCGATCAGGGTGCATGGGGCTATAATGACGGTCAGGGCAACGTGGTGCTCGATGCTTCGTTTGTCTATGATCCCGCACAGGTGCTTGAAGCCATCAGCACCATTGCCCACGAGACCCGCCACCAGTTCCAGCATGATGTCTGCGAGCATCCTGAAAACTACGACATCGACCCCTACACCGTTGCTGAATGGCAGGCTGGCTACAAAAACTACACCCAGCAGATGCAGACTGCTGAAGACCCATGGGGCTATTTCTTCAATCCTCTGGAAATCGATGCCCGCTACTTTGGCGAATCGGTGGTGCGTGAACTCACTCGTTCCTTCATCAATGAGTAATAAAAACGGAAAGGTTTTTAAGAAGACAACTTAAATAACTAATACATCTTTCAATAATTAACAGTTATGATTACCTATACAGACAAAGAGATAGAAGCACGCCTCTATGAGGCCGACTATTCCCACAATCCAGCCGTTATCAGTAGTGTAACCCGTCAGTTGCGCCAACTGGGCCCTGAGGCCGAGCAGGCCTTTGAAGCATGGTGGACGACGGGCAAGACCCCCACGTTCGACATTGAAGGCATTACTCCCGCCTACTGCCGCAAGATGCACAGCATGACTGACGTAGCCCTCATCCTGACCTACGACCAGTTGCTTAAGCATCCCAAGCAGGCAGCCTACTTCCTCAAGAAGCCAATCTTGAGACAAGGCAAACCATGAGAAAAACCCATATTCTGTGACTCGCCGTGGAAGCGGCGAGTTTTTTGGTGTCGTATAAAAAAAGGGTGAGGAGGAGCACACCCTTTTTTTTGTTTATGCAGTTTACCAACTGCCGCCACCGCCGCCTCCGCCGCCACCGCCGGAGAAGCCGCCACCACCGCTGCTGTGGGAACTGCTGTCGTGGCTGATGGTATGGATGGATTGGGTGACTGATGAGTTGATGCTATGCGTCAGGTGGTGGGTCAGGGCATAGCCCGTCAGCGGTGTGGTGGAATCGTACCAGTCGGGCTTCTCCACTTGGATATTCTGGAACTGCTTGGCCCATTTGTCGCTGAGGCCGAAGACCATAGCATAGGGCAGGATGGCGTAGTAGTAGTTGGGATCGTCGTGCTGCAGATGCTCCAGGCGTGATTTCTCAGCCGTCTCGATGAACTCCTTGAAGCCCAGCAGGCGCCCCATCATCTCGATGCGATAAGGCGTGTTGATGGTGAACCGGCCAGCCAGTTCGCCCAAGATGAAACTGATGATGAAGAGGGCGGCGATCTGACCGAAGCCCATCAATGCGCCGTAGGCATCAGTCACGAAATAGTAACCTAGACAGACGACAATCATGCAGAGGGCTTTGCCGATGATGACCAGCGTGCGTACCCAGGTCTTACCTATCAGATCGCGTACGCTCAGAGCCATGCGGCCGAGGAATCCGAATGAGAACGTCAGGCCATAGGCGAAGAAAGCCAGCAAGATGGCTTCAGCATCGAAGGTCTTTTCAACCGAGTTGGTGCCTAGGGTGAGCGTGCCGAAGATGATGAGCAGGAAATAGAGGCAGACGGGCAGGGGCTTGGTGGTGGTCAGTTGACGATCGCCCTTGAAATAGTTCTTCAGCGACTGGGTGATGTCCATGATGGCCTTGGGCTGTTCGCCGATGTCGCTCATCCGCACCATGTCGCCCTTTTTGAAGAGCATGTTCATCATCTTTCGCTGGTAGCCGGGAGCCGATGGCGGCAGGTTCTTGCGCTTGGTGAGCATGAGTTCGGTCTTGCCCATCAGTTTGCTGACCAGACCGTTCTTCTTCACCTCCTGGATGGAGAGGTAGCCCTGTCCGGCCAGCCAGGGGATGAGTGATGCCAGGTCGATGAGATCGGCGGAATCGTCGATGATGGTGCCTACCTCGGCACTGCTGATGCCATTGGGAGGATAGAACTCGATGCTCTTGGTGACATGGTCGCGTCTGAGCGTGATATGACAGACGATGATGGCGATGATGAGCAGGATGGTGATGGCGAGGAAGAGGTAGTGCCAGAAGGGGTTGACGGTCAGCACATCCTCGTAGTAGCCTTCGGGCAGCATGGCATAGAGGGTCACGCCGTGGTTGGGTGCCACATTGGCGGCCTCACCTGTAATCCGCGTGGGCGTGGCATTAACCTCCAGGAAATCGATGACATTCGACTCGTTGCCGAATGTACCGCTGTAGACCTTCAGACGGTCGGCGATATCATCGGGCAGGGGCTTCTCGAAAGTGATGTCGAACGAGAAATGGTCGATGGATTCGTTGAAATCGGTCCCCAGAATGGTATGGAACAGATAGTCGTAGGCCGGCATTCGGTCATCGCGGTAGGTATAGGTATAGTGGATGACGTATGTCTTGTCGCCCGTCACCTCGCGGTCGGCATCACCCATGCGGATGACCAGGTTGCCGTTGTCTGTTTCCGTCTCGTAAGGAGCACCCTCGACCTTCAGGTCGGAGATGTCGCTCTGGTAGTCGAAACGCTCAATGCACGACTCATTACCCTCGATGTCGCGCAGGTCGTGGTTCAGCCAAAACGACTTGGGGATGTAGCGGTAGATGCCGTGGCGCGGCTGGTCGAACACCACGTCGAGTTGTTCGGTGACATGCCACTCATTGTTCTTTTTTACCTCAGCCGTGACATTGATGTTACGGTAGTGGAAGCCTCCACGGTCGGCTCCTGCCGTCAGACAGGCCAGCAGGAGCACTGTCAGTAATGCGTATTTCTTCAGTTCGTGGTTCATAGTTCGATAACTGATGGTGGATCAAAACTCAACATTTACGCTTTGCCGCTCTGCATCGCTACTGACGGCAAACATCGGCATCTGCTTGAAGCCGAAAAGCGATGCCACGATGTTGAGCGGGAACAGTTGACACTGGTTGTTATACTCCCTCACGCTACCGTTATAGTAACGGCGCGAACGGGCTATCTCGTCCTCGATTTGCGACAGTTGCTCCTGTAGGTTCAGGAAACTGCTGTTGGCCTTCAGGTCAGGGTAGGCCTCGGCCACCACGAACAGCGAGTGCAGGGCATCGCTGATCTTCATCTCTCCTGCAATCTGGCCGCGCAGGTCGCCGCTGGCAGCCTTGGCGCGCATCTTCGTCACTTCCTGCAGCACGTCCGACTCATGGCCGGCATAGCCCTTGACCACTTCTACGAGGCTGGGAATAAGGTCGTAGCGCTTCTTCAGGCATACGTCCATCGTAGCGAAAGCCTCCTGTACTTTGTTGCGTAGCATGACCAGACGGTTGTACACCACAAATAAGAATACAAGCAGCACGACAATCATTACTACTATCGCGCCGATCATGAGGTATAATTCAGGGTTCATAATTTATAGTTTAATGGTAGATGGAGAATCGTCGATGATGAATGGTCATTCAAAGTAGAGCGTGAAGAGGAACATGCTGGTGTGAGCCTTGTCGATGCTGTTGGAGAACACGCGCATGTTGGCATCACTCAGTTCGTCCGCATGACCCTTGTTCAGGCTGTTGGTGAGGCCATAGCAGAACTTGATCTCAGGTATCAACTTGAAGAAGGGAAGGTAAAAGTCGCACCCCATGCCTACCTCGACCATAGCGTCGAAGCGCTTGAGTTGCACGTATTCCTGATCCTTTCCAGTCAGGTTGATCATCGGGGCCAGGCCGCCAATGATATAGGGACGGTAGTTGTTGAATCGCTCAGCCGAGAACTTCAGGCTGAAGGGCACCGACAGGTAGGTGTTCTTCATGTCCTGTGTCGACTCGTATGGCTGACCACCATCGGTGAAGTTGTCGAAATCGCGGAAGATGAGGCGCTTGGAACCGAAGTGCATCTGCGGCGTGATGCGGAAGTTGAAATGCTGGCTGAGACGCATGTCGGCCAGCACGCCGACGCTGAAGCCGGGGTTCCAGGTGTCAGCATCGCAGACGATGGTGCGTGTGGTGCCGTCGTCCAGAATTTGCGGCCCCACATTATTGAACCTTGCGTCCTGGAGGTTGAGACCTATGCTGATGCCAAAGTGCATGGGGCGTAGGTCGATATATGGCTTGTTCTGCACCTTACGCATCTGTCCCATAGCCGTCGAGGCTGTGAGAAATGCCAGGATTATGATCGTTATTCTTCTTATCATCTCTAATAAATAACGCTTTTTTTGCGTTCTTATTATATCGGAATTTATTTCGACAATGTATAAATTGGCCCAGGGGGTCGAAAAAACATACCAAACTCTTGGTATTGTTCGGAAAAAGTTAGTATCTTTGCATCACAATTTTTGAGTATTTACAAACTAATTTAATTAAAAACGATTATGGCATATGTAATTGGTGATGACTGTATCTCTTGCGGTACATGTCAGGGTGAGTGCCCCGTTGAGGCTATCTCTGAGGGTGCAGATAAGTACGTGATTGACGCTGATGCTTGCACTGAGTGCGGCACATGCGCAAGTGTTTGTCCTTCTGAGGCTATCAGCCTGGGCTAATCACTTATCTTCATAAACCATAAACAGAGGGCTCACCGCTCTCTGTTTTTTTTGTTGAAAAAAAGAGAGGGTGTGTCAAAAATTTGGCACACCCTCTTTAATTGTTAATTGTTAATTGTCAATTTGTTAATTGTCAATTGTTAATTGTCAATTGTCAATTGTTAATTGTCAATTTGTAATTAGTTTGCAGCCTTCTCCAGAGCCTCGACCACCTTCTTGATCTCAGCATCCTCGGGCTGGAGTTCCTGCAGTTTGCGGGCATTCTCGAGAGCAGCCTTGTTGTCCTTGTTCTTCACATAGTAACGCATGAGGAACGAGTGGACGTCGAACAGACGGCTCTTGTCGGTGTCGTCGATGGTCTCGTGGGCATTGATCAACTCACCCAGACGCTCGAAGTAGGGCTTGGCCAGACCCTTTGACAGGTCGGCATCAATCTGGGCGTTTACACGGCCACGCTGCCACAAAGCATACTCCTCGGCATCGGGGAATTTGGAAATGAGATTGGCATATACCTGGTCGGCCTCGGTGAGGACAGCCACCTTCTCGTCGCCCTGCAGGGTGCGTGCATAACTATTGTAAAGGATACCCAGGCCAGCATAGTCGGTGGCATCGGCATCGGCCTTAACGCCAAGGAACTCCTTGTAAGCATCGATGGCACTGGGGAAGTCTTTCATGCTCTTATAGGAGTCGGAGATGCCCTTGTAGAGGTCGGCATGCAGATCCTTCTCCTCGGTAGGCAGTGCAAGTGCATCCTTAAACTTGGCAATAGCCTCCTCGAACTGGTTGTTGCCATAGTAGGCCTTACCATAGTTATGGTAGTCGATATCGGAGATGGTCACGCTGTCCTTGTCGACTTTGGTGAACAGGGTCTCGGCATACTGCAGAGCCTCGGGATATGCCTTCAACTCGTTGCTGCACATCATGGCGATACGGTTCATGGTGGCGTTCAGCGGCTCCTTGGCCAGACCGGCCTTCACAATCTCGAGGGCCTTGTCGTACTGGCGTCCATGATAGTTGGACATGGCATACTCGATGAAGTCCATGCGCTTGAGTTGGTCGGCAGGCACCTTGGAATAGGCCTCGTTGGCCTTACCATAGCGCAGCGACAGGTAGTTGATGTGTCCGATGAGGGCATCGACGGGGTAGTCGGGACGCTGCTGGCGCAGGTCCTCCAGTTTCTGTACTGCTCCCTCTGGGTCAATCTTACGATAGACGGTGGCATACTTACGGTAAGCCTCAGGAGCCTTGGGGTCGGCATAGATGGCTTGCTCGTAGTTGACGGCAGCCTCACCGCCGTCTTCCTTCATGGCGGCAATGTCGCCCAGCAGCACGTAGGCTGGTGCATAGGTGTTCTTACTGTTGGCCAGGGCCTGTGTGCAGAACTGACGAGCATTGTCGTAGTCCTCGGCCTCCATCAGCACGCGTCCGATGGCGATGAGGTTCTCGTTGTTCTTTTTGTTGGCCTTGACGAAGTTCTTGATCTGCTTGTCGTAGTCGGCAGGCTTGGCCTTAACAAGGTTTTTTACAGCATCTACGTCGGCTGGTGTGCCGTCCTGTGCCATTGCAGCCGTGCTGAAACCCATCAGCAGGGCGCTCATTACTAAATATTTAATTGCTTTCATAATCTTCGTTTTTCTTGAAATGAGTTAGACGTTGTATGTGTTTGATGAAGATATTCTACAAAAGTTTAATCAATGGATCACCACATCTCTGACGGAGTAGTCGGCGCGGCCAGGGAAGAGACCGGCGTTGAAGAAGATGAGTTGACCAGGATTGGGATGCCAGCAGAAGTTGGCGAAAGCCCTGGGTACGCCATCCGACCGCGGGTCGATGCACAGGGCATAGATGGTGCGGATGAAGGGGTAGTAGGCGTAGGCAATGTTCCATTGTGAGGGTTTGTAGGTGGTTTCGCGGCTAATCTCTTCCGACTTGCCCACCTTCATCACGGTGATATTGCGGCCATAGGTCAGGTTGGTGGTGTCGCGCTGGTCGTTGAGCCAGATAGAGCCTACCACGCCGATGGCGTTCTCGTGGCTCTCCACATATTCCACCACCTCGGCGCTGGTCATGGCGGCGCGCACGTTGCCGTCGGTCTTCAGCGGTGTGCCTTGCATGATGGAGTCAACGACATAGCGCACGGTGCTCGACTTGGGGTTGTCGAAAGCCACCTTGATGTCGCCCAGACGGCTGTCGGGGTAGAGTTCCTTCCACTGTGTCACCTCGCCTGACATGATCTTGCGGAAGTTGTCAACATTGATAAGGGTATCGGGATTGGCCTTGTTGACGATGAGGGCCAAAGCATCGTAGGCCAGCGTGATGACGCGTGGACGGTATTGTCGTTCTTTAATAATGTTTTCTTCGTTCTGGGTGAGGCTTCGTGTGGTGAACACCAGGAGCACTTCCTGGTTCAACAGTTTGTCGATGGCCTCCTGTTCACTGATGTAGAGCGGGTGGATAGAGTCGCGCTTGCTCTTCATGTGAAAGATGTCGAGTTCCTCGTCGATGACAGGGCTCAGACTCTCGTCGGCAGCGAAATAGCGTGCTGCTTCCTTATATTTATTATCAGAAGGCCTGTTCCCCCCACCACAGGAGGGGAACAAGCCTGTAAAGATTGTCAATCCAATGAATAAATAGAATAAATCCTTGAATCGCGCTTTGTTCATGATGTACTTATTAACTCTGGAGTGTGAAGGTAACGGGCAGGGTGAACTTCACGCGTACGGAAGAACCGTTCTGCTTACCAGGAATCCACTTAGGCATGGCCTTGATGACGCGGACAGCCTCCTTGTCGAGTGAGGGGTCAACTGATCTCACGACTCTGATGTCGCTGATCGAACCGTCACGCTCTACCACGAACTGGCAGACCACACGGCCCTTGATACCATTCTCCTCGGCGATAGGCGGGTAGCGCAGGTTCTTGCTGAGCCAACTGTTCAGCACGGCACCGTCGCCATTGTCGCCTGGGAAGCGGGGCATCTGCTCCACAACGTCGAACACCTTGGTTTCCTCTACTGCGGGTGGCACCTCGTCCACCACTTTCTCATTAACCTTCAGCACGTGTTCTGCCTCGTCACTACCCTGATCATAGTCGATAGCACCGATGGCTACGTCGCTCTGTGCGACTTCGTCCTGGGTCTTGGTGACCTGCTCGGGTGCGTCGTCTTCCATCTCATAGGCAGTAAACTTCTCAGAGTTCATCACCGTCTCCTCGGCAACGAGTTGTTCGAGTTCTTGAGGATCATAGACGATTTCTTCCTCGTCCTGCTCTTCCTCAAGTTCTTCCTCGATTTGCTCAAGGGTCACCTCCGTCTCGTGCTCAGCCTGGGCAGCAGCGATAGCATTCTGTGCTACGTTGACACCGAGGAACGTGAGAACGATGAGTGCCAGTCCTGCAATGAGTGCCAACATGGCATACAGATTGCGCTTGCTGGTATCCTGACGAATGGCATAAGCACCATAGGCCTCGTTTTTACCTTCAAATACGAGGTTAATCCATTTTTGGTCTAATAGATCTATCTTTGACATAGTTCTTTCGTTTTAATGGGTTATTGGAGACTGATACCATTACCTTCCAGAATTGGCATGTCTTTCTCGTTGACCTTATCGATCACGTACTTACCAATACAGCAGATCTGCATCTCATCCAGAATTGTTACCAGGTTGTCATAGTTGGAATTATCCAGAGGCTTGATGTTTACAGCCAGTGTGGGCACCATGTTGGTCTCTTCGTAATTCTTCATATCCCTGTCAACCTTTTCATACTTGGCCTTGTTCAACTCGCCATTCTCAATGATGTCGACATGACCTTTCTTGATCATGATGAGTGCACGGTTGTAGATAGAGTCGTTAGCCTCCTGCTGTGACTTAGGCAGTGCGTTGAACCAGAGGTCGAGTTGGTCCTTGGCATCCATCAGCACCTTGGTAGGAGCGTGACGGTGGTTGCGGAGCACCTCGCGAATACCAGTCTTACCCCATGTGGTCTCCTGAAGGAATTCGGGATTACCAAAGTCTTCCTTCTTGTCCACGATGTAGTAATAGAGTTTGTTGTCTCCAGCCAGATACAACGTGATGGTATTCTCGGTCTTTGACTTGTCCTTATCCTCAGCCTGCATGTTTTCGTCCTTAGCAGGCATCGTGAGGTGCATGGCCTGAGGCTTTTGCAGTGAACCTACCAGCATGAAGAAGGTAATAAGAAGCATCATCATATCCACCATCGGCGTGAAGTCCACGCGGGTGGTCATTTTCTTTTGCTTGCTTTCTTTTTTCTTAGCCATATCTTATTCCTCCAATTTCTTTGCTTGTGTAACCAACTTGTAGCGGCTCTCATTGATGTCCTGCAATTCAGCGATGACAAGTTTGACAGCACTGTAGGGAGTATCCTTGTCGGCCTTGATATTGATTTCGAGTTTTGTAGCCGAAACCTCAGTCTTCTCAGCGTCAGACAGGTCGTTGTACCACTCCTTGTAGCCGTTCTTCATGGCTTTCACCCAGAGTTGGAACTCACTCAACTTGTCTTCGCGGTTCTGCAGACTGTCGGTGGGGATACCCGTTATCTTTATCAACTTAACCTGATCCTCATGACTCTTCGTCAGGAAGTCGGGCATACTCTTCACTGGAATACCAATCTGATTGAAGTTGATAATCTCTTGCTTCTGCTCTGGGGTGAGGCTAGTCTCACGATCCCTGAGCATCTGGTCGAGCGCCTTCTGCATCGTGACGGTCTTGTCTGTGCTCATCAGCACGCGGCCCTCGGGGTCGATGGTGATGTCGAGCACTGCCGATGAAGACACCTTGGCCTTGGTCGTAGACCCTGGCGTGATGACCTTCACCACCTCGTTCTTCGTGAAGTTCACTGACAACATGAAGAATGTCAGCAGCAGCACCATCACGTCCGACATAGGCGTCATGTCGATCCAGACATCGTTTTTCTTAATTTTTATCTTACCCATAGTAGTAAATTGATTAAAGGGTTAGACAAAATTAAGCCTCATCTGCGTGTGTAGCGTTGTAGGTCTGAGCAAGTGAATAACCAATCTCGTCCAATGCAAACGAAATCTTATCGATGCGGTTGGTGAAGAAGTTATAAGATACAACTGCGAGCCATGATGTACCGATACCGAATGCGGTGTTGATCAGAGCCTCAGAAATACCGGTTGACAGTTCCACGGAGTCACCGCCACCACCTTGTGCCAGAGCCTGGAACGACTTGATCATACCTACCACAGTACCGAGCAGACCAGTCAGAGTACCCAGAGTAACGATGGTAGCAATCAGAGGAAGGTTCATGGTGAGCGTAGGCATCTCAACGGCGATAGCCTCTTCGTGGGCAGCCTGGATGCGTGCGATCTTCACCTCTTTCTTTACGCCCTGAGCAGCGTCGGCCTCTTTGTAAGCCATGACGGTAGCGCGAACGACGTTAGCCACAGAACCACCCTGTGCGTTGCAGTGCTGCAGAGCAGCGTCGAAGTTCAGAGCCTTCAGGTCAGCCTTGATCTTAGCGAGGAAGGTAGCCAGTTTCTCCTTACCGATACACTTGCTGAGAGCCAGCACGCGCTCGATAGCCATGAAGAGCACGGTGAGCAACAGTGTGTGGATCACAGGCACGATGACACCACCCTTGTAGATGGTACCCCAGATGTTCAGAGGAGCACCGGCGGGATCACCACCTTCGAAGTTGCTGCCAGAACCGAAGTTGAAGAAGAAGTTGCAGAATGCGATGATGGCGCAAATGACGATCACCCAGATAGCATCCTTAATACCGATACTGCTTGTACCTTGAGCCTTTGGGGCTTTCTTTGCTGCAGGAGCAGCTGCTTGTGTAGTTGCCATAATTGTTTTGTTTTTTGAGTTTTAAGTTATTAAAAATTTAAGTTACATTTGTTCTTTCTACATAGCATCGTAAGGCGACGAAACGCCACTGAACGAGTTCAATGGGCATTTTGACCTCGCAAAGATAGTAAATAAATGCGGACTTCAATAGAGATTAACGACTTTTAACGTGCTTTTTTCGTTTTTCCCTTCTTTTGCCGTCGATTTTTATTTTAATTTACTGAGGGCCTCGCCTATGCGACGCATGGCCTCGCGGATGTTCTCATCGCTGGTGGCATAACTCATGCGGAAGCAGTCAGGGTCGCCGAAGGCGTCGCCTCCTACAGTTGCCACATGTCCCACTTCGAGCAGGTACATAGCCAGGTCGGTGCTGTCGGCAATGGTCTTGCCGTCTGCCGTCTTCTTGCCGTAGAAACTGCTGCACTTGGGGAAGAGATAGAAGGCTCCTTCAGGTACATTGACCTCCAGGCCGGGTATCTGCTTGGCCAGTTCGACAATCAGGTTGCGCCGACGCTCGAAGGCCTGACGCATCTCCTCGACGCACTCCTGGCTCTGGGTGTAGGCAAACTCAGCGGCTTTCTGACTGACAGAGCAGGGACCGCTGGTGTACTGGCCCTGCAGTTTGTTGCAGCCTTTGACGATCCATTCGGGAGCGGCGATATAGCCTATGCGCCAGCCCGTCATGGCGTATGCCTTGCTGACGCCGTTGACGATGATGGTACGCTCCTTCATGCCAGGGAACTGGGCGATAGACTCATGGTGACCCACGTAGTTGATGTGCTCGTAGATCTCGTCGGCCAGCACGTAGAGGTCATCATGCTTTAATATAATGTTCGCGAGCGCGCATAGTTCCTCTTTATTATAGACGGAACCTGTCGGGTTGCTGGGCGAGCAGAGGATGATCAGGCGTGTCTTGGGGGTGATGGCGGCCTCCAGTTGCTCGGGTGTCATCTTGAAGTTCTGCTCGAAGGTGGCCTCAACGTACACGGGGGTGCCGCCAGCCAGCAATGCCATCTGAGGGTAACTGACCCAGTAGGGGGCGGGGATGATGACTTCCTCGCCAGGGTTCACCAGCGCCATCACGGTGTTGCAGACGCTCTGCTTGGCACCATTGCTCACCAGTATCTCGCTGGGCTGATAGTGCAGGTGGTTCTCACGTTCCAGTTTGCGTGCGATGGCCTGGCGCAGTTCGGGGTAGCCGGGCACTGGCGAATAGCGGGAGTAGTTCTCGTCGATGGCCAGTTTGGCTGCATTCTTGATATGCTCTGGGGTGTTGAAGTCGGGTTCTCCGACGCTCATGTTAATCACGTCAATGCCCTGAGCCTTCATCTCAGAACTTTTTTGCGACATAGCCAGGGTGGCTGAGGGTGCCAGTCGCTGCAAACGGTTAGATAATTGTCCCATATAACGTACGTTTTGTTAGTTTCAACGTGCAAAAGTACTCAAATATTTTATGAATACGAAAGAAAAGCGTTACTTTTTTACTTTTTAACCTTTGCTTTCTACTCCAGGTGCAGGGTGTGACCCATGCGCTGCTGCTTGGTTTTCAGATAGCGCAGGTTGTACTCGTTGGGGGTGACCTCGATGGGCACGTTCTCCACAATCTCCAGACCATAGGCCTCCAGACCCACGCGCTTCACGGGGTTGTTGGTCATCAGGCGCATCTTGTGTACACCCAGGTGGCGCAGCATCTGGGCTCCGCAGCCATAGTCGCGCTCGTCGGCCTTGAAGCCCAGGCAGAGGTTGGCATCGACGGTGTCGTAGCCCTCCTCCTGCAACTTGTAGGCAGCCAACTTGTTCATGAGGCCGATGCCTCTTCCTTCCTGCTGCATATAGACGATGACGCCCCGTCCCTCCTGTTCTATTTTCTGCATGGCGCGATGCAGTTGTTCTCCACAGTCGCAGCGCCTGCTTCCCAGTATGTCGCCTGTCATGCATGACGAGTGTACACGTACCAGGATGGCCTCGTCCTCCTTCCACTCGCCCTTGATGAGGGCGAAATGCTCCTGACCGTTGCTCTTCTGACGGAAGGGGATGATGCGGAAATGACCGTATTCCGTGGGCATGTCCACTTCCTCGCCCACCTCGATGAGCGACTCCTGCTGCAGACGGTAGGCGATGAGGTCCTTGATGGTGATGATCTTCAGGTTGTGTTGACGGGCGAACACCTGCAGTTGTGGCATACGGGCCATGGTGCCGTCGTCGTTCATGATCTCCATCAAGGCACCGGCAGGGTAGAGGCCTGCCAACTTACACAGGTCGATGGCGGCCTCGGTATGACCGCTACGGCGCAGCACGCCGTTGTCCTGTGCGTAGAGGGGGTTGACGTGTCCAGGACGGCCGAAGGTTTTTGGCGTTGATGTGGGGTCGGCCAGGGCGCGGATGGTGGCCGCACGGTCGTGGGCCGAGACGCCTGTGGTGCAGCCCTCTATCTTGTCCACGGTGACGGTGAAGGGGGTGCCCAGGAGCGAGGTGTTGTCCTGCACCTGGTGGGGCAGGTCCAACTCGATGCTGCGGCTGATGGTGACAGGTGCGCAGAGCAGTCCGCGGGCATGCTTCAGCATGAAGTTCACCATCTCAGGGGTGATCTTCTCGGCGGCACATATCAGGTCGCCCTCGTTCTCGCGGTCCTCATCGTCGACGACGATGACAAACTTGCCATCGCGGAAATCATCGACGGCCTCGGTTATGGTGTTCAGTTTGAATTCGCTCATTTCTTGTCTTTGAAGGTGGATATTTGTTCTATGATTTTATTGCTTGCTGAGTTGATGTCGCGCAGGTCTCTGTAGAGACGGAATCTGAATCGCAACATGCGGAAATAGAAGAAGACGCCCAGCGGCAGGATGAGTCCTGCGGCAATGTTCATCCACTTGCGGCGGAAGGGCCTGGTGTGGGCGTGAGTGGCCAGGATGGGGTAGTGGTTCAGTTCGTATAGTATGACCTTATCGCGTGTGTACGACAGGTCTTCGATGGCTGTCTCCAGCATGAGGTTGATGCGCTCGATGTCGTGGTCGTCGCCAGGACGGAAGAACACCTTGACGGGGTTGGGCCAGTGCAGCAGTTTGTGATCCTCTGAGTACTTGGTGATCTCACCGTTGATCTGCGCCAGTGCCTCAGCGTCCTGCTGGTACTTCGGGTCTTCGATGATCACCTCCTTGCGGGTGATGTTCCTCTTCTGGCGCAGACCCAGCATCCGCATCATCAGCAGGCGGTAGGCGTCGATGTTGAATACCGTCGAGTCGTTGTTGGCCTTGTAGGTGAAGAAGATGGCCAGCGGTGTCAGCACCATTGTCGAGATGCTCGTGCCGAACCATACCGTCCAGTTGTCGTCGCGTGCCATGCGCATGCCTGAGTTCTCGAAGATGTAGTAGACGATGAACACGATGACCGAGATGATGACGGGCACGCCGAGACCGCCCTTGCGGATGATGGCTCCCAGGGGCGCTCCTATGAAGAAGAAGATGATGCACGAGAGGGCCAGCGTGAACTTGTTGACCACCTCGATCTGGTGGAAGCGCGTCTGGCGATGCAGGTAGAACACGTAGTCCGACTTCATCGCCAGGTCGTTCATCACGGCCTGCGCGTTGCGGGCAGCGGTAGTGATCACCTCTCTCTGCCTCGACTCGTCCAGGTGGGCATAGAGCGTGTCGAAGTTGGGTATCTCTTCTGGGGTGAGGGTCTCCAGTTTGGCCGAGTCGGCCTCGGTCAGCATTGGCGTACGCAGGGTGTACATCTGTGCCTCCTTGTAGTATTGTATGCCCACCGAGTCGTTATAGTGCTTGATGGAGTCCAGGTCCTGCAGAATCTTCTTCGTGCTCTTCGCCTTGGCGTTGCTGTTCAGTCCGTCGGCATCGGCCAGGTTGAAGCCGCTGTCGAAGTCTATCAGTATCTGTTTGTGTCCGAAGGTCTCGCGCCGGTAGGGCACCTCTGCCGTTCCGCCGATGTCCTGCGAGCGCATGTTCTCAAACCACTCGCCGCTCCACAGCGTCAGCAGCAGGTGCTTCTTCTCTGCCGTCGACTGCAGCATGCCCGAGTCGGCCAGGATGATGGCCTGGTCTTCGTACGAGCCCGACTGGCGGTAGATCATGATGTTGTAGAGTTTGCCCGTCTGCATGTCTTTCTTCTGCACATACAGGTTGGTGTTGGGCAGACCGTCGTAGAAGATGCCCTCAGGTATCTCCAGTTCAGGGCTCTTCTGCTTCATGGATATCAGCAGTTGGGCAAACTGCTTGTTGGCCTTCGGTCCGATGACGTCCTGGAAGTAGTAGGAGATGCCTGCCACGATGATGACGATGACGATGAGCGACCGCATCGACTGCATCAGCGAAATGCCGGCCGCCTTGATGGCAGTCAGTTCGCTGCTCTCGCCCAGGTTACCGTAGGCGATGAGCGACGACAGCAGGATGGCCAGGGGGAATGCCTGCGGCATCAGCATCAGACCCATGTACCAGAAGAACTGTGCCAGGATGTCCAGCGACAGGCCCTTGCCTATCAGGTCGTCCACGTAGCGCCACAGGAACTGCATCATCAGCACAAACTGGCAGATGAAGAATGTTCCCACAAACAGCAGTCCGAACTGTTTGGCAATGAAGATGTCTAATTTCTTTATTCTAAGCATGATGTTAGAACCCGCTGGACTGATGCAGGCGGTCCAGGTTGCCGTCCCACAACTCATGCAGGTCGTCCAGGTCTTCGGCCATGGCATAGTCCACCACGCAGAGACAGAGTTCCTCCGTCAGTTCACTTTTGCCGATACGCATTTCCCAGTAGGCCTCCGGCTCCTCCTCGTCAGTCCATTGCAGGCGAAGGTGACTGTTCTTCTCACGTTCCACGATGCGGGCATGCATGGTGTGATGTTCGCCCCACGGTTCGCCCCAAGTGAGGTGGAGGACGTTGTCTTCCTCAACCACCCTGTCGGCCAGCCACCGCTCCAGGCCGTGGTCGGTACTGATAAGTTGCCAAAGCAGGTCTGGCTTTCGTGCTGTCAGTGGATATTCCAGGTTTAATCTTTGTTTCCGCATATCATTCTCAGATAGTGTCCCTCGCAGGGGTGTTAATAGCCTTTTCGGCTACAAAGGTACGAAGAAGTGAGAACAAAACAAAACAAAAACACCATTTTTTGTTTTTTTTGTCGAACGCAAGTACCTTCGAGGTTCTCTCAAAGGTACGAAGAATTAATAATCGACAATAGATAAATGATGATTATTTGCTGCCACCTTTGTTTTTTTTAACTATACGTGCAGGCAATGCAGGGAAAGAATGGAGCAGATTCATAAAAAATGTTAAGCCGCATAAAATTTTTAATTCACAATTCACAATTCACAATTTAAAGCAGTACCTTTGCACCCGCTTACGAGCAGATGGCGGGATAGCTCAGCTGGTTAGAGCGCATGATTCATAATCATGAGGTCGCCGGTTCAATCCCGGCTCCCGCTACTCTGAAAATCAACGAGTTATAGAGATGTAACTCGTTTTTCTTTTGCCTATGGTGAAATTCGCGTACATATTATTATATAATCCGAAGGGCGTAACGTAAACTATTGAAAAGGATTTCTTCGTGTTCGTTACTTTTCTAAATGTCCGCAGATGCTCTTCTACATGGTTGGCATAGGCCCTTCAGTATCTCCAGTATAACATTGTCTTCACTCTTCAGGCCGTGTTCATAGAGAAGCCCTGCCACAAAAGGCGTATGCCTGATGCAGCAGGGGAGGCGTGGCTAACCTGTGAGACTTGTATCTACTTATATTATTGTCACATAACGAAGTTGGGGGGGGGTAATTTTACCCCTTTAGGCGCCATGTTAAGTAAACGGTTCATTGTCTTCATGTCAAGGTAGTATGTAATTTGCATACAAAAGTAGTAGAAAAAAGGCAAACCGCCAAATCTTTTCCCCACTTTTTGCCAACCAAGGCGCATCGGCGAATCGGCGCATCGGCGAATCATTTGGATTTGCAATTAGTAGAAGCATGGCATAA